>NZ_JBJGXU010000002.1:0-230460 GCF_045447305.1 Pseudomonas sp. D47 | reverse complement strand
ATCGGGTTCACACGGTCAAAATGTGGGAGCCGGGCTTGCCCGCGATGGCCGCAACTCGGTCTTAACCTTTAGCCCCACGCTCAATCGCAAACCCAGCCCACGTCTGGCTCACCGGCATCAGCTCCAACCGGTTGATATTCACGTGCGCCGGCGTGTTGAGCACCCAGAAGATGGTGTCGGCGATGTCCTGTGGCTGGATCGGCTCGGCACCGGCGTAGGTCGCGTCGTAACGCGCCTGGTCACCGCCGAAGCGCACCAGTGAAAACTCGCTCTCGCACAGGCCTGGCTCGATGTTGGTCACGCGCACGCCAGTGCCTTGCAGGTCGCAGCGCAGGTTCAGCGAGAATTGCTTCACGAACGCCTTGGAGCCGCCATACACGTGGCTGCCTGGGTACGGGTAGCTGCCAGCGATGGAACCGAGGTTGATGATCCCGGCGCCACGGCCGTGGGCAATCAGGCGCGGCAGCAACAGGCTGGTGGTGGTCAGCAGGCCTTTGATGTTGGTGTCGACCATGGTTTCCCAATCGTCGAGGCTGCACTTAGGCGCAGGGTCAGTGCCCACGGCCAGGCCGGCGTTGTTGATCAGGCCACGCAATTTGGCAAAAGAAGGCGGCAGGTTGGCGATGGCGTCTTCCATGCCCTTGCGGTCACGCACGTCCACAACCAGGCCGTGTACTTCGGTCTGCTTGGAAAGCTCTTCGACCAAGGCATTCAAACGCTCGGCACGCCGGCCGGTAAGCACCAGTTTCCAACCGGCGTCGGCAAAACGACGGGCGCAGGCTTCGCCGAAACCTGAGGTGGCGCCAGTAATAAACAGCGTGTCGGACATGGTGTTCTCCTTGCGGGCATCGGAAAAAAAGTTGCCAGCAGAATGCCCTTACGCCGCGATTGCGGCAACCGCTAAGCACACAACTTCATGTACAGCTGATCATTTTTTAACCACGCCGAGCAGAGCCTTATACACCGTGGCCTGCAGCCATATGCGCGCAGGTTATCCACAGCTGCGCCCACAGTCTTTGGGGGCAAGTGTAAAAAGCCAAAAGCCGCTGTGTGCAAGGCCTGTAGGCAGTTTTAGAAAGTTTTTTGCTTGACCTTGGGCGGGGCGTATGTAGCCCCTTGTAAAGAGGGAAAATCTGAGCGATGGCTCCAGGCCAGTCATTCCGGCCTCTGTGGCAGTCTTTCCAGAGTTTAGTCACAGACTTATCCACAGGCTGAGGGGACATAAATCGGTCATATACCTGTGTCTTTAAACAGGTTGACAAAACCCTTGATCGGTCTCGAAAAACCAGCTGATCATAAAACAACCACCACGCCACAAGCCACGTGGTTAAAGGCTTTCAGCCAGCTACTCCCACGTTACCCACAGCCGGTTCCACAGCGAATGGGGACAAGTCAAAACTGTGACAAAACAGGGATTTGCGGCGGCTATATGTCGCGCTTTGGAGGGCGGCTGGATTTGTTTTCCACAATTTGCCGGGGAGCCTGTGGACACCCCTAAAAACAAGTGTGGGAACCGGCTTTATGTGGCAGCCGGTTCCCACATGGGTTATTGCATCAAGCCTTCAGATCAGTGCCCGCCGAGGTAGGCGTTGCGCACTTCCTCGTTCACCAGCAACTCCTTACCCGTGCCCGTCAGGCGAATCTCGCCGTTAACCATCACGTAAGCCCGGTCAGACAAGCGCAACGCATGGTTCGCGTTCTGCTCCACCAGGAAGATGGTCATGCCAGTGGCCGCCAGTTCACGCAGGGTGGCGAAGATCTGCTTCACCACAATCGGCGCTAAGCCCAGGCTCGGTTCGTCCAGCAGCAACAGCTTGGGCCGGCTCATCAGCGCGCGAGCGATGGCGAGCATTTGCTGCTCACCGCCAGACATGGTCATGGCGCGCTGGGTGCGCCGCTCCTTGAGCCGAGGGAACAGCTCGAACATACGCTGCATATCTTCCTGGGCGAATTTGTCACCAATCGGAATGGTGCCCATCAACAGGTTTTCCTCGACGGTCATGTCGGGGAACACCCGCCGCCCTTCCGGCGACTGCGCAATGCCGTTGGAGGCGATGTAGTGGGACGACTTGTGGGTAATGTCGACGCCGTTATAGAGAATCTGCCCGGACTCAGCGCGAGGCTGGCCGAAGATCGACATCAGCAGCGTGGATTTACCCGCGCCGTTGGAGCCGATCAGGCTGACGGTTTCGCCTTCGTTGATGTGCAGCGAGACTTTTTTCAGGGCCTGGATCGGGCCGTAAAACACGTCCAGGTCCTTCATTTCGAGGATAGGTGCACTCATACCAGCTCCTCTTCGTCTGCGCCCAGGTAGGCGGCAATCACTTTCGGGTCGTTGCGGATCGCTTCCGGGCCACCTTCGGCGATCACGTTGCCGTGGTCGAGCACCACGATGTGGTCGGAAATGCTCATCACCATGCCCATGTCGTGTTCGATCAGCACCACCGTGAGGTCGTGTTCGTCGCGCAGCAGGCGAATCATCGCGCTGAGCGCTTCGGTTTCCTGCGGGTTAAGGCCGGCTGCCGGTTCGTCCAGGCAGATGATCTGCGGCCGAGTGCACATGGCACGGGCGATTTCCAGGCGGCGCTGCTGGCCGTAGGAAAGCTCGCCGGCCAGGCGGTTGGCGCAGTCCACCAGGTCCACCACTTCCAACCAGTAGAAGGCGTGGTCGAGAGCATCGCTTTCGGCCTTGCGGTAGCCCTTGGTATTGAGGATGCCGGCGAGCATGTTGCGGTTGACCCACATGTGCTGGGCCACCAGCAGGTTTTCCAGCACCGACATTTCCTTGAACAGGCGAATGTTCTGGAAGGTCCGCGCCAAGCCTGCACGGTTCACCAGGTGGGTGCCGCCGAACATCTTGTAGTACACGCGGCTGAAGAAGCTTTTGGGCGACACGAAGTCGACAGCTTTGAAGCATTCGCC
Organism: Pseudomonas sp. D47; assembly: GCF_045447305.1. Lineage (NCBI taxonomy): Bacteria > Pseudomonadati > Pseudomonadota > Gammaproteobacteria > Pseudomonadales > Pseudomonadaceae > Pseudomonas > Pseudomonas sp. D47. The sequence continues at coordinate 227,538 of NZ_JBJGXU010000002.1, read as the reverse complement.
GAGCAACTGAATCACGTTGGTCTGCTTGCCGCGTATGCTGAGTTCGATCTTGCCGCCACTGGCTTTGTAGAAGCCGGTGAGGCAGTTGAACACCGTGGTCTTGCCGGCGCCGTTGGGGCCGATCAAGGCGAAGATCGAGTTGCGTTCGACCTTGAGGCTCACATCGCTCAAGGCCTTGATGCCACCGAAGTGCATCATCAAATGTTCGACGGAGAGCACGACTTCTTTGCTCATGGCGCCACTCCTTTACGTGGTGTCACACCGGTACGGCTGATCCGGATCAGGCCGCGTGGCCGCCAGATCATCATCACCACCATCAATACGCCAAACAGCAGCACGCGGTACTCGGAGAAGCTGCGCAGCAGTTCCGGCGCCACGGTCAATACGAAGGCCGCAATCACCACGCCGACCGTCGAGCCCATACCGCCCAATACCACGATGGCCAGAATCAGCGCCGACTCGAAGAAGGTGAACGACGACGGGTTGACGAAGCCTTGATAGCTGGCAAAAAACACCCCGGCAAGACCCGCCGTCGACGCGCCGATGGTGAAGGCCGAGAGCTTGACCAGTACGTGGTTCAGGCCCATGGAACGGCAGGCGATTTCATCTTCGCGCAAGGCTTCCCAGGCGCGGCCGACCGGCATGCGGGTCAGGCGATGCTTGATGTACAGCACGGCCAGGACCACCAGGAACAGCACGATGTAGATAAACATGAACTTGATGTTGGGGTTGTAATCGAGGCCGAAGAACTCGTGGAACGGAATCCCACCCTCCTTGGCTTTACGCCCGAACTCAAGGCCCAGGAACGTCGGCGAAGGCACCGGCATACCGTTCGGGCCACCGGTAAACGACAGCCAGTTATTCAGCACCAGCCGGATGATTTCACCGAAGCCCAAGGTCACGATGGCCAAATAGTCACCGTGCATTCGTAGCACCGGGAAGCCGAGTATGCACCCCGCTAACGCCGCTGCGATGGCCGCCAGTGGCAGTACGCTCCAGAAGCCCAGGCCCAGGTATTGATAACCCAACGCCAAGCCGTAGGCGCCGATGGCGTAGAACGCCACGTAACCCAGGTCGAGCAAGCCGGCCAAGCCGACCACGATGTTCAGGCCCAGGCCGAGCAACACGTAGATCAGCCCGAGGATGACCACGGTGAGCAAGTACTTGTTGGCGAAGATCGGGAACACGATGGCGATCACGATCAGCGCCGGGATGATCCAGCGCAGTCGCGACTTGTAGTCCGGCGGCAGCACGTGCACGCCGGAGCTACTGCTCTCGAACCCCTGCAGAATCTTCACGCCCTTGGGGGTTTGCAGGAACAGGCTTAAGGCAAAACGGCCGGCCATCACGATGGCGACCAGAATGGCCACGCGCGCCGGTTGCAGGTTGAAGCTGTAGCCGTCGAGTACCACGCCGACGATCGGACCGAACACGATCAACGAAATCAGCCCGGCGAGGACCGTATCGACCACACTTTTCTTGATATCGATAGATTTGGCAGCAGACATGTTTACACCTTCGCCACGAGCGGACGACCAAGCAGGCCCTGAGGACGGAAAATCAGAATCACCACCAGCAGAGAGAAACTGAACACGTCTTTGTAGTCAGAGTTGATCAACCCTGCGAACAGCGACTCGGAGATACCCAGGATGATCCCGCCGAGCATGGCCCCAGGCAGGGAACCGATGCCGCCGAGTACCGCTGCGGTAAATGCCTTGATGCCGATGATGAAGCCGGCATAGAAGTCGAACGTGCCGTAGTTCAGGGTAATCAGCACGCCGGCCAGGGCCGCCATGGCTGCACCAATCACGAACACGTAGGAGATCACCCGGTCGGTGTTGATACCCAGGATCGACGCCATCTTGCGGTCTTGCTGGGTGGCACGGCACATGCGGCCCAACTTGGTGTATTTGATGATGTAGGTCAGCAGCCCCATGCCGAGAAACGCGGCCACCAGGATGAACACCTTGGTGTAGGTCAACTGCACGAACCCGCTGCCGATATCGACGCGCCAGGCGCCGGCCAGCAGGGTAGGAATCCCTTGTTGTTTCGCACCCTGGGCGATCTGCGCGTAGTTCTGCAGGATCAGGGAGATACCGATGGCGCTGATCAGCGGTGCCAGTCGGGTGGAGTTGCGCAGCGGTTTGTAGGCGACACGCTCGATGACCCAACCGTAAACGCCGGTGACGACCACGGTGAATATCAGGGTACCGAGAATGAGCAGCGGGAAGGATTCGATGCCGAAATAAGCCAGCAGTGCCAGACTGATCGCCGCGAGGTAAGCGGAAATCATATAAACCTCGCCGTGGGCGAAGTTGATCATGCCAATGATGCCATAGACCATTGTGTAGCCGATGGCGATCAGGCCATAGACCGACCCGAGAGTCAGACCGTTGACCAGTTGCTGCAGGAAAATACCATCCATAACGCAATCTCACGCGGTGAGCACCTGCACACCCGTGGGTGTGCGGCGCTTCTGGAGGAAAAGACAGATCTGTTGCCGGTCACGATGGGGCAGGCAACCAAGTTCCCTGTGGGAGCTGGCCTTGTGTGGGAGCTGGCTCCCACACAAGCCCGGCGCCCACAAGGTTCAGGGGTGCCGGGTAGATCGCGTGATTACTTCTGCTTTTCCAGCTGGTGGTATTTGCCGTCTTTATCCCACTGGTAAACCACGTAGTCAGAGACTTTCAGGTCGCCCTTGCCGTCCCAGGCTTTTTCGCCCATTACGGTTTTTACCGGGTTAGCCTTGAGCCACTTGGCAGCGTCTTCACCTTTGTTGGACTTGGCGCCGTTGAAGCCGGCAGCCAGGGCCTGGATCGAGGCATAGGCGTACAGGGTGTAGCCTTCAGGCTCGGTGCCATTTTTGCGGAACTCTTCCACCACGGTCTTGCTGTCTGGCAGCAGGCGCGGGTCGGCGCCGAAGGTCATGTAGACGCCGTCTACGTATTGCGCGCCGCCTGCGGTGGCGACCAATTCGTCGGTGACAATGCCGTCATCGGACATGAACTTGACGTCTTTGAGGCCGGCTTCACGAATTTGGCGAACCAGTGGACCGGCTTCCGGGTGCAGCCCGCCGAAGTAAACGACGTCGGCACCGGTGGAGCGGATTTTGGTGACCAGGGCGCTGAAGTCTTTCTCGCCGCGGGTCAGGCCTTCTTCCAGCACCGGCTTGACGCCACGTTTAGTCAACTGCTGAGCGGTGGCGTCAGCCAGGCCCTTGCCGTAGGTGTCTTTGTCGTTGATAACCGCGACTTTTTTGCCCTTGAGCACGTCGACGATGTAGTCGCCGGCGACGATACCTTGCTGGTCGTCACGCCCGCACATACGGAACACGGCGCCCAGGCCACGTTCGGTCACCTGAGGGTTGGTGGAGCCCGGGGTGATCATGATGATCCCCGCTTCGTCGTACACCTCGGAGGCCGGGATGGTGTTGGACGAGCAGAAGTGCCCGACCACGCCGATCACTTTGTCTTGGTCCGCCAGGCGGTTGGCTACCGCTACAGCTTGCTTGGGCTCACAGGCGTCGTCGCCGGCCACCAGCTTGATCTGTTCGCCGTTAAGCCCACCCGCTTTGTTGATGACGTCGGCCGCCGCTTGGGCCCCCTTCATGTACTGCTCACCGAAAGCTGCGTTGGCGCCAGTCATCGGCCCCGCTACGCCAATCTTCACATCAGCTTGAACAAACGCAGAAACACCCAGCGCCGCTGCAACGGCGAGGGCCAGAAAGCCTTTCTTGTAAAACGTCTGGGACATGAGTGGTGCTCCGAGGTTTTTGTTTGTTGGCATTCTTCATAAATAAAGAGCGAATTCACTGCGGACTTTCAACCAAAACTTTCAGGGAAAGCCCAGAGCAAGGCGCGTGCCATTACTTTTTTATTCTTCAAAAAGACACGGTGTCATTGTTATTACAGGCGTTTCGCCTCCTTCTGCCAGGACGTGCAACCGTCTAGCATCGGGAGGTGCAACCAATGAGCCTAAAAAGTACAACCCTGGCAGGTCGCACCTGCAACCAGTCGGATAAACGACAGTTCCTGCACCTGTAACAATGTGCGTAACGGAACTGCACATTTACAGTGCGTGATTGCTACGACTTGCACCAATACAGATTAGTAGCCTGCTAAGAAAATGCAGGCTTTTGCCATGTATTTCGCTGATCAGATCACGATCCGCAGACATTGGCCCGCGTGATACAGCGAAAATCCAGCCTCATACAAGCAACTGCGCAGGCCCACTCCGGCCAGCGGCTGCATCGGTGCAAAGGGAATCGGCAAAGCCTTGGGGTCCTGGTGACACAAGTAGTCGGCAAATGCCTTGCCCACTACGCTGCCAGTAGTCACGCCACGCCCGTTGTAGCCCGTGACCGCCACCAAGCCGGGCGCCGGCTCGAACAGGCGCATCAGGTGGTCTGGGGTGAACGCGATGCAGCCGGTCCAGGTGAATTCCCACTGCACCGATTTGAGGTACGGAAAGTAGTGCTGCTGCACCCGGTCGGCCCACGCCTTGAGGAACCATGCCGGTTTCTGGTTGCCGTTGCCCAGGCTGCCAAGCAACAGTCGGCCGTCAGCATCGCGGCGGATGCTGCTGAGTACCTGGCGTGTGTCCCACGAGCCTTGCCCGCCGGAAAGGATCTGTTTGGCGGCGTCGTCGGTCAGCGGGGCCGACGCGACTTGGTAGTAATAGCCAGGGAAGAAATTGCGCCGCAGCTCGGTCCACTCGCCTTCGGTGTAAGCATTGGAGGCGATCACCACCTGTGCAGCCTGCACAGAACCCTGCGCGGTCTGCACCGACCAGTGTGAACCCTGACGTTCCAGCTGGGTGACAGGGGAATGGTCGAAAAGCTGCCCGCCCAGGCCGACCGCCGCATTGGCCAAGCCACTGGTGTAGGCCATTGGGTTCAAGGTGCCGGCGCGCCGATCCAGTAGGGCGGCGGCAATCTTCTTAGTGCCCGTGGCTTGCTCGCACGCCTGCCCGGTCAGCAGTTCAACCGGCGCGCCACGGCGCTTCCATTGTTCTTCTCGACTGCGCAAATCCGCCTCGCCACGGGCGTTATGCGCCATGTGCAAAGTGCCCTCGCGGCGTAATTGGCAATCGATGCTGTATTTGTCGATCAGGCTGAACACCAGCGACGGCGCCGCGCCCAACATGCGGTTGAGCTGGCTGCCCACCGCCTCGCCAAAACCGGCTTCGATCTCATCCGGCGGGATCCACATGCCGGCGTTGACCAGCCCCACGTTACGCCCCGAACCACCATGGCCGGTGCGATGGGCCTCAAGCACGGCGACGCTTTTACCCTGTTCCAGCAAGTGAATAGCCGCCGACAACCCGGTGATCCCGGCGCCGATCACGCACACATCCACCTTGACCTCGCCCTTGAGCGCGGCGCGGTCCGGGCGGCCGGGGGTGAGGTGTTCCCATAAACATGTTTCGCGTAATGGCATTGCCAGACTCCGGAGAGGACCTAACAAACAACTATTATTTTGAATTGCAAACCCAACCAACTGTGGGGGCTGGCTTGCCTGCGATGCAGGCACCTCGATACATCAGGTACACCCAGGTGATGCTATCGCAGGCAAGCCAGCTCCCACATTTTGATCTCACTGCGACTTGAGGGATCAGTCGAAAGTAATACCCTGCGCCAGCGGCAACTCCAGCGAGTAGTTCACGGTATTGGTCTGGCGGCGCATGTACCCGCGCCACGCGTCCGAACCCGATTCACGCCCGCCACCGGTCTCTTTCTCACCACCAAACGCGCCACCAATCTCCGCGCCGCTCGGGCCGATGTTGACGTTGGCAATGCCGCAGTCACTGCCCACCGCCGACATAAACTGCTCGGCTTCACGCACATCGGTGGTGAAGATGCACGACGACAGGCCTTGTGGCACGGCGTTGTTCAGGCGCAGGGCTTCGTTGAAGTCGCTGTAGCCAATCACATACAGAATCGGCGCGAACGTTTCGGTGCACACCACGTCGCTTTGCTCGGGCATTTCCACAATCGCCGGTGACACGTAGTAGGCATTCGGGAATGTATCTTCCAACTGACGCTTACCGCCGAACACCTTGCCGCCTTCGCTCAAGGCTTGCTCCAGGGCGTCCTGCATGTTTTCGAAGCTGTGCTTGTCGATCAGCGGGCCGATCAGGTTGCCTTCCAACGGGTGGCCGATGCGCACTTTGGAATAGGCCGCCTTGAGGCGGGTGACGATTTCTTCTTTGACCGATTCATGCGCGATCAACCGGCGCAGGCTGGTGCAACGCTGGCCGGCAGTGCCGACGGCGCTGAACAGGATGGCGCGCACGGCCATGTCCAGGTCGGCGCTTGGGCCGAGGATCATCGCGTTGTTGCCGCCCAGCTCGAGGATGCTGCGGGCAAAACGGGCGGCGACTTTCGGCGCCACTTCGCGGCCCATGCGCGTACTGCCGGTGGCGCTGATCAGCGCCACGCGCGGGTCATCCACCAGGGCAGCGCCGGCGTCACGGCCGCCGATGATCACTTGGCTCAGGTACTCGGGGGCATCGGTGAATTTCTTCAGCACGCGCTCAAAGAGCGCCTGGCACGCCAAAGCGGTGAGCGGGGTCTTTTCCGACGGTTTCCAGATCACGGCGTTGCCGCACACCAGCGCCAGCGTGGTGTTCCACGCCCACACCGCCACCGGGAAGTTAAAGGCGCTGATCACGCCGACCACGCCCAGCGGGTGCCAGGTTTCACGCATGTGGTGGCCCGGGCGCTCGGAGGCGATGGTCAAGCCGTACAGCTGGCGGGACAGGCCGACGGCGAAGTCGCAGATGTCGATCATCTCCTGCACTTCGCCCAGGCCTTCCTGGGTGATCTTGCCGGCTTCCCAGGACACCAGCTCGCCCAGGTCGGCCTTGTATTCGCGCAATACATCGCCAAATTGGCGCACCAGCTCGCCGCGACGCGGTGCCGGCACCTTGCGCCAGGCGTCGAATGCATGCTCGGCGCGACTGACCTGCTGCTCCACCTCGGCGGCACCTTCCCAGTGCACGCTGGCGATACGGCTGCCATCAATCGGCGAATGCACGGGTTGTTTACCCGACTGGTACAGCGCCGGGTTTACCCCGAGACGATCAAGCAATGCGGCAACCATGGGTCACTCCTTCAATCCACAAACAGAAAAATTGCGCCGCGGCCCGCACGGCGATCCAGACCTTATTTGTAGCTGGCCCAAGACTTGCCAACAAACGACGATTAGGCGAGATATCATTCCGTTTATTCATGCATAGAATAAAAAGAGGCGTGCCGTGCTGAACAAAAGACATTTGCCCTCGATCACCGCCCTGCAGTGTTTCGAAGCCGCCACCCGCCACCTGAGCTTCACCCGCGCCGCCGAGGAGCTGAACCTGACGCAAAGCGCGGTGAGCAAACAGGTGGCGCAGTTGGAAGAATTGCTCCAGCACCTGCTGTTTCGCCGCGTGCGCCGCCGCTTGCAGATGACCCCGGCGGGCGATTTGTACCTGGTGGAAGTGCGCAAGATCCTCACCCAGGTGGAGATGTCCACTCACTACTTGCGCTCCTACGGCGGCGAGACCGAAGTACTGCGCGTGTCCACACCCTACACCTTTGGCGCACGCTGGCTGGTGCCTCGCCTCAAGGGCTGGCGCCTGCGTCACCCGCAAATCCATTTGGACCTGTGCAACGAGCAGGAGCCCGACGAACTGCTGCAAGGCAAGGCCGACATGGCCTTCTACTTCGGCCAAGGCTCACGCCCCGGCACCGAGAGCCTGAAACTGTTCAGCGAGGAGTTGGTGCCAGTGTGCGCGCCGGAAAGCCTGCCCGCGCAGCCGTTCACCGATCCCACGCAGCTGAGCGACCTGGTGCTGCTGCAAAATGCCTCGCGGCCGCAGGGCTGGCATGACTGGTTTGCCAGCCAGGGCTTCCACACCGAGCACAGCTACCACGGGCCGCGCTTTGACACCTTCTATATGTGTATTCGGGCAGCGCAGGTGGGCTGCGGTGTGGCGCTGCTGCCGCGCTTTCTGGTGGAAGAAGAACTGGCGGACGGCAAGCTGGTGATCCCTTGGCAGCATGCGTTGCCGAGCCAGGATGCGTATTACCTGGCGTATCCGGAGCATTCGGCGGAAGTGCCCAAAGTGCGGGATTTTGTGAAGTGGATGATGGAGCAAGTGGTTTAGCGCCAGGAATACCGCCATTGCAGGCAAGCCAGCTCCCACATTTTGAATGCATTTCAAGTGTGGGAGCTGGCTTGCCTGCGATGGCCATCGGTATCTACACATCTTTTTATGGGTTGAATTCTTTGGTTGTCGCGGGGCCGCTGGGTATATATCCATTGCTGCGGTAACGGCTTCGTAGGGTTCCGCTCTTACAGCCAGCCCTTTCAAGGTCTTTGGAAAAAGCCTCAAAAAATGATCATTTTTTGACCAAGAGAGAGGCTGACTGAACCAAATTCAACTCGTTTTTTTCTTAATTTCAGCCTGGAATTGGCGTAGGACGCGATTTAGGCAAAGACCTTGAAAGGGCTGGCTCTTACAGCGGGTCACTTTTGGAAGGACCCAAAAGTAACCAAAAAGTCCTCGCCCCACCACTCGGCACCTCGCTTAGGCTCGGTGTGCCTCAGATCAAGATCAAGATCAAAAGCAAGAGCACGGCGGCCTAGTAGCCGACCTGAGTGGTTGAAGCAAAAGCAGGGCAAAAGCACAGCAAAAGCAGATCTGCTTTTCTGTGGGAGCTGGCTTGCCTGCGATGCAGACACCTCGGTCCATCAAGTACACCGAGTTGATGCCATCGCAGGCAAGCCAGCTCCCACATTAGATTGATGTTCAGTTTCAGAGATCAGGTCGGCTGTCAGGCCGCCTCGGCTTCGCTTTTGATTTGCTTCAACCACTCAGGTCGGCTACTAGGCCGCCGTGCTCTTGCTCTTGATTTTGATCTGAGGCGCCCCGTTAAACCACGCTGGCCGAACGCAGGCTTTGGAGCGTGGGTAAACCGGCAGGACGCCGGTTTAGCCGCGATGGGCCAAGGATGGCCCATGGCGGCGGCCCACGGTCCAAAGCCTGCGTGAGGGCACACCGAGCCTAGGCGAGGTGCCGAGTGGTGGGGCAAGAGCCTTTTGGTTACTTTTGGGCTCTTTCAAAAGTGACCCGCTGTAAGAGCGGAACCCATAGCAGCCGTTACCCAAATAACGGATATGTACCCAGCACCCCCGAGACAACCAAAGAATTCAACCCATAAAAAGATGTGTAGATACCTATGCTGCGATGGCGCCAGTGGCCACTCCCAAAAAAATCACTGGCAAAACCCCACAGGTCTATGCGCCACTAGCGCCATTCCTTAATTGTGCGTAAAGGTCGGCGCCCATCGCCGACCCGTCTGGAGATTCCCGTTATGAGCGAGAGTGTGTTTGCCGATCGCATCGTGCAGAACCTGCTCGACACCGACTTCTACAAGCTGACCATGATGCAGGCGGTGCTGCACAACTACCCGAACGTGGAAGTTGAATGGGAGTTTCGTTGCCGCAACAGTGAAGACCTGCGCCCGTACCTGGCGGAAATCCGCTACCAGATCGAGCGCCTCGCCGAACTGAGCCTGAGCCCCGACCAGCTTGGTTTTCTTGAGCGCATCAGCTTTATGAAGCCGGACTTCTTGCGCTTCCTCGGGCTGTTCCGCTTCAACCTGCGCTATGTGCAAACCGGCATTGAAAACGGCGAGCTGTTTATCCGCCTGCGCGGGCCATGGCTGCATGTGATCCTGTTTGAAGTGCCAATGCTGGCCATCGTCAGCGAAGTGCGTAACCGCTACCGCTACCAGACCGTGATCCTCGAGCAGGCCCGCGAGCAGCTGTACCGCAAGTTCGATTGGCTGACCGCCAACGCCAGCAGCGACGAGCTGTCGGAGCTGCAAGTGGCTGACTTCGGCACGCGCCGACGCTTCTCGTACCGAGTGCAGGAAGAAGTGGTGAGCGTGCTAAAGCACGATTTCCCCGGGCGCTTTGTCGGCACCAGCAACGTGCACCTGGCCCGCGAGTTCGATATGAAGCCGCTCGGCACCATGGCCCACGAATGGATCATGGCCCACCAGCAACTCGGCCCACGCCTGATCGACAGCCAGATTGCCGCCCTCGACTGCTGGGTACGCGAATACCGTGGCCTGCTGGGCATCGCCCTGACCGACTGCATCACCACCGACGCCTTCCTCGGCGACTTCGATTTGTACTTCGCCAAGCTGTTCGACGGCCTGCGCCATGACTCCGGTGACCCGATACAGTGGGCCGAAAAAGCCATCGCCCACTACCACAAACTCGGCATCGAGCCGATGAGCAAAACGCTGGTGTTCTCCGACAGCCTGTCGCTGCCCAAGGCTCTGGAGATTTTCCGCGCGTTGCGCGGTCGCATTAATGTCAGCTTCGGCATAGGCACCAACCTGACCTGTGACATTCCAGGGGTTGAGCCGATGAGCATCGTGCTTAAAATGACCGCCTGCAATGGCCAGCCCGTCGCGAAGATCTCCGATGAAGCGGGCAAGACCCACTGCACCGACCCGAATTTCGTCGCCTATTTGCGCCACGTTTTTAAAGTACCTGCCCTACCTAGCAAGGAGTGAATCATGCAAGCCGTACAGCGTGAGATTGCGCAGCAGCTCAAGGTCCAAGCGCCCTTCAACGACCAGGCCGCCCTTGAGGCCGACGTTGCCCGACGCGTGGCTTTTATCCAGGATTGCCTGCGTAATTCCGGGCTCAAAGCATTGGTGTTGGGCATCAGCGGCGGCGTTGACTCCCTGACCGCAGGCCTGCTGGCCCAACGGGCGATACAGGAACTGCGCGCCAGCAGCGGTGATGAGGCCTACCGTTTTATCGCGGTACGCCTGCCTTACGAAACCCAGTTCGACGAAATCGACGCCCAGGCATCGGTGGACTTTATCGAACCGGACGAGCGCCACACCGTGAACATCGGCCCGGCGGTGAAATCCCTGGCCAATGAAGTGGCGGCGTTTGAAGGCAAGGCGGCGGTGTCGCGTGACTTCGTACTGGGCAACACCAAGGCGCGCATGCGCATGGTGGCGCAGTACACCATCGCCGGCGCGGCCGGCGGCCTGGTGATCGGCACCGACCATGCGGCGGAAGCGGTGATGGGCTTTTTCACCAAGTTCGGTGATGGCGCGTGCGACTTGGCGCCGTTGAGCGGGCTGGTGAAAAACCAAGTACGCGCCATTGCCCGGCACTTTGGTGCACCGGAGTCGTTGGTTGAGAAGATCCCGACTGCCGACCTTGAAGACCTGTCGCCAGGCAAGCCGGACGAAGCGTCCCACGGCGTGACCTACGCCGAAATCGATGCCTTCCTGCAGGGCGAACCGGTGCGCGCGGAAGCGTTCAAGATCATCTGCGACACGTATCGCAAGACTGAGCACAAGCGGGTCATGCCATTCGCGCCGTGAGGTAGATCGCTATCGCAGGCAAGCCAGCGCCCACAGTTGGAATGCACTCCCCTGTGGGGGCTGGCTCGCCACAAGGTATTCAACGCCCACAAAAAAGCGCCCCGCAAGGCGCTTTTTTTTCGACCAGGGTTGGCTTATTTGACGGTCACAGTGCCTTTCATCATCGAGATGTGGCCTGGGAACGAGCAGAAGAACGCGTAATCCGTACCCGCTGCCAGCTTCGACACATCGAAGGTCACGGCGTCTTTTTCGCCGGCACCGATGATCTTGGTGTGGGCGATGATGCGGGTGTCGCCTTCTTTCAGGTAGTTCTTGTCGATACCGGCAGCCATGCCGTCGCTGGCGACGCCAGGCATGTCGGCGGCGGAGCTCAGCACCCAGTTATGGCCCATGACGTTTTTCGGCAAGCTACCGGAGTGAGTCAGCTCAACGGTGAACGTCTTGCAGCTTTTATCGATTTCAATGGCCTTGGTGTTAAAGGACATTTGGTCGGTAGAGTCGACGGTGACCTTGCACTCTGCAGCAAGCAACTGGCCGCTCGCCAGAGTCAGCAGGGAAACAGCAACGAGTTTGGCAAACATGTGAATCTCCAAGGCAGGGTTTAATAAACGCATATTGCGACAAGGGTGCCTCAAGCAGGCTTAAATTCTTATGATCTGAATCAACAGATTGTATACAACTTTAGGCTATCAGACTGATCAACACAATCTACCAGCCAACCTTCGGCCCGCGGTTTATGATCGGCTCACCCCCCTTGGAGCCTGCGCCATGCACCTCAACCAACTGTTCAACGGCCTGCTGGCCGCGTACGCCTGCGGTAAGTGAAGGCCAAGCGAGGTGCTAAGCTGCTACCATAGCGACCCAAGGCAGCTGCGCGCCGCCCCACCCTCACCTTCGACCCTAGAGGATCGCCCATGGCCAAACCTAATTACTCCTTCGCCAAACGTCAGAGAGACTTGGCCAAGGAGCAGAAGAAAGAGGAAAAGCTGCAACGCAAGAAAGCCACTGCAGATGAAGAAGCTGGCGCACTGAACCCGGATGCTGAAGGTGAAGTGGCGACTGATGAGACTGAGACACCGAAAGACCCGGCGGAATAAATTCTGTTGAGGTGAGCAGGCCCTCCCTGCTCACCCCAACCCACCCCTATTCCAGCGGCATCACCGTCACCCGCACCTCCGGGTCATGGCTCCCACCTCCCAGAATCACCCCCCGCAACGGCGACACATCAGAGAAATCACGGCCCCAGGCCAGGGTGATGTGCTCCAGGGCTGGCTGCACATTGTTGGTCGGATCAAAATCTACCCAGCCCAACACCGGGCAATACACCGAGACCCACGCATGGGACGCATCGGCGCCGATCAGCCGTGGCTGGCCGGGCGGTGGCTGTGTGAGCAGGTAGCCGCTGATGTACCGCGCCGCCAGGCCTCGCGAGCGCAGGCAGGCGAGCATCAGGTGGGCGAAGTCCTGGCACACGCCGCGTCGGCGCTCCAGCACCTCCACCAACGGCGTGGCGACCTGGGTGGCTTCGGCATCGAAGGTGAACTCGCTGAAAATCTTCTGCATCAATGCCTGCACGCCCAGCAGCAATGGCTCGCCGGGTGGAAAACAGCTTTCGGAAAACTCGACGAAGGTTTTTTTCAGGTGCACGTAGGGCGATTCGAAGCGATAGCGGCAGGCTTCGATCAGTTCGGCTGAGAGTGGCTGGCTGCTGTAGGTCAGGCTGTCGCGGGTCTGGTCCCAGGCCGGCGACTGCTGGAAATCCAGCGCAGGCCGCGCCAGCACTTCGACGGTCAGCCCGGCATTCACCAGCAGCTCATCGTGGGGCCGTTCGAACGCCAGGCGCGTGATCGGGTTGCCGAACACGTCCAGCTCATCACGCCGCGCTGTCGGCTCCGGGCTGATCTCCAATTGCTGCGAACTGCAACGCTGCCAGGCACACGGCCGTGGCCACAGGTGCGCCAGCTGCTGGGCCAGGGACACCGGGCTGTCGTAGTGGTAATGGGTATCGTGGAAAATCTGGTAGCGCGCACTCATCACACCGACACCGTTTGCTGACTGACATCATCCACATGGGCAAAATGGCGCAAGGCCAGGCGATCCGACACTTGCCCACTCTCATCGGCCACCGCTTGCAGCAGGTCAGCCAGGCCATCCAACGCGGCACGCACGCTGGACTCGCCGAACAACGGGTTCTCCAGGCAGCCCAGGTCGAAACGCGCCAAGCGCTCCACCAACGGCGCCAGGCCAGTTTCCCGAGGCACGCCAAAGTCATCGTTGAGGCGACTCAAGGTGCGACTGACCAGTTTCAGCTGGAACAGCACCGCATGCGGGTTCTGCTCATCCAGCAGCAACAAGTCGAGCACCGGGATCAACTGCGGCACCGCCAAGTAGCGCGAGCGATAAGTGATGCTGCTGTTGCCCAACTCCAACAGCCACTCAAGCCCGGCCTGATCAAACACCGCCACGCCGCGCAGGAACGCCGCAAGGCTGCTGCTCAGGAATTGCAGACGCTCGATGCGCCGCCCCATCATCAAGAAGCGCCAGCCTTCGTCGCGGGTCATGTCGTCCAGGGCAAACCCGGAGAGCGCCGCCAGGGACATCACCAGACGGTTGAGAAAATCCAGCAGCTCACCGAAGTCCGGCGTTTCGCTTTCCAGCTCCATGGCTTCGCGTTGCAGCTCGACCAAGGCCTGCCAGTTTTCCCGGGACAACTTGCCGCGTACCTGAGACGCGGCCCACTGCAGGCGTTGCAGGTTGGCGCGCAGGCTCGACGGCCAATCATCGCCGAGCAAGGCGGCGAGCAGGCGCTCGGGCAATTCGCCCTCTTCCGGCAGCAAGCGCAGGGTCTCACCTAGCTCGACCGCCGCCTGCAACGCCAGTGGGTCGTCGCCGTCGACATAACGCGCCAGCACGATGCGCAGCCAGCGCGCACTGTCATCGCAGCGTTCGCAGTAACGGCCAAACCAGAACAAGTTCTCCACCACACGTGACGGCAGGTACGGATCGCGGCGCACCAAATCGTGGGCACCAATCGGCCGTTGCGCGCGCCATTGCTCGCCGCCGGCAGCGCGCTCGCCGAGCACCCAGGTGTCTTTGCTCGCGCCGCCGCGTTGCATCGACACCACTTCGGCATCGGCCTCGGCGGCCACGCGGGTCAGGCCACCGGGCAGTACACGGTAGCCTTCATCGCTGGCCACCGCGTACACACGCATGCCGATGGCGCGGTGTTGCAAATGGTCATCGACGGTGTGCCACACCGGTGCCTGGGACAGTTGCGCCAGCTCCTGGGCGACATACGCGTAAGGCCGCGCACGCATGCGTTCGGCCAGGGCCTGGCGTTGTTCGTCGTTCAAGTCGCGGCCAAATACCGGCGTGAAGCTTTGCGACGGAAACGCGGGTTTGATCAGCAGCTCGGGCAGTTTCTCCAAAGCCTCAGCCAGCACTGGCGCCTCACCGCACCACCAGGTGGCGATGGACGGCAGGATCAATTCTTCGCCAAACAGGAACTGGTTGATCTTCGGCAAAAAGCCGAGCAAACCTGGGGACTCCAACACGCCACTGCCGAGGGCGTTGGCCACCAGTACATTACCTTGGCGCACCGCATCGAGCAGGCCGGGCACGCCGAGGGCCGAGTCGGTGCGCAGCTCCAGCGGGTCGCAGAAGTCGTCGTCCAGGCGGCGCATGATCGCGTGCACCCGGCGCAGGCCGCTGAGGGTTTTCAGGAACACTGTGCTGTCGCGCACGGTGAGGTCGCCGCCTTCCACCAACGGGTAACCGAGCTGGCGTGCGAGGTAGAGGTGTTCGAAATAGCTTTCGTTGAAACGCCCTGGCGTGAGCAGCACGATCAGCGGCGGCTGGTCGTCGCTAGGCGCCTGACGGGCCAGGGTCTCCTGCAACGTGCGGAAGAAACCGGTGAGGTGCTGCACTTGCAAGTCGCGGTACAAGTCCGGGAAGGCGCGGGACACGATGGTGCGGTTTTCCAACGCATAACCAGCGCCCGACGGCGCCTGAGTGCGGTCGGCGGTGACCCACCAACGGCCATCCGGGGTGCGCGCCAGGTCCACGGCATACAGGTGCAGAAACGCACCGTCGGGCGGCTGAATGCCCTGGCACGGCCACAGGAAGTTGTTGTGACCGAATACCAACTCCGCCGGCAACAAACCCTCTTTGATCAGGCGCTGCGGGCCGTACAAATCGGCTAACACCGCATTGAGCAGGCGCGCACGCTGGGCGATGCCGGCCGACAGGTGCTGCCACTCGTCAAAGGCCAGCACATGCGGCAGCAGGTCCAGTTCCCACGGGCGATCGGCGCCCTTGGGGTCGGCGTAGACGTTGTAGGTCACGCCGTTTTCCTGGATCTGCCGGGTCAGCAGCGCCTGGCGCTGGGCCAACTGCGCGGGCGTGCTGCGTTGCAGGTGATCGAGCAAGCGCTGCCAATGGGCACGCACCGCGCCACTGTCGTCCAGCAGTTCGTGATAGGTGCCCGCGGTCAGCGGGTAACGGTCGAGCAAGTCGGGCATGGAACGCTCGGCAGGGGCAAGGGAAGTCAGATTAACTCAAATTCACTGCAATCTAATGTGGGAGCTGGCTTGCCTGCGATGGCGGTTTTCCAGGCACTTGATTGGCTGGCTGATACACCGCTATCGCAGGCAAGCCAGCTCCCACATTTGGATTGGGTTCAGTCATTTTTATTGGGGAAACGCCGCAGATCCAGAGTCATGGGCAATTCGTCGTTGATCACTACGGTCGGCACCGCCAGCTTACCCGGGCTATGCCCCAAGCGGAAAAACCGCGCCATGCGCCGGCTCTCGGCTTCGTTGGCATTCACCGGCAAGCTGTCGTAGTTGCGCCCGCCCGGGTGGGCCACATGATACTGACAGCCGCCCAACGAGCGCTGCATCCAAGTGTCGAGCAAGTCGAACACCAGCGGCGCGTGTACCGCGATGGTCGGCTGCAGGCAGTTGGCCGGTTGCCAGGCGCGGTAACGCACACCGGCGACAAACTCACCGATACGCCCGGTCGGTTGCAGCGGCACCGGGATGCCGTTGCAGGTCAGCAGATACCGTTGCGGCGCCAACCCGCTCAACTTCACCTGCAAGCGCTCGAGCGACGAATCCACATAACGCACCGTGCCGCCCACTGCGCCCTCCTCGCCCAGCACGTGCCAAGGCTCCAGGGCCTGGCGCAGTTCCAGTTCGATACCGCTGACGGCGTAGTCGCCGACCTTGGGGAAACGGAACTCCAGGTGCGCAGCAAACCACTCGGCTCGCAGCGGGTAACCGGCGGCATTCAACTCGACAATCACGTCGGCGAAATCCTGCTCGATAAAGTGCGGCAACACGAAGCGGTCATGCAGCTCGGTGCCCCAGCGCGCCAGTTTCGGCGGCGCATACGGCTCACGCCAGAAGCGTGCGACCAACGCGCGCAGCAGCAATTGCTGGGTGAGGCTCATGCGCGCATGGGGCGGCATTTCAAAGGCGCGCAACTCCAACAGGCCCAGGCGGCCGGTGGCGCCGTCCGGCGAATAGAGTTTGTCGATGCAAAATTCGGCGCGGTGGGTGTTGCCCGTCACGTCGATCAGCAGGTTGCGCAGCAGGCGGTCCACCAACCACGGCGGGCATTCCTCGCCGGGTTCGGGCATTTGCGCGAAGGCGATTTCCAGCTCATACAGCGCGTCGTTACGCGCCTCATCCACCCGTGGCGCCTGGGAGGTCGGGCCGATAAACAGGCCAGAAAACAGGTACGACAGCGAGGGGTGGTTATGCCAGTAACTGATCAAACTGCGCAGCAGGTCCGGGCGACGCAGGAACGGTGAATCCTTGGGCGTAGCGCCGCCGAGCACAAAGTGATTACCGCCGCCGGTGCCGGTGTGGCGGCCGTCGATCATGAATTTTTCCGTGGTGAGGCGAGTTTGCCGCGCCTCTTCGTAGAGGAATTCAGTGCGCTCGACCAACTCGTCCCAGGTGGCGGACGGCTGCACGTTCACCTCAATCACACCCGGGTCCGGCGTCACCCGGAAGTTACTCAAGCGGGTGTCGAACGGTGGCTCGTAGCCTTCCAGCAATACCGGGCAGTGCAGTTCCTCGGCGGTCGCTTCGATGGCGGCCACCAGCTCCAGGTAATCCTCGACGCGCTCCAGCGGCGGCATGAACAGATACAGCCGCCCTTCCCGCGCTTCGGCGCACAAGGCGGTGCGGGTCAGCCAGTCAGCGGACTCATCGACTTTCGGTACGCGCTCATCGCTCGGCGCGGGCTCGCCGTGGCTTTGCAGCTGACCGGTGGAGGGCAACTGCGGTTGATCCTGGTTCGGGTCGGTTGGATGCACAAACGGATACTCCGCCGCCGTCACCCAAGGCTGCGAGGCCAACGGCAGGCGATAACCCAACGGTGAATCCCCCGGCACCAGGCGGCAGTGGTTGTCGCGCAGGTACCAACGCCCGCTCTGCCAGCGATCATTGGCCGCCGTACGCGCCAGTGGCAGCACTTGGCCGATGACTTTATCCAGGCCCTGGCTGAACACTCTGCGCAGGCGTTCGCGCTCCAGGTCGTCGCTCAGGCGCGGGTCCTGGGCGGTGACGTTTTGCGGCAGCGCACCTTCGCGCCACAAGTAGTAAAAGTTGTCTTCGAAAGCCGGAAACACAAAGCGCGCCGGCAGTTTCAGGCGCTCGGCGACGCTGGCCAGGAAGCGCCCGGCCATTACACCGTCGGCGCCGTAATCCTCTTGCTCATCGGCGATCAGCGCGCTGTTGTGCCAGATCGGCACGCCGTCGCGGCGCCAGTAGCAGTTGAGCGACCAGCGCGGCAGTTGCTCGCCGGGGTACCACTTGCCCTGGCCGAAATGCACCAGCCCCTTGGGTGCGTAGTGCTTGCGCATGCGTTGGAACAGCTCGGCGGACAGGCGGCGCTTGTCCGGCCCCAGCGCAGCGGTGTTCCACTCGGCGCCGTCGGGGTCGTCGATGGAGACGAAAGTGGGCTCGCCGCCCATGGTCAGGCGCACATCGTCCTTGAGCAGGTCGGCATCGATCTGCCGGCCGAGGGCCTGGATCGCCAACCATTGCTCCTCGGTGTAGGGCTTGGTAACCCGAGGTGCCTCCCAGATGCGCTCCACCGACATTTCGTGAGTAAATTCGCACTCGCAGGGTTCCACCAGCCCACTAATCGGGGCGGCGGAAGATGGTTCGGGACTACAGGCCAACGGAATATGACCCTCACCGGCGAACAACCCGGAAGTGGCATCCAGGCCGATCCAGCCGGCGCCGGGCAAGTACACCTCGCACCAGGCGTGCAGGTCGGTGAAGTCCACCTCCGTGCCAGACGGGCCGTCGAGGGCTTTGACGTCGGCGGTCAGTTGGATCAGGTAGCCCGACACAAAGCGCGCCGCCAGCCCCAGGTTGCGCAGCAATTGCACCAGCAGCCAGGCCGAGTCGCGGCAGGAGCCGGAAGCGTTTTCCAGGGTGAATTCCGGGGTTTGCACACCCGGTTCCATGCGGATCAGGTAGCCGATATCAGCGGCCAAGCGCTGGTTGAGCCCGACCAGGAAATCCACGGCCGGCAAGGGTGTGCGGTCGATACCGGCCAGGTAGGCAGCAAACTTCGGCGTCAGCGGCAGGGTTTCCAGGTACGGCGCCAGCTCGCGCTGCTCATCGGTGGCGTAGCTGAAGGGGATTTTTTCGGCGTAGGGTTCGAGGAAAAAGTCGAACGGGTTGAACACCGCCATCTCGGCGACCAGGTCGACTTCGATGCGCAGTTCATCGGTCTTTTCCGGGAACACCAGGCGTGCCAGGTAATTACCCTGCGGGTCCTGCTGCCAATTGATGAAGTGCTGCTCGGGCAGCACGTTGAGTGCGTAGGACAAAATCCGCGTGCGGCTATGGGCCGCCGGGCGCAAACGCACAATCTGTGGGCCGAGTTCGACAGCGCGGTCATAGCGGTAATGCGTAACGTGGTGCAACGCGACATGAATCGACACGGCGGCCTCCTGCGAGCCAGGGCATGGAAACAAAGCGCGCAAGACTTATGCCAGAGCGGCCGTCATTGCGCTTTATCGTAAGACCCGGTGCAGTACAGCACCAAAACGGCGCCAACGTGGGGGCCGTGGTGCAAGGGTTGCACATATTTGTGGCGTGCGTGCGAGGCTGGGTGGTGAATCTACCCAGTCAGCGGGCTTTGTGCTTGGCGATCATGGCTTCGCGCAGGTGGCGGATTTCCAGTAGCTGACGGCGCATTTCCCGATGGCGTTTACTGTTCAGCAACAACAGTCCAAGCATTGGAAACAGCAACCCTATGACATAGGCGGCCATATGCGGCCGATAGCCATAGGTTGGTAATACGATCAAAAAGCACGCCACGTAGAAGGCGACGATGGCCCAAACGCCCCAGGTTCTCCCCCTGATCATGACGAAGTGGCTGAATGCCAAGAGCAGCCCCAAGACAACCGCCGCCACAAAGGAATAACGCGCTCGCTCTGGTTCACCGCGAAAAAAGGTACTCGATGCCAATGAAATAGCAGCGGACAGGGAAAAACAGGCAAGGAAAAATGCGCAAATAAACGCAGGGAAGTACTCAGCCAAAAAAGATTTTAACGAGACTTGGCGCACCATCACTCAAGCTCCTCGTATAACCCTACTGCAATGGTTCGAATGTTGCCGGACAAGGCACTCCCGGTGAAACCAATGGCGGCACCGAGGGAATCCCTGATCTGCGTAACGGTAGCATGATTGATCTCGGTCGCCGAATAGCGCTTCACCAACTCACGGGAGCGCTGGCGCAACTTCAACAGCTTATTGCTCAGGCTTGGGTCTTTCAGGCTTAGCAACTCTTTGGTGAGCGCCTTACGTTGCTGCCGGGTCAAGCCTTTAGACAACTCGTACCAGCTTCTACCCGTCGTTGCTTTTCGAGCCTGCAACAGTCGAACAGTCGTCAGGGTAGAGGCGCCTGCGCCCAACAGCGAAGCCGCGTCCAATACCGGCATTGCATAGCGATACCATTCCTCGTTGTCCATATCGTCGTTGGCGGTCGGGTCGTTGAGTTCGTTGAACGTTCTCATGCCTCCAACCACACACTGCGCGGTACTGGCCGCCGCAGCGGTGGCGCCGAGGCCCGCCACCACCAAGCTCGCTCCCCCCGTGAACGGTACGGCGACAGTGCCGCTGAACACCACAATCCAGCCCAGAATCGCACCGGCACAAGACAAGGTCGTATTGACGGCCTCCCCCACGAGTCGAGACTCACGCGGATTGTTGGTCACCTGATCGGCAAACTGTGCAGGCGAAATGTACTTCTGCGCCTCACGCAGAATGATGCGTTTGGGCTTGATGCTGCAGATGGGCTTGAATTCGCGCAGGGTCACGACATTGAAGTCAGCGTCGATGAACACCACGCCAGCGCCGACGATAGCAGGATCGGCATCGATGGCCGCAAACAGCCGTGGCAGGTTGATCTGGCTTTCGATGCGCTGGCGCGCCATGAATTGGGAGCGGTTGGAGTCCATGCCGATGCTGAGCAGGGGGTTGCTCATAAGTGTTCTTCCTTGAAAGTGACGGTGGCCGGGCCGGCCCCATCGCAGGCAAGCCAGCTCCCACAGTTGACCGGGTTTCAACGTTGCAATGCGGTCCACTGTGGGAGCTGGCTTGCCTGCGATAGCAATCTAATGCGCGCCACCTTAACAAACGGCCTACCCACCCGCTAGAAAGCAAAACGCCAGCACGAGGCTGGCGTTTTGCATGTTCAGGCTGCGATCAACGCGGCACGACAGGCTTGCCGCCCTTGCCCTTGGCCGCCTGCTTGTTGCGCGCCAGGGCCGCAACCTTGGCTTGTTCGCGCTTGTCCCACGGGTTGCTGCCGTCGCTGCCACGTGGCGGCAGGCCGGTGTACTGAGTGAGGATCTTGGTGGTGGTTTCCTTGGCGACCTTGTGGCTGCCGGCTGGCGTCGAGTTCTAAACGGCGCCGTCGTCAGTGCAATGGTGCATGCGCTGCACCTATTTGTGGCGTGCGTGTGAGGCTGGGTGGTGAATCTACCCAGTCAGCGGGCTTTGTGCTTGGCGATCATGGCTTCGCGCAGGTGGCGAACTTCGAGCAGCTTTTGGCGCATTTCGCGGTGGCGTTTGCTGTTGAGCAGGAGCAATCCCAATAACGGGAAGAGCACAGCTGAGCCATAGACCAGCATATGAGGGGGGTACTGAATCATCGGCAGTACGAACAGCAGGCAACATCCCAGGTAACCTGCCACCAGCCACGTGGCCCATGAGCGTCCGCGCGCAATCATTACGTTGCCAAACACCAGCACCGCCACCAGCACCAAAATCGCCAGGCCGGAGTAGTCGGCTTTGAGCGCCGGATCCACGCCACGCAAGTACGTCACGCCCGCGAGCGATACAGCGGACGCCCCGGAAAAGATCGCCATGAAGATCGTGCCCATAAACACCGGAAAATAGCGGGCGAGGAAGCTGCCCATGTCGGGGAAGCCGTTCATTGCGTCAGGTCCTCATACAAGCCGATTGCAATAGTACTGGCGCTGCCCACACTGCCGCTTCGGTAGCTACCCCAGATGCCCAATAGTCCGCCTAGCGCGTCTTTGAGTTGAGTCAACGTCGCATGCCGGATTTCGGTGGAACTGTAGCTCTTAGTCAGTTTTCCGGCACGTTGCTGCAACTTAAGCAGCTTGGACGTGAGGCTCGGATCCCGCAGGCTCAGCAGTTCCTTGGTCAGCTTTTTGCGTTCCTGACGGCTCAGGCCCTTGAGCAGTTCATACCAGCTTTTGCCCAGCGCGGCGGCTTTGTTGGCTTTCAAAAGTTTTACCGTGGTCAAGGCGCCGGTTCCAATTCCCACCAAAGACGCTGCATCGAGGATGGGTGAGACAGCGCCATACCATTCGGCGTCATCCATGCGGTCGTTTGCATCAGGGTCAAGGATCTCGTTGTAGGTACGTGCCACGCCGAACCCGCACTGCGCACTACTGGCCAATGCCGCCGTCACGCCAATGCCCACCACAAACGCACTTGCACCCGCCGTAAAGGGCACGGCCACGCTGCCACTGAACACAACAATCCAACCGATAATAGCGGCGGTACAAGACAACCCCATATCAAACGCCTCTTTCCTGAGGCGACCTTCCCGAGGGTCGGTCTTCACTTGCTCCACAAACTGTGCAGGCGAAATGTACTTCTGCGCCTCACGCAGAATGATGCGCTTGGGCTTGATGCTGCAGATGGGCTTGAATTCGCGCAGGGTCACGACATTGAAGTCGGCGTCGATGTACACGACACCAGCGCCGACGATGCCGGGGTCAGCGTCGATGGCCGCAAACAACCGTGGCAGGTTGATCTGGCTTTCAATGCGCTGGCGCGCCATGAATTGGGAGCGGTTGGAGTCCATGCCGATGCTGAGCAGGGGGTTGCTCATAAGTGTTCTTCCTTGAAAGTGACGGTGGCCGGGCCGGCCCCATCGCAGGCAAGCCAGCTCCCACAGTTGACCGGGTTTCAACGTTGCAATGCGGTCCACTGTGGGAGCTGGCTTGCCTGCGATAGCAATCTAATGCGCGCCACCTTAACAAACAGCCTACCCACCCGCTAGAAAGCAAAACGCCAGCACGAGGCTGGCGTTTTGCATGTTCAGGCTGCGATCAACGCGGCACGACCGGCTTGCGCGCAGGCTTGCCGCCCTTGCCCTTAGCCGCGTCGGCGCGCTCCTTGGCCGCCTGCTTGTTGCGCACCATGGCCGCAGCCTTGGCTTGTTCGCGCTTGTCCCACGGGTTGCTGCCGTCGCTGCCACGTGGCGGCAGGCCGGTGTGCTGGGTGAGGATCTTGGTGGTGGTTTCCTTGGCGACCTTGTGGCTGCCGGCTGGCGTCGAGTTCTTGCGACGGGCGCTCTGGTAGCTGTCGGTGGCCGGCTGGTGCAGCGGGATCAACTGGTCTTTGCCCGGCCCGATCAGGTCGGCACGGCCCATGCGGGTCAATGCTTCACGCAGCATCGGCCAGCCTTTCGGGTCGTGGTAGCGCAGGAAGGCCTTGTGCAAACGGCGCTGCTCTTCGCTCTTGACGATGGTCACCGAGTCGCTCTTGTAGGTGACCTTGCGCAGCGGGTTCTTGCCCGAGTGGTACATCGCGGTGGCGGTGGCCATCGGCGACGGGTAGAACGCCTGCACTTGGTCGGCACGGAAGCCGTTGCCCTTGAGCCACAGGGCCAGGTTCATCATGTCTTCATCGGTGGTGCCCGGGTGGGCGGCGATGAAGTAAGGAATCAGGTACTGCTCTTTGCCCGCTTCCTTGGTGTACTTCTCGAACATGCGCTTGAACTTGTCATAGCTGCCGATGCCCGGCTTCATCATCTGGTTGAGCGGACCTTCCTCGGTGTGTTCCGGGGCGATCTTGAGGTAGCCACCGACGTGGTGGGTCACCAGCTCTTTGACGTATTCCGGCGACTCGACCGCGAGGTCGTAGCGCAGGCCGGAGGCAATCAGAATCTTCTTCACACCCGGCAACGCACGGGCGCTGCGGTACAGCTGGATCAACGACGAGTGGTCGGTGTTCAGGTTCGGGCAGATGCCCGGGAACACGCACGATGGCTTGCGGCACGCGGATTCGATTTCCGGGCTCTTGCAGGCGATGCGGTACATGTTCGCGGTCGGGCCGCCGAGGTCGGAGATCACGCCGGTGAAGCCTGGCACTTTGTCGCGGATCTCTTCGATCTCGCGAATGATCGACTCTTCGGAACGGTTCTGGATGATCCGGCCTTCGTGCTCGGTGATCGAGCAGAAGGTGCAGCCGCCGAAGCAGCCTCGCATGATGTTCACCGAGAAACGGATCATGTCGTAGGCCGGGATTTTTTCCTTGCCGTACACAGGGTGCGGAACACGTGCGTAAGGCATGCCGAACACGTAGTCCATTTCTTCGGTGGTCATCGGAATGGGCGGCGGGTTGAACCACACGTCCACTTCACCGTGCTTCTGCACCAGGGCGCGGGCGTTGCCTGGGTTGGTTTCCAGGTGCAACACGCGGTTGGCGTGAGCGTAGAGCACCGCGTCGCCACGGACTTTTTCTACCGATGGCAAGCGGATCACGGTCTTGTCGCGGGTCATGCGCGGGCTGGCCAGGATCTGTACGACCTTGGCTTCCTCAGGATCATCCACCGGGCCCTTTTCCTGCTCGATGGCGCAGGCCTGGGTGTCCTGGGTATTCACGTACGGGTTGATGATCTTGTCGACCTTGCCCGGGCGGTCGATACGCGTGGAGTCCACTTCGTACCAGCCCGCCGGCGTGTCACGGCGAATGAACGCGGTGCCGCGCACGTCGGTGATGTCTTCGATCTTGTGGCCCCACGACAGGCGCTGGGCGACTTCGACGATAGCCCGCTCGGCGTTGCCGTACAGCAGGATATCGGCGGTGGCGTCGATCAGGATCGAGTTACGCACACGGTCCTGCCAGTAGTCGTAGTGGGCGATACGGCGCAGGGAGGCTTCGATGCCGCCGAGCACGATCGGCACGTTCTTGTAGGCTTCCTTGCAACGCTGGCTGTACACCAAGCTCGCGCGGTCCGGGCGTTTGCCGGCCATGCCGCCTGGGGTGTAGGCGTCGTCGGAACGGATTTTCTTGTCGGCGGTGTAGCGGTTGATCATCGAGTCCATGTTGCCGGCCGCGACGCCAAAGAACAGGTTCGGCTCGCCGAGCTTCATGAAGTCGTCTTTGGACTGCCAGTTCGGCTGGGCGATGATCCCGACGCGAAAGCCCTGGGCCTCCAGCAGCCGGCCGATGATGGCCATGCCGAAAGACGGGTGATCCACATACGCATCACCGGTGACGATGATGATGTCGCAGGAATCCCAGCCAAGCTGATCCATCTCCTCCCTGCTCATCGGCAGGAATGGCGCAGGACCGAAACATTCGGCCCAGTACTTGGGATAGTCAAATAACGGCTTGGCTGTTTGCATGACGATGACCGGTGTTGAGATGAAAAATCGCGGGCGCGGAATATAGCACAAATCTTGATCAATTCCGACCTTTGCAGTCGGAATTGGCGGGACGACTTTTTACTCGTCGTCGAAGTTATAGCTACCCGGCGCGAGGTTCTCGAAGCGGGTGTATTTGCCGATAAAGGCCAGGCGCGTGGTGCCGATCGGGCCGTTACGCTGTTTACCGATAATGATTTCAGCGATGCCTTTATGCTCGGTCTCCGGGTGATACACCTCGTCCCGGTATACGAACATGATCACGTCAGCATCCTGCTCGATCGCTCCGGATTCCCGCAAGTCGGAGTTGATCGGGCGCTTGTTCGGGCGCTGCTCCAAGGATCGGTTGAGCTGCGACAGGGCAACCACCGGGCAGTTGAATTCCTTGGCCAGGGCCTTCAACGAGCGGGAAATCTCGGAGATCTCGTTGGTTCGGCTGTCACCGCTGGAACCCGGGATCTGCATCAACTGCAGGTAGTCGATCATGATCAGGGCAATGTCGCCGTGCTCGCGCACCAGGCGTCGGGTACGCGCGCGCATTTCCGAGGGGCTGATGCCCGCAGTGTCGTCGATAAACAGCTTGCGGTCGTTGAGCAGGTTGACCGCCGAGGTAAGCCGCGGCCAATCGTCGTCTTCCAGGCGACCGGCACGCACCTTGGTCTGGTCGATGCGGCCCAGGGACGACAACATACGCATGATCAGCGATTCACCTGGCATCTCCAAGGAGTAAACCAGTACGGCCTTGTCGCTGCGCAACACGGCGTTCTCCACCAGGTTCATCGCGAAGGTGGTTTTACCCATGGATGGACGGCCAGCGACGATGATCAGGTCAGACGGCTGCAGGCCGCTGGTCATGCCGTCGAGGTCGGTGTAGCCGGTGGACAGGCCGGTGATGGCGTTGTCGGTATTGAACAGGGTATCGATACGGTCGATCGCCTTGGTCAGCAGGTCGTTGACGCTGACCGGGCCGCCGGTTTTTGGCCGAGCCTCGGCGATCTGGAAGATCTGCCGCTCGGCCTCATCAAGAATCTCTTCAGCGGTGCGGCCTTCCGGGTTGAACGCGCTGTCTGCAATCTCGGTGGCGATGCCGATCAACTGGCGCAACGTGGCCCGCGCACGAACGATCTGCGCATAAGCCTTGATGTTGGCGACCGATGGCGTGTTTTTCGCCAGTTCGCCCAGGTAGCCCAGGCCGCCGACTTGGGAGGTCTGGCCTTCCTTGTCCAACTGCTCGGCCAGGGTCACCACGTCGATTGGCGAGTTCTGGTCGGCCAGCTTGGCGATGGCGCGGAAAATCAGGCGGTGGTCATGGCGATAGAAATCACCGTCCGAGACTTGATCCAGCACGCGTTCCCAGGCGTTGTTGTCCAGCATCAAGCCACCGAGCACGGCCTGTTCGGCCTCGATGGAATGCGGCGGCACCTTCAGGGCAGCGGTTTGCAGATCATATTGCTCAGGAGCTGAAATATCGTTCATGGCCACTTGGAATTGGGGAATCGTAGAAAAACAAAAGGCACGACCTGTAAACAGGATCGTGCCCGATGTTAACCGGCTGACACGCGAGGTGCCAGTCAGTTAGGTGCGGCTTAAGCTGCTACCACTACAACGCGTACGGTGGCTTCAACTTCGGCGTGCAGGTGCACGGCTACGTCGAATTCGCCTACGTTGCGGATGGTGCCGTTCGGCAGACGAACTTCGCTCTTCTGCACTTCAACGCCGGAGGCGGTCAGTGCATCAGCGATGTCGTGGGTGCCGATCGAACCGAACAGCTTGCCTTCGTCACCGGCGGTGGCAGTGATAGTCACTTCCAGCTCAGCCAGTTGGGCAGCGCGAGTTTCGGCCGAAGCTTTTTTGTCTGCTGCTGCTTTTTCCAGCTCAGCACGACGCTCTTCAAACGCAGCCAGGTTGGCAGCGGTTGCAGCGGTGGCTTTGCCGTATGGCAGCAGGTAGTTACGACCGTAGCCGGCCTTAACGTTCACTTTGTCGCCCAGGTTGCCCAGGTTGGCGACTTTTTCCAGAAGGATCAGTTGCATGTGAAAATCCTCTAACTTTTAACCTTCACCGTTCGCGTTATCGGCGTCTTTCGACGCCAGACGACCGCGAAAATCAATCAGGCCGTCGACAATGGCCAAAACCACGAGTAACGGATAGATCAGCTGCATGAACAGCAACAGCGTCACGTACAACCCCACCAGCCAAAACTTGGCCAGGCGCTTTCGCGCCACCAGCCCATGAATCAGGGCCAGCCCGGCAAACACCAGCGGTACACTGCAAATCGGCGCCAGCACGGCCATCTGTGGGCCGAAGTTCGGCCCGACAACCATGCACGCCAGCAGCAACATCGCCGGCCCCGCGGGGATTCTGATACTGCGAAACTCGCGACCAAAACCACCCGGGTTGTACAACAACGCCTGCCAATAACGCCCAAGAATCAGGCTCAGCATGCTGACGATCTGCAACAATGCCGCAATCAGGCCGGTCAGGACCGGGGCAATCAGTGACGCAAACCGCGCTCGCTCATCTACCGACAATTGCTGGTAGAGATCCCCGAGGGCCAGCGGCAGGATCTTGACGATTTCCTGCGACAGCGCCTCGATTTGCGGGCGGAAAGCCGCGCCAAGCATCACTGAGTACACCAACCCTAATGCCACGCTGACCAGCAGCGTGCGGGCCCAGGACTCACTTGCGCGTAAAACCAACGCAAGGCTCGATGACCCCAGCAGTACCAGAAGTACCCGTGGATCACCCATTTGCAGCCACCAGATCAAGGCCGGCAACAAACCCAGGGCAAGAACGCCAAGGGCGTCCTTCAAACCGCGCCGCAGCAGCACAAGGCAACCCGCGGCAGCACCCAACCAATAAAGCAACGGCAATGCCGCACATCCAGCCACTACCAGAGTGGCCTGCACGCGACCGCGCATGATGAACTCAGCTAAGGCGCGCATGCATTCAATCCCTTACTACTTGTCGACTGCCCGGTCTCAGCGGCCGTGGCTGTCGGTGTAGGCCAGCAGGGCCAGGAAGCGGGCGCGCTTGATAGCGGTGGCCAGCTGACGCTGATAACGTGCTTTAGTACCGGTGATACGGCTTGGAACGATTTTGCCGGTCTCGGATACGTAGGCTTTCAGAGTGTTGAGATCTTTGTAATCGATCTCCTTCACTTCTTCAGCGGTGAAGCGGCAGAATTTACGACGACGGAAGAAACGTGCCATTTGATAGGCTCCTTAAAAGGTCCGTGGATTACTCGTCAGCGTTGTCGCTGTTGTCGCTGTCATCACTATCAGCGCTTTCAGCGCCTTCGTGCTCAGGACGGTCGCGACGCTCACGGCGCTCACTGCGGTTTTCTTCAGCCTTGAGCATCTCGGATTGGCCGGTAACGGCTTCTTCGCGACGGATGACCAGGTTACGGATCACTGCATCGTTGTAGCGGAAGTTGTCTTCCAGCTCGGCCAGGGCCTTGCCAGTGCACTCAACGTTCAGCATCACGTAGTGAGCCTTGTGAACATTGTTGATTGCGTAGGCCAGTTGACGACGGCCCCAATCTTCCAGACGGTGGATTTTGCCGCCGTCTTCTTCGATCAGCTTGGTGTAACGCTCAACCATGCCGCCGACTTGCTCGCTTTGATCCGGGTGGACCAAAAAGATGATTTCGTAATGACGCATGAATGCTCCTTACGGGTTGTAGCCTGCCGCTCAAAAACGGTCAGACAAGGAGTGAATGACACTTATGGATCTTGCCGCAGGGAGGCACATAGGTGCCTGCCAGGAAGGCAAGGGGCGCAATTGTAGAGAAGGGGGAGAAACCGCGCAAGGTGATTGGTGATTATTTGAACAATCACCACGCGCTCAGGCGATCGTTTCCACGCTCTGCGATGGAACGCCGCCCTGGATGCTTCGCGTGCGCATCAAAAGCATGACGCGGAGCGTCACAAGAGGCATTCCCACGCAGAGCGTGGGAACGATCACTGACAGGCTTACTTCTTGGCTTTAGCCTTGACACCACGCTGACGCCGGGCTTCGAACAGGCACACGCCCGTCGCAACCGACACATTGAGGCTGCTGACGCTACCGGCCATCGGCAGGTTCACCAGGTAATCGCAATGCTCACGGGTCAGGCGACGCATGCCTTTGCCTTCGGCGCCCATGATCAGGATGGTCGGGCCGGTGAGGTCTTGGTCATAAATGCTGACCTCAGCCTCGCCCGCCGTGCCCACAACCCAGAGGCCGCGCTGCTGGAGCTTCTCCAGAGTGCGCGCCAGGTTGGTCACCGCCACCAGCGGAATCACTTCCGCCGCGCCGCAGGCCACTTTACGCACAACCGGCGTCAGGGTGGCCGACTTGTCTTTAGGCACGATCACTGCCAGCGCACCGGCAGCATCCGCCGAACGCAGGCAAGCGCCGAGGTTGTGCGGGTCGGTCACGCCGTCCAGCACCAGCAGCAGCGGCGCGCCTTCGGTGCGATCGAGCAGCTCGTCGAGCATCGCCTCGCCCCAGACCTGGCTCGGGCTCACGTCCGCCACCACGCCCTGGTGAACGCCTTCTACCCACACGTCCATCTCACGACGCTCGGCTTGGCCGATGGCGACTTTATTCTGGGTCGCCAGCTCGACCAGCGCTTGTACGCGCGGCTCGCTGCGACCTTCGGCCAACCACACTTGCTTGACGCGCTTAGGGTGGTGACGCAGTAGTGCTTCTACGGCGTGCACGCCGTAGATTTTTTCCAGACTCATGACTTGGCCTTAGGTTTGCGCGACCCGCCGCTTTTCGCGGGAGCCGAACCCGCTTTTGGCGGGCCTTTACGATGTTTGCTCGGCTTGCTCGACGGCTTTTCCGCCCCCTGGGACTTTCCCCCTGACGCCGCTTTACCACCGCTTTTGGCTTCGCTGAGCAACTGCTGCTTCAACTCGCGGCTCTTGCGCAGCTCGGCGTTTTTCGCCGCAGCGTCGCTTGGGCGGTAGGCTTCAGGGGCTTTGTCCTTGGCCGACGAACGACGACCGGCCTTGGCTGGCGCAGGCTCGGCAGCCGCTGCTTTGGCAGGAGCGCCTTTGCCTTTGGCGGCCGGTGCGGCGGTTTCGCTGCCACGTTTTTTGCGGCCAGACGGTTCGACTGGCTTGTCAGGCATGCCGAAGTCGATCTTGCGCTCGTCGAGGTCGACGCGCATGACCTGCACTTCCACGGTATCGCCCAAACGGAAGCTGCGACCGGTGCGCTCGCCCGCCAGGCGGTGATGCACAGGGTCGAAGTGGTAGTAGTCACCCGGCAAGGCGGTGACGTGCACCAGGCCTTCGACGTAGATGTCGGTCAGCTCGACGAACAGACCAAAACCGGTCACGGCGGTGATCACGCCCGGGAACGACTCGCCCACACGGTCTTTCATGAACTCGCACTTGAGCCAGTTCACCACATCGCGTGTGGCTTCGTCGGCACGGCGCTCGCTCATGGAGCACTGCTCGCCCAGCTGTTCCAGGGCCGCTTCGTCGTACGGATAGATCCGTGCCTTCGGAATGGTCATGGCACCGGCGCGCTTGACGTGCGGGGTGTTCTGCTTGGAGTGGATCACGCTGCGGATTGCGCGGTGCGTGAGCAGGTCCGGGTAACGGCGAATCGGCGAAGTGAAGTGGGTGTACGCCTCGTAATTCAAGCCGAAGTGGCCTTGGTTGTCGGCGCTGTACACCGCCTGGCTCAAAGAACGCAGCATCACGGTCTGGATCACGTGGTAATCCGGACGGTCCTTGATGCTCGCGAGCAGTGCCTGGTAGTCCTTCGGCGTCGGGCCGTCCTTGCCTTTGTGCAGGGACAGACCGAGCTCGCCGAGAAACGCGCGCAACTTCTCCAGACGTTCCGGCGGCGGGCCGTCGTGCACCCGGTACAGGGCAGGAATCTCGTGCTTTTTCAGGAACTCGGCAGTGGCCACGTTGGCCGCCAGCATGCATTCCTCGATCAGCTTGTGAGCATCGTTACGCGTGGTCGGGGTGATCGCAGCGATCTTGCGCTCGGAGCCGAAGACAATTCGGGTTTCCTGGGTTTCAAAGTCGATCGCGCCACGTACATGACGAGCGCCCAGCAATACTTTGTACAGCGAATACAGCTGCTTGAGGTGCGGCACGACATGGCCGTACTCACCGCGCAGGGCTTTGGCTTCGCTGGTTTTCGGCTGTTCCAGGATGGTGCTGACCTTGTTGTAGGTCAGGCGCGCCTGGGAGTGGATCACCGCTTCGTAAAACTGGTAGTCGGTCATTTCGCCGGTTTTCGAGATAGTCATCTCGCACACCATGGCCAAACGGTCGACTTTCGGGTTCAGGGAGCACAGGCCGTTGGACAGCTGCTCAGGCAGCATCGGGATCACGCGCTCAGGGAAGTACACGGAGTTACCGCGCACCTGGGCTTCGTTATCCAGGGCCGAACCGATCTTCACATAGCTGGACACGTCGGCAATCGCGACGAACAACTTCCAGCCGCCGGAGAACAGGCGCAGTTTGCCAGGCTTGGCTTCGCAGTAAACCGCATCGTCGAAGTCGCGAGCATCTTCGCCGTCAATGGTGACGAACGGCAGATGGCGCAAGTCGATGCGTTTTTCTTTGTCTTTATCTTCCACTTCCGGCTTGAGCTTGGCGGCTTCTTTGAGCACAGCCTCAGGCCAGACGTGAGGGATATCGTAGGTGCGCAGCGCAACGTCGATTTCCATGCCCGGCGCCATGTAGTTGCCGACCACTTCAACGATATCGCCTTGCGGCTGGAAGCGCGCGGTTGGCCAGTGGGTGATTTTCACCTCCACGAACTGGCCGACCTTGGCGGCGCCGTTGCGGCCCGGGGTAATCAGCACTTCCTGCTGGACCTTCGGGTTATCTGGCACAACAAAGCCGATACCGCCTTCTTCGAAGTAGCGGCCGACGATGGACTCGTGGGCACGCGACACCACTTCGACGATCACGCCTTCACGGCGACCACGACGGTCCAGGCCGGAAACGCGCGCCAGGGCACGGTCGCCATCGAACACCAGGCGCATTTGTGCCGGGCTCATGAACAGATCGTCGCTGCCGTCATCCGGGATCAGGAAGCCGAAGCCATCACGATGGCCGGCGATGCGGCCAAGGATCAGGTCGAGCTTATCCACGGGCGCGTAAGTGCCACGGCGGGTGTAGATCAGTTGAGCATCGCGCTCCATGGCACGCAAACGGCGGCGCAGGGCTTCGAGCTGGTCTTCGGTGGTCAGACCGAATTCCTCAACCAGCTGCTCGCGGCTAGCAGGCGAACCACGATCGGCGAGGTGCGCCAGGATCAGTTCGCGGCTAGGAATAGGGTTTTCATATTTTTCCGCTTCACGAGCGGCCTCGGGATCGAGGGACTGCCAATCGGCCATTAGAGAGTTTTCACCTTGTCTATATGCGGGTTAGTTTGGCATACGCGTATTGAAACGGGAAATTTCAGGCATCAACAAGCGTTTAAAAGGCTTTTGTCGCCCCCGGAACACACCTTGCACGACCATTGGCGAAATTTTCCAGGATTTTTTCATACCAGGGCTTTACAGCTCAAAATCGCCTCCGTATAGTGCGCGCCATCGACGACGGCAACGTTGTTGATGCTGCCCAGGTGGTGAAATTGGTAGACACGCCAGCTTCAGGTGCTGGTGATCGCAAGGTCGTGGAAGTTCGAGTCTTCTCCTGGGCACCAATTTCAAACTCAAGGTTACGCCTCGAGTCTCCAAAAACCCGCGAAAGCGGGTTTTTGCGTTTCAGGCCTTTGATTTTTAACAAGAATCCTGATTTATATTTTTGAATCAGGGGTTTACAGATCAAAAAGCCCTCCGTATAGTTCGCTCCATCAACGGCGCAAGCGTTGTTGATAATGCCCAGGTGGTGAAATTGGTAGACACGCCAGCTTCAGGTGCTGGTGATCGCAAGGTCGTGGAAGTTCGAGTCTTCTCCTGGGCACCAAATTCAGATCAAACCCGCGAAAGCGGGTTTTTTCGTTTCCGGGGTTTGAAAACATCCTCGGCGATTTCCCCTCCCGTGCGCACTTGAGAAGTTTTATCGTTTATCCTGCCCGTATAAATCGGCAACGATTTGTTGCATTTAAACGAGGAAAACTTCGGATGATGATTAGCAATACCCGTCTCAAGACATCCCTTCTGCGTGGCCTGACCCTCACTCTGCTCAGCCTGACCCTGCTCTCGCCCGCCGCCTATTCCGCCGACAAGGTGTCACTGACCCTGTACAACGGCCAACACAAAGAAGTCGGCGATGAACTCGCCAAGGCCTTCGAAGCCAAGACCGGCATTCACGTCAACGTGCGCAAAGGCAGCAGCAACCAGCTGGCCAGCCAAGTCGTCGAAGAAGGCGACCGCTCCCCCGCCGACGTGATCTACACCGAAGAATCGCCGCCGCTAAACAAGCTCGGTGAACAAGGCCTGCTGGCCAAGATCGATGCCAGCACCCTCGACGTATTGCCCAAGGATTATGTCGGCAGCAACGGCGACTGGATGGGCGTCACCGCACGCACGCGCGTTGTAGCGTTCAACCCCAAACTGATCGCCGAAAAAGACCTGCCCAAATCGGTACTGGATTTCGCCGGCCCCGAGTGGCAAGGCAAAGTCGGTTTCGTACCCACCAGCGGCGCGTTCCAGGAACAAGCCGTGGCAATCATCAAGCTGCACGGTCGCGAAGCCGCTGAAGAGTGGCTGACTGGCCTGCGCGCCTTCGGCAAGGTCTACAGCAACAACATGGTCGCCCTTAAGGCCGTGGAAAACGGCGAAGTGGCCACCGTGCTGGTGAACAACTACTACTGGTTTGCGCTCAAGAAAGAAAAAACCAACCTGGATTCGCAGCTGCATTACTTCACCAATGGCGATGCCGGCGGCCTGATCACCGTGTCTTCGGCTGCCGCGCTGAAATCCAGCAAGCACCCGAAAGAGGCCCAGCAATTACTCGCCTTCATGACCAGCGAAGAAGGCCAGCGTGTGATCACCAACACCTCGGCCGAATACCCGCTGCGCAAGGGCATGGAATCGAACCGCGGCCTCAAGCCTTTCAGCGAGCTGCAACCGCCGAAAGTCACCCCTGCGGACCTCGGCAACGCCGAAGAAGCCCTGGACCTGGAACGTGACGTTGGCTTGAACTGATGAACCCATCGCTCCCCGCCCCCGCCTTGCGCGGGGGTTTCAGCCCGCGACGCAAGCGCCCGTCAATCTGGCTGCTGATCCCCGTCCTATTCCTGGTTGGCCTGAGTCTGCTGCCGTTGGTGTATGTCGGGACCAAAGCCTGGCAGGCGGGCTGGGCGCAAGCGGTGCATCTGCTATGGCGGCCGTATGTATTCGGGCTGCTGCGCAACACCCTGGCGCTGATGATTGGCGTGACAGTGGCCTGCGGCGTGATCGGCCTGTCCCTGGCCTGGCTGCTGGAGCGCAGCAACCTGCCGGGTCGGCGTATCTGGGGCGTGATCCTGTGCCTGCCGTTTGCGGTGCCGGCGTTTGTCAGCAGCTTTACCTGGGTGTCGCTGAGCGCCAACTTCGAAGGGCTGGGCGGTGCGATCCTGGTGATGACCCTGTCCAAATACCCGCTGGTGTTTCTGCCGGTGGCGGCGACCCTGCGCAACCTCGACCCGTCCCTGGAAGAATCGGCCCGCACCTTGGGGCTGAATCGCTGGGGCGTATTTTTTCGCACCACACTGCCCTTGCTGTGGCCTTCGCTACTGGCCGGGGCACTGCTGATTGCCTTGCATATGCTGGTGGAGTTCGGTGCGCTGTCGATCATCGGCCTGCAGACCTTTACCACCGCGATCTACCAACAGTTCGAACTGGAATTCAGCAATGCCAATGCCGCGATGCTCTCGGCGGTGTTGCTGGTGATGTGCCTGACGCTGCTGTGGCTGGAGCTGCGCGTACGCGGCAAGGGCCGGCATGTGCGCATCGGCCAGGGCGCGGCGCGGCATGCTGAACAGGTTCAATTGGGCAAATGGGCGCCGCTCGGTCAACTCTATTGCCTGGCGCTGGCGATCATTGGCAGCGGCATTCCTTTGGGGATGCTCGGGTACTGGCTGGCGGTGGGTTCGTCGGCGGCATTTCCCGTGGCCGAAATTGGTGAGGCACTGTTGTCTTCGCTGGCACTGTCGTTAGGTGGCGCGGCGCTGTGCTTGGTGCTGGCAGTGCCGGTTGGGTTGCTGGTGGTGCGCTACAAAGGCCAACTGGCGATCTGGGCCGAGCGCCTGCCGTACCTGTTGCATGCCCTGCCCGGCCTGGTGATCGCACTGACGCTGGTGTATTTCGCCCTGCATTACGTGCCAGCGCTGTATCAGACGTCGGCGCTGCTGCTGATCGCTTATGCGCTGTTGTTCCTGCCGCTGGCCCAGGCGCCGATTCGTACGGCCTTGAACAAGGCGGCGCCGCAGCTGGAAGAGGCCGCGCGCACGTTGGGCGCATCGTCGTTCAGCGCATTTTGCCGGGTGACCTTACCGATTATCTTCCCGGCACTGGGCGCGGCGTTCGCCTTGGTGTTTCTGGATGCGATGAAGGAGTTGACGGCGACGTTGCTGCTCAGCCCGACCGGGCTGAATACCCTGGCAACCGCCGTTTGGGCGCATACCTCGAATGTGGAGTTTGCAGCGGCAGCGCCTTACGCGGCGCTGTTGATTCTGGTGTCGGGGTTGCCGGTGTATCTGCTTACGACTCGGATGTATCTGAGCCGCTGAGACCGCAATCGCAGGCAAGCCAGCTCCCACAGTTGGCAGAGTTCCAACGTTGGAATGCAGTTGAATGTGGGAGCTGGCCTGCCTGCGATTGCGCCGGAACAGGCGACGCTAAGCCCGAAACTGCCCCAGGCTCGCCTTCAACTGCGCTGCCAACCCATCCAGCACCTTGCCACTGGCCGTGGTTTCCACCACCGCCTGCGCAGCACGCTCGGCCTGGGCGTGAATCACCTCGACCCGCCCACGCACCGCATGCGCGCCCTGGGCCTGATGCTCAGCCGCACGCGTCGCCAAGCCAATCGCTGCATGCACCTGCTCCACCGAAGCCTGCACCGTCTGCTGCAGGCGCACGCTGTCGCGCAGCACCAGCAAGCCTTCGCTCGCCTGACGACCCGCCTTGCCGATGGTTTCCACCGCCTCACGTGCGCCCTGCTGCAACGCCACGATATGCGCCTGGATATCACCCGTGGAACTCTGGGTTTTGCTGGCCAGGGCACGCACCTCGTCGGCCACTACCGCGAAGCCACGCCCGGTCTCACCGGCACGCGCGGCTTCAATCGCTGCGTTAAGTGCCAGCAAGTTGGTCTGCTCGGCAATGCCGTGAATCACCGTCAGCACCACTTCAATTTGTTCGCTTTGCTGAGCCAGGCGCTCAATAACCTGAGAACCTGCCTGCACCTGCCCCGCTAACGCTTCGATCAAGCTGCCGACCTCTGCTGAAGTGCGCGAGTTTTCATCCGTCGCCCGGCGGATTTCCACCACCTGTTGCAACGCCGCTTGCATCGCATGACTTTCAGCCTGGGCCTCGTCTGCCATTTGCGACAGCGCGCGCAAGCTCTCGGCCACTTCATCACGCTGCAAACCGGCCGCCTTGTCGGCACCGGCATTGCGCAAGGTCATGGCGCCGATTTCCACACCGGTACGCTGAGCCACATCCCCCGCCTCACGCACGATCGGCTGCAACTTATCCACAAAGCGATTGACCGCCGAAGCCATGTCGCCGATTTCATCCTTGCTGCTGATCTGCACGCGCTTGGTGAGGTCGCCCTCGCCCGCCGCCAAGTCATCCATGGCTGCGATCAGCAACTTCAGGCGATTGACCACACGCCGCCCCAGCACGATAGCGATCAGCAGCAATACGCCGAACCCCACCACTGCGAGCCCCATGCCGATGCGCCAGCGCAAAGTGCCTGCGGCATCTTGTACGGCACTCGTGGTGTTGGCGGTCATCTGGGTGGCGGTGGCTTGCGCCGATTGCAGGCGCGCGCCCATGGCGGCGGCGCTGTCTGCGGCAGCGCCCTTGAGGCTGTCGCCTACCAGTTGATCACTGCTGGCGATCAGCGCGGCAAAACGCTTGTCCAGCGCAGCCAGGTCCGCCTCTACCGCCGTGGTTGAGACACCCATGCGGACCTTGCCAATCTCTACGCCGTTGGGGCTGATGGACGCTTCGACGTAGAACACGGAAGGATCATTTTTCGCCGCATCCAAGACTTTATCCAGGGCCCGGTCGCCCTGACCTTTGGCCAGCAATGCCTGGTTGATCGGGTTGTCACGGTTCAGATAACGGGTCAGATGCTCCCCGGCCGCATCGTCGTAGACCACGAACAACACGTTGGGATTGCGCTGGGCACGCCGGGCAAACTCCGACAGCGTCGGCACGTCGCTGTCCCACATGGCGCGCGGCGCCACCGAGGCCAGCAGTTGCGCCATGTCGTTGGCCGAGTCTTGCAGGTCTTTTTCCAGGGTCGCACGCAGTTGCTTCTGCTCCTCCTGCAGACGCGTGGAAAGCCCTGCGGTCAGACGCTGACGGGTACTGGAAGACAGGCTGTCCAGACTCGACGTGACTTCCTTGCCGGCTTGCGCCAGTTCACCGGAGAGTTTCTGGCTGTCGATACCCAGGCGATTGCCCAAATCAGCTTCCAATGCAGTGACCGTGCTCCTCGTCAGAGCGACAGCCACCAGCACTTGCACCAAAAGAGCGATACCTAGGGTAACGAACACCGGCCGCAACAGCCGGCTTTGTAACAATGAGAGAACGGCAGACACTGGGAATCCCTCCACCACGGGTGCCATTAATTTGATAGCACCGCGAAAGAAAGAACCATAGCAAGGGTCGTGCCGTTTGCCAGACAGATACGACAAAGGGCTCCCGAAGGAGCCCTTTGCTTTTTACATCAACAGCTTATTAAGCGAACGGGTGACGCAGAACGATGGTCTCGTTGCGGTCCGGGCCCGTCGAAATAATGTCGATTGGCGCGCCGATCAGCTCTTCAACGCGCTTGATGTAAGCACGGGCGTTGGCCGGCAGTTCTTCCAGGGTTTTGGCGCCCACGGTCGATTCGGTCCAGCCCGGCACTTCTTCGTACACAGGCTGCAGGCCCACGTAGCTGTCAGCGTCGGTCGGAGCAACGTCCTTACCGTCTGCATCTTTGTAGCCGACGCAGATGTTGATGGTTTCCAGACCGTCGAGTACGTCCAGCTTGGTCAGGCAGATGCCCGAGATGCTGTTCACATCGATAGCGCGACGCAAGATAACGGCGTCGAACCAGCCGCAACGACGTGCACGGCCGGTGGTAGCGCCGAACTCGTGACCTTGCTTGGCCAGGTGTGCGCCGACTTCGTCGAACAGCTCAGTCGGGAACGGGCCCGAACCTACGCGCGTGGTGTAAGCCTTGGTGATGCCCAGGATGTAGTCCAGGAACATCGGGCCAACACCGGAACCGGTGGCTACGCCGCCAGCGGTGGTGTTGGAGCTGGTCACGTACGGGTAGGTACCGTGGTCGATGTCCAGCAACGAACCCTGGGCGCCTTCGAACATGATGTCTTTGCCGGCGCGACGCAGGTCGTGCAGCTCGGCCGTCACGTCCAGCATCAGCGGCTTGAGCAGCTCAGCGTATTCTTTGCACTCAGCCAGGGTCTTTTCAAACTCGATGGCTGGCTCTTTGTAGTAACCAACGAGCATGAAGTTGTGGTAATCCACCAGCTCACGCAGCTTGTCTTCAAAGCGCGGCATGTTGAGCAGGTCGCCCACACGCAGGCCACGACGTGCAACCTTGTCTTCGTACGCCGGGCCGATGCCGCGACCGGTAGTACCGATCTTCAGCTCGCCACGGGCCTTTTCACGGGCCTGGTCCAGCGCAACGTGGAAGGACAGGATCAGCGGGCAGGACGGGCTGATACGCAGGCGCTTGCGCACCGGTACGCCTTTCTCTTCCAGTTTGGTGATCTCACGCAGCAGAGCGTCAGGTGCAACCACCACGCCGTTGCCGATCAGGCACTGCACGCCTTCGCGCAGCACGCCCGACGGGATCAGGTGCAAGACGGTTTTTTCGCCATCGATGACCAGGGTGTGGCCAGCGTTGTGGCCACCTTGGTAGCGCACTACGGCGGCAGCATGTTCGGTCAGCAGATCAACGATCTTGCCTTTGCCCTCATCACCCCATTGGGTGCCCAGGACTACGACATTCTTACCCATAACACTTGTCCTCATTCGCGCAAACTTGGTGCCGGCGATGGCCGGCAGGAAAACTCAAGAAGCCAGTGGCGAAACTTGCCAAAGCCCGTTCTGCAGAATCAATTGCCGGTCGCAGTCCGCTTCACGGGCGGCGGCCAATGGCTGCCCAGGCAGAGCCTGGACGACACGCTGACCCTCACTGCGCAACTGGCAAACCTGCTGCCAGAGTGCTGCGTCCGTACTGTCGGGCATCCAGACGCCACCAGACGGCAGCTCGACCTCAGCACGCCCCAGGGTCACCAGGGTTTTCAAATCGGTGGAAAAGCCAGTCGCCGGACGCGCGCGACCGAAGTCAGCGCCGATATCGTCATAACGACCGCCTTGGGCAATGGCTTGGCCAACACCCGGTACAAATACGGCGAACACCACACCGGTGTGGTAGTGGTAGCCGCGCAACTCACCCAGGTCAAAATACAGCGGCAACTGCGGGAACCGCGCCGACAAGCGCTCGGCAATCGCCAGCACGTCATCCAACGCCGCCAATACAGGCGCAGGCGCATTCGCCAGGCGCTCACGCGCAGCCACCAACACTTCAGGGCCGCCGCACAGGTTGACCAGTGCGCGCAGCATTTCGGCGAGGTCTGCCGGCACACCTTCGGTGAGGGCGATCACTTCATCGATAGCCTTGCGTTGCAGGGCATCAAATAACTGCTGCTCCACTTCACCGGACAAACCGGCCGCTCGCGCCAGGCCACGGTAGATACCGACGTGACCCAGGTCCATGTGCACATCCGGCACGTCAGCCAGTTGCAGCATGGCCAGCATCAAGCTGATCACTTCAACGTCGCTGCTCGGGCTGGCATCGCCGTACAACTCGGCGCCCAGCTGAATCGGGCTACGGGACGACGACAAGGCTCGCGGTTGCGCATGCAGCACGCTGCCGGCGTAGCACAGGCGGCTCGGGCCTTCGCGGCGCAAGGTGTGCGCATCGATGCGCGCCACTTGCGGCGTGATGTCGGCACGAAAGCCCATTTGCCGGCCCGATTGCGGGTCGATGACCTTGAAGGTGCGCAGATCCAGGTCCTGGCCCGCGCCGGTCAGCAGGGATTCCAGGTACTCGATATGGGGAGTCACGACAAACTCGTAACCCCAGCTCTGGAACAGATCCAACACCTGACGACGCGCTACTTCAATGCGCGCAGCTTCTGGTGGCAGTACTTCTTCGATGCCATCTGGCAGCAGCCAGCGGTCTACCGTTGCCATTACGCCATTCCCCTATGATCCGGGCGACCAGCCTTCGGCCGAGCCCTGAGTGAAGCAGAAAATGCCCGGCCCCTGCATAAACAACGCGCAAGAACGACGTGACGAATGGCCTGCAAACGGCCTCGTCGGGCACTTTCCTCGAAAAACCTGTCACGCCTGCCGAATCAAACATGCAGACGCAAAAAAGCCGGGAATTTCCCGGCTGCCGCATCATACACCCGTTTTCTGAAAGGATCACCCCGCCAGGCATTTTAGCCGCCCGACGGAGTGGGTCCTACAGAATCACCGGCTGGTTACTTGGACTTTTCCAGGTAGCGGAAGAAGTCGCTGCTTGGGTCCAGCACCATGACGTCGGTTTTGTTCGCGAAGCTTTCACGGTAGGCACGCAGGCTACGGTAGAACGCGTAGAACTCCTGGTCCTGGCCATAAGCCTTGGAGTAGATCGACGCCGCTTGAGCATCACCATCACCACGGGCCTCTTCAGACTCACGATAGGCTTCTGCCAGCAGTACACGGCGCTGACGGTCGGCATCCGCACGGATACCTTCAGCCAACTCGTTACCCTTGGCGCGATGCTCACGGGCTTCACGCTCACGCTCGGTGCTCATACGCTCGAACACGCTGCGGTTCACTTCCTTGGGCAGGTCGATCGCCTTGACCCGAACATCGACAACTTCGATGCCCAGCTCTTTTTCAGCCATGGTGTTCAACGAACGCGTGATGTCAGCCATCAGCGCATCACGCTCACCGGATACCACCTCGTGCAGGGTGCGTTTACCAAACTGGTCACGCAGGCCCGATTCCAGACGGCGCGACAAACGCTCGTCGGCAATCTGCTTGAGGCCGGAAGTCGCGGTGTAGAAGCGCTCGGCATCCTTGACGCGCCACTTGGCGTAGGCGTCAACCATCACGGCTTTCTTTTCCAGGGTCAGGAAGCGCTGTGTCGGTGCATCCAGGGTCATCAGGCGGCCGTCGAACTTGCGCACCTGGTTCACGTAGGGGACTTTCACATGCAGGCCCGGCTGGAC
Organism: Pseudomonas sp. D47; assembly: GCF_045447305.1. Lineage (NCBI taxonomy): Bacteria > Pseudomonadati > Pseudomonadota > Gammaproteobacteria > Pseudomonadales > Pseudomonadaceae > Pseudomonas > Pseudomonas sp. D47. The sequence goes on along the minus strand of NZ_JBJGXU010000002.1, from coordinate 185,767 downwards.
ATCCGCCTGGACCACACGACCGAATTGCAGCAACACCGCGCGCTCGGTCTGAGCCACGATGTAGAAGCAGTTCCAGGCAGCGATGACCACGACGACGCCCACAATCAGGGCGGTCAGCGATTTATTGCTCATCAACGACTCTCCCTGGTACGTGTTTGCTGTTGCAGCAAGTCAGCGGCCGCACGGGCGCTCGCTTCGTTGGCCGCAGCCGTTGAACCGGAGGCCGGTGCGCTGGTGCTGCTACGACCACCTTCGATCATCTTGTCCAGCGGCAGGTACAGCAGGTTGTTCTGCCCACCTTTGCTGCCGGTCACGAGAACCTTGCTGGTGTTGCTGAAGACTTCCTGCATGGTGTCCAGGTACAGACGCTCACGCGTGACTTCCGGAGCCTTGCGGTACTCGGCAACCAGCTTGGTGAAGCGATCCGCCTCACCCTTGGCGCGGGAGACCACTTCATCGCGGTAACCGTTGGCATCCTCAAGGATACGCTGGGCCTGACCACGGGCTTCCGGCACAACACCGTTGGCGTAGGTTTCAGCCTGGTTGCGCGAACGCTGCTCGTCTTCACGGGCGCGGATCACGTCGTCAAAGGCTTCCTGCACTTCACGCGGTGCGGCTGCGCTCTGTATGTTGACCTGAGTAACAGTGATACCGGTGCGATAGGTGTCGAGGAACCGTTGCAGACGTTCCTTGATCTCGCTGGCCATCAACTCACGACCTTCAGTCAGCACCTGGTCCATGGCGGTGGAACCCACCACGTGGCGCAGGGCACTTTCAGTCGCCTGCTGCAGACTGATTTCAGGTTGATCGACGTTCAGCACGAAATCCTGAAGATTGCTGATCTTGTACTGCACGGTCAGCGGCACTTCGACGATATTCTCGTCTTCGGTCAGCATCTGGCCCTGCTTGGTGTAGGCACGCTCACGCGTGACGTTCTCCATGTACTTTTTGTCGATCGGGGGGAAGTAGATGTTCAGACCCGGGCCGACAGTCTCGTAGTACTTGCCGAAGCGCAGCACTACGGCTTGCTCCTGCTCGTCGACTACGTAAACCGCGCTGTACAGCCACACGGCTGCGAGCACGACAAGACCCAGGCCCAGCAGGCCATAGCCACCGCCCTTGCTTGTGCGACCGCCGTCGTCACCACCACGTTTTTTCCCACCACCGAACAACCCATTCAGGCTTTCCTGCAGCTTTCGGAAGGCCTCGTCGAGATCTGGTGGCCCCTTGCGGTCGCCATTATTGCGGCGTTTACCACCCCAAGGATCCTGATTATTCGAGTTGCCACCCGGCTCATTCCAAGCCATAGCGCTCTCCATCTGATAAAGCAAAGACGCACCCACGGCGCGCCGACCAATGCTACAGAATGCCTGCTGCCGCGGCACAACCGCTTTAGGAGGCTTTTATTGCAAAGTGTGTTGCTCGATAAACTCCGTCGGCACCACACCTTCACGGCTAACCAGCCGATTCAGCTCCGAGCGCGGCAATCGAACGGTCAGCAAGCTGACACCTTCTTCGTCGTATTCTTCTTTCTGTACCGCGCCCAACTCAAAAAACTGTGCACGCAGTCGAGCAAAACGCTGAGGCAAGCGCAAGGTGCCGACAAACAAATCGCCGCCCAGCAACTCGGCAATGGCTTGTTCAAGCAACTCCAAACCACTGCCATCACGCGCCGACAGCCAAACCCGCTGGGGCTTGCCGTCTTCGTCGCGCTGGATTTGTGGCTCAACGCCTTCAAGCAAATCGAGTTTGTTATACACCTCAAGGATCGGCAAGTCCTGTGCACCAATCTCGCCCAGCACCACCATCACCTGTTCAATCTGCAACATGCGATCCGGTTCAGCCGCATCGATCACGTGCAACAGCAGGTCGGAGTTGCTCGACTCTTCGAGCGTAGACCGAAACGCCTCGACCAGCTTGTGAGGCAGGTGACGAATGAAACCCACGGTGTCGGCCAGGACAATCGGCCCCAGGTCGTCCAGTTCCAGACGGCGCAAGGTCGGGTCGAGGGTGGCGAACAGTTGGTCGGCCGCGTACACGTCCGATTTCGTCACGTTATTGAACAGCGTGGATTTGCCGGCGTTGGTATAGCCCACCAAAGACACGGTAGGGATATCCGCACGCATACGACCACGACGCGATTGTTCGCGCTGGCTGCGCACTTTTTCCAGGCGGCCCTTGATCTGGCGCAGGCGAACTCGCAACAGACGGCGGTCGGTTTCCAGCTGGGTTTCACCCGGACCGCGCATGCCGATACCGCCACCTTGGCGCTCAAGGTGAGTCCAGCCGCGAACCAGCCGGGTGCTCATGTGGTCAAGCTGAGCCAGTTCTACCTGGAGCTTGCCTTCATGGGTACGGGCGCGTTGGGCGAAAATATCGAGAATCAGACCGGTGCGGTCGATCACGCGACACTCGAAAACACGTTCGAGGTTACGTTCCTGACTGGGCGTGAGGGTGTGATTGAAGATCACTAGATCGGCTTCTTCAGCATGGACCAGGTCGCGCAGTTCCTCGACCTTGCCGCTGCCGATCAGGAATTTGGCGGTTGGCCGATGACGCGGCACGTTAAAAAACGCAACGGTCTCGGCGCCGGCCGAATTTGCCAACTCCTGAAACTCCTGCGGATCTTCGCGCGCCTCAGGGTCCTGTCCATCCAAGTGAACGAGGATTACTCGTTCACCACCACCGTGGCGCTCAAAGAACAAAGGAGACTCCTATCAGGCGTTACCTGGCTCAGCGTCACCCTGTTCGGCATCAGTTGCGCTAGGCAGACGGATAGGACGAACTGGAACTACTGTCGAGATAGCGTGCTTGTAAACCATCTGGCTGACGGTGTTTTTCAGCAGGATTACGAACTGGTCGAACGACTCGATCGTGCCTTGCAGCTTGATCCCGTTGACCAGGTAGATGGAAACCCCCACTTTCTCTTTACGTAAAGTATTCAAGTAAGGGTCTTGTAGCGAATGCCCTTTTGACATGTGCCGCACTCCTTTAAGGATCAATAATAAAATTCGGAAAATAGATAGCTTATGGCCGTCACACCCCCAAGGATAGACGGCAATTGCAAGGACTCAGCTCAATATGGAGACCGTTCCCAAGTATTTCAAGGCGCGTGACAGATTGTCGCTGTCCAGGCTGTCCAGCCAGTGCAAATCGCTCCAGCTGCGCAACCAGGTGAACTGGCGTTTCGCCAATTGGCGCGTGGCAATGATGCCGCGCTCCTGCATTTCGGCTGACGTCAGCTTGCCATCCAGATGATCCCAGACTTGGCGGTAGCCAACAGCACGTATCGAAGGCAACCCAGCGTGCAGGTCTCCTCGTGAACGCAGTGCTACGACCTCATCCACAAACCCCTGTTCCAACATAATTGTGAATCTTTGTGCAATTCGTTCATGCAGCACCTGACGATTTGCCGGAGCGATGGCCAGATTCGCCACAGTATAGGGCAATTGTGCCTGTCCAGACGCGCCTGCATCAGCACTTTGCGCAGTTTGTTTCAGCCGGTGTTCAGTCATGGTCTGCCCGCTGACCCGCCAAACTTCCAGAGCGCGCGTGAGGCGCTGAGGGTCATTGGGGTGAATGCGCGCGGCAGACACCGGGTCAATCGCCGCCAACTGGTCGTGCAGGGCTTGCCAGCCAAGGCGTACAGCCTCTTCTTCAAGTTCGGCGCGCACCTGGGCGTCGGCCGGCGGCATATCCGCCAAGCCTTCCTGCAGAGCCTTGTAGTAGAGCATCGTACCGCCCACCAGCAGCGGAATATTACCCCGTGCGGTGATCTCGGCCATGGCGGCCAGTGCATCAGTGCGAAAATCCGCTGCGGAATAGCTCTGCGCCGGGTCGATAATGTCGATCAGCTTATGCGGATACTCGGCCAGCAGCGCTTTTGAAGGCTTGGCGGTGCCGATGTCCATGTCCCGGTAAACCAGGGCAGAGTCGACACTGATCAGCTCGCACGGCAACACCTTGGTCAGCTCGATGGCCAGGTCGGTCTTGCCGGCGGCCGTGGGGCCCATCAGGAAGATCGCGGGGGGCAAGGCACTCATCAACGGCCGCGCAAGAACAGTTTGTCCAGATCGTCCAGGCCCATTTGGGTCCAAGTCGGTCGGCCATGGTTGCATTGCCCGCTGCGCTCAGTGTTTTCCATGTCGCGCAGCAAGCCGTTCATTTCCGGCAAGGCCAGGCGGCGGTTGGCGCGAATGGCACCGTGGCAGGCCATGGTGCCGAGCAGCTCGTTGATGTGCGCCTGGATACGGTCACTGGTGCCGTATTCCATCAGGTCCGCCAGCACGTCGGCGACCAATCGGTTGGCTTCGGCTTGCTTGAGCAGCGCGGGAATCTGGCGGATTGCCAGAGTTTCCGGGCCCAGGCGCTGCAGTTCAAAGCCGAGCTTCTGGAACACGCTGTGGTGCTCCTCTGCGCAATCGGCTTCACGCTGGCTGACGGCCAGGGATTCCGGCACCAAGAGCGGCTGGCCGCTGAGGCCTTCGCTGGCCATGGCGATCTTCAGGCGCTCGTACATGATGCGCTCATGGGCGGCGTGCATGTCCACCAGCACCAGGCCATGGGCGTTTTCCGCCAGGATGTAGATGCCCTTGAGCTGTGCCAACGCATAGCCCAGCGGCGGGATATCCCCACCGCCCTCCGGCAACGCGACAGCGCCGGGCTCGGCACCCGGCAGCGGCGCGAAAAACTCGCGATAGGCCGCCTGGGCTTCGGCCACGGGCACCGCCGATTGCGGACGCGGCGTGTATTGATACTGGTAACCCGCACCCGACCCGGAACCCGGCGCCGTATAAGCAGGCTGTGGCTGCGGCGATTGCAGCAAATTGGCCGCCAGGCTCATTTCGCCTTGCGGGCCAAACTCACCGGCCTCCGGGCCACTCGGCCGCACCACCGCCGTCACGATCGGCGCCGACAGCTGATCATCCGGGCGCACATCGCCGAGGGCACGGTGCAAGGTGCCATAAAGGAAGTCATGCACCATGCGCCCGTCACGGAATCGCACTTCGTGCTTGGTCGGGTGCACGTTGACGTCAACCACCGATGGGTCGACCTCAAAAAACAGTACAAAAGTCGGATGCCGCCCGTTGAACAACACATCGCGGTAAGCCTGGCGCACCGCGTGGGCCACCAGTTTGTCGCGCACCGCACGGCCATTCACAAAGAAGTACTGCAAATCCGCCTGGCTACGGGAGAAGGTCGGCAACCCGACCCAACCCCACAGACGCAGGCCGTTGCGCTCGATTTCAATCGGCAACGCCTGCTCCAGGAACCCCGCGCCACAGATGGCCGATACACGTCGAGCACGCGCGGCGTCGTCATGGGCTTCATGCAGGCTGAGGATGGTCTTGCCGTTGTGACGCAGGTGAAACGCCACGTCAAAGCGCGCCAAGGCCAGGCGTTTGATGACTTCTTGCAAGTGATCGAATTCGGTTTTTTCGGCCTTGAGGAATTTACGCCGCGCCGGGGTATTGAAGAACAGGTCGCGCACTTCCACCGACGTGCCCACCGGGTGCGCAGCCGGCTGAACCCGAGGTGCCATGTCGCGGCCTTCGGTTTCCACTTGCCAGGCTTGCTCGGCGCTGCGGGTGCGCGAGGTCAGGGTCAGGCGCGCCACCGAGCTGATAGACGCCAGGGCCTCACCGCGAAAGCCCAGGCTCATCACCCGTTCAAGGTCTTCCAGGTCACGAATCTTGCTGGTGGCATGACGCGCCAGGGCCAGCGGCAGGTCATCGGAGGAGATGCCGCTGCCGTCATCGCGCACGCGCAGCAGCTTGACGCCGCCCTGCTCCACGTCGACATCAATGCGCTTGGCGCCGGAATCGATGCTGTTTTCCAGCAGCTCCTTGATCACCGACGCCGGGCGCTCAACTACTTCGCCCGCGGCAATCTGGTTGGCGAGGCGTGGGCTGAGCAGTTCGATGCGCGAACCGCTGTTGAGGACAGATTCGCTCATTACTGCGCCGCCAATTCGGTGCCAGGGATGGTCAACACCTGGCCAACTTTCAATTCATCGGTTTTCAGGTTGTTGGCGCTGCGCAAGGTAGCGGCCGACACCTGGAAACGCACGGCCAGCATGGCCAGGGTTTCGCCGGGCTGCACGCGATGGTCACGTGGGCCCTGAGCGATTTTCCCAGAGTCACGCAGCCAGGCGATGTAAGTGCCCGGCGGTGGGTTCTGCTGGAAGAACTGGCGAATACCGGCACTGATCGAACGCGCCAGCGCCTGCTGGTGGCTGGCGCTGGCCAGCTTCGAGGCTTCGTTGGCGTTGGAGATAAACCCGGTTTCCACCAGGATCGATGGGATGTCCGGCGACTTCAACACCATGAACCCGGCCTGTTCCACACGTTGCTTATGCAAGGAAGTGACGCGGCCGATATTGCTCAAGACCTTCTGGCCCACGTTCAGGCTGGAGGTCAACGACGCCGTCATCGACAGATCGAGCAGCACGCCGGCGAGCATTTTGTCTTTGTCATCGAGGGACACGTTGCCGGCCCCGCCGATCAAGTCGGAACGGTTTTCGCTGTCGGCCAGCCAACGCGCGGTCTCGGACGTGGCGCCGCGATCGGACAGGGCAAACACCGAGGCGCCGAAGGCGGCGGTAGAAGGTGCGGCGTCGGCGTGGATCGACACGAACAGGTCGGCGCCCTTCTTACGCGCGATTTCGGTACGGCCGCGCAACGGGATGAAATAGTCGCCAGTACGGGTCAGCTCGGCGCGATAGCCTTTCATGCCATTGACCTGACGCTGCAGCTCACGGGCGATAGCCAGTACCACGTCTTTCTCATGCTGGCCGCGCGAGCCGGAGGCGCCCGGGTCTTCACCGCCGTGGCCGGCGTCGATCACCACGATAATGTCGCGCTTGCCCGCAGGCGCCGGTGGTGGCGGCGGCAGCTTGACCTGTGGCTGCGCCGGGCTGACTGGCACGGCCGGCACAGTGGCCACACTTGGCGTCGGCGCAGGCGGCGGCGCGGCATCGGCGGCATTGTCGAACAGGTCGACCACCAACCGGTTGCCGTATTGGGCGTTCGGGGGAAGCACAAAACTTTTCGGGGTTACGACCTTTTTCAGGTCGATCACCACACGCAGGTCGGTCGGCGTGCGCTGGGCGGAGCGCATCGCAGTAATCGGCGTGTTGGCGGTGGAGACTTTCAGCGGCGCGGCCAGGGTCGCACCGTTGATGTCGATCACCAGGCGATCAGGCGCCGTCAGGGTAAAGACGCTGTGCTGGACCGGGCCAGACAGGTCGAACACCAGTCGCGTGTTATCCGGCGCTCGCCACAGGCGAACACTTTTCACCTGTGAAGCAGCCAGAGCATTGAAAGTCATTGCCGCAAGCAACACCCCTACGACAGCAACCATCGCGCGAAAGCGCATACCTAACCCCACCAATTTTATTTGAATTCCAGTGCCAGAGCGGCGCACCACGACTGGCCTCGCGCACTCTGGGGCAACAACTTCAGCTGACGTCCGTGATCACGCGGCGTAATGGTAATGGTCAGGTCCGGCTTTGGCAAAAAGCCTGTGCCTTTATCTGGCCATTCAATCAGGCACAGCGCGTCTTCGTCGAAATAATCACGGATGCCCATGTACTCCAGCTCTTCGGGGTCTACCAGGCGATAGAGGTCGAAGTGAAAGGCGCGAATCTCGCCAATCTCGTAGGGTTCGACCAAGGTGAACGTCGGGCTTTTGACCGCGCCCGTATGGCCCAACCCGCGAATAATCCCGCGCGACAGCGTGGTCTTGCCCGCCCCAAGGTCGCCCTCAAGAAAGATCAGCCCTGCACCGGCCGCAACCTGGGCGATACGATGACCCAACGCGACTGTCGCTTCTTCATCGGCCAGAAAAAGAGTTACTTCAGACACGGCGACTGCTCCTCCAGCAATTGACGAATGGCAGGTATCAGGTCGCTGGCAGCCAGGCCGCGACCAAAGGTGCCTTGGCGATCCCCGGCCGTGGCGTGCAACCACACGGCCAGGCAGCTTGCCTCATAGGCTGGCATGCCCTGGGCCAGCAACGCGCCCACCAGACCGCTCAATACATCACCCAACCCTGCCGCGGCCATCGCCGGGTGGCCCTGGTCACAGCGCGAAACACGTCCGTCCGGGCTGGCAATCAAACTGCCAGCCCCCTTGAGAATAGCCACTGCATTGAATTTCTGGCTCAACGCGCGCGCAACCTTAGAGCGATCGGCCTGAACCTCGGCTGTCGAGATCCCCATCAAACGCGCAGCTTCACCCGTATGTGGCGTGATCACCGAGTTCGCCGGCAGGCTCACGCTGCCGATAGACAATTGATTCAAGGCATCGGCGTCCCAGACCTGCGGCTGCTTGGCATTGGCGGCAACGGACAACAGGCTTTTGCCCCAGGAAGCCTCTCCAAGGCCCGGGCCGATGACGATGACCGAGATTTTTTCCAGCAACCCCATCAACTGGTTGGCCGAACTCACGCCAACGGTCATGACTTCCGGCAAGCGCGCCAGAGCGGCGGGGATGTGTTCGGGGCGGGTCGCCAGCGAGACCATGCCCGCGCCACTGCGCAAGGCACTTTCTGCGCTCAATAGCGCGGCCCCGCCAAAGCCGCGGTCGCCGCCGATGACCAAGAGGTGGCCGAATTGGCCTTTATGGGCCTCCGGGGAACGTGCAGCCAGTTGCGGCAAATGGCCGTGCAACAGGGGCTGTACGTCGGTTATTGCGTGTTTTGTCTGCGGCATGCGTCTTCAAGCTCCGATGTCTGGCAGAATTATACCTATCTAACCTGCGGTTTCCCTTGTCTCATGCCTGCCATCACCACCGATCTGCCCGCCCTCGCCCAATCGATCAAAGACTGGGGCCGTGAGCTGGGCTTTCAACAAGTCGGCATCAGCGGCCTGGACCTGGCCGAGCATGAACAGCACCTGCAACGCTGGCTCGACGCGGGCTACCACGGCGAGATGGACTACATGGCCGCCCATGGCAGCAAACGCTCGCACCCCGATGAGCTGGTGCCCGGCACTTTGCGCGTGGTGTCGCTGCGCATGGATTATCTGCCAGGCGACACCCAAATGGCGCAGCTGCTGGCCAAGCCAGAAAAAGCCTACATTTCCCGATACGCCCTAGGCCGCGATTACCACAAGCTGATCCGCAAACGCGTGCAGCAACTGGCTGACCGTATCCAGGCGCAAATCGGCCCGTTCGGCTTTCGCGCGTTTGTTGACAGCGCGCCGGTGCTCGAAAAAGCCATCGCCGAACAAGCCGGCCTCGGCTGGATCGGCAAAAACACCCTGGTGCTCAATCGCAAGGCCGGCAGCTATTTCTTCTTGAGCGAGCTGTTTGTCGATTTGCCGCTGCCGGTAGACCCACCCCACTCCACCGAACATTGCGGCCGCTGCACGGCGTGCCTGGACATCTGCCCTACCAATGCCTTCGTCGGCCCCTATGTACTGGACGCGCGACGCTGCATTTCCTACCTCACTATCGAACTCAAGAGCGCAATCCCGGAAGACTTGCGCCCATTGATCGGCAATCGCGTGTTCGGTTGCGATGACTGTCAGATCGTTTGCCCGTGGAATCGTTTCGCTCGCCCGACCGCCGAAAGCGATTTCAAGCCGCGGCACAATCTGGATAACGCCGAGCTGGCCGAACTGTTTATGTGGGACGAGGACAAATTCCTCAGCAGCACTGAAGGTTCGCCGCTACGCCGCGCCGGTTACGAGCGCTGGCTGCGCAACCTGGCCGTGGGCCTGGGCAATGCGCCCTCGAGCATTCCAGTACTGGAGGCCTTGAAGGCGCGCCGGGATTACCCCTCGGAGCTGGTGCGCGAACACGTGGAGTGGGCGCTCAACCAACACGCTACGCGCTAGTGCACGTCGTCGTTGTAGACGAACTTGGGCATTTCCCAGTGAAAACGAATCGCCAGCAGGCGCAATAGAAAGCCGCTGAACAGGGTCAGCAGAATCGCCTGCTCGCTGGGCAGTTCCAGATAAAGGCAGAGCATGTAGAACCAGGCGGCCAGGAACGACACGCTGGCGTACAGCTCCCGACGGAAGATCAGCGGAATGTCGTTACAGAAGATATCCCGCAGGATGCCGCCGAACACCCCGGTGATTACGCCGCTGACCGACGCCACCAACATACCGTGGCCCATTTCCAGGGCGGTCATGCAGCCGATCAGGGTGAACGCCACCAGCCCCACGGCATCCAGCGCCAGGAACAGCGAACGCAGGTGACGCATCAGCGGCGCGATAAAGATCGTCACCAAGGCAGCGATGGAAGTCAGCACCAGGTATTCCGGGTGTTTGACCCACGTCAGCGGGTAATGCCCCAACAGCACATCGCGCACCGAGCCGCCGCCCAGGGCGGTGACGCAGGCGATCAGCACCACGCCAAACCAATCCATGCCGCGCCGCCCGGCAGACAGCGCGCCGGTCATGGCTTCGGCGGTGATGGCGATGAGGTAGAGCATCAACAGCATGATGGCGATCCTTGCAAAGAGGCGCGCAGTCTAATCATTTGGTGATGGCACCAAAAGGGGGCGCTTGGCGAAAGACCGAGGCGCGCCCTTCGCGAGCAAGCGCGCTCCCACATTTGACCGAGTTCCACCTTTGGAATGCAGTCGAATGTGGGAGCGGGCTTGCTCGCGAAGGCGCCAGGCCTGGCACTACATCTTCAAGCCTTGATGAAATGCTTACGGTAATGCTGCAGCTCAGCGATCGATTCGCGAATGTCATCCAACGCCAAATGCGTGCTGCCTTTATGGAAGCTATCTTTAACTTCCGGCGCCCAGCGCGCGGCCAGTTCTTTCAAGGTGGACACATCCAGGTTGCGATAATGGAAGTAGCTTTCCAGCCCTTTCATATGCGTATAAAGGAAGCGGCGGTCCTGGCAGATGCTGTTGCCACAGATCGGCGACTTGCCCTTGGGCACCCACTTCTCCAGGAAAGCGATGGTTTGAGCCTCAGCTTCAGCCATGCTGATACGGCTGTCACGCACGCGCTGGGTCAGCCCGGAGTTGCCGTGGGTGCGGGTGTTCCACTCGTCCATGGTGGCGAGGACGGCGTCGCTGTGGTGAATGGCGATCACCGGACCTTCGGCCAAGGTGTTGAGGTTGCTGTCGGTGACAATCGTCGCCATCTCGATGATGACGTCAGTGTCGGGGTTCAGACCGGTCATTTCCAGATCGATCCAAATCAGGTTCTGTGGGTTTTGCATGGCTTGATTCTCTTTGCACCTTGGCGTAGCTGCGCAGTTTAGCAGGCGGGGCCGTGCTAGACTCGCGACCGTTTTACCTAACCTTTGTATTATCGACACGGAACACCAATGGCCAAACGCCAGCTCAATCGTCGCCAAAACTGGCGCATCGAAAAGATTCAAGGTGAACGCGCCGCTCGCGCCGCCAAACGTGAATCCTCCGCCGTGGAAGCGCTCGAGGGCGGCGACCTAGGCCCTGAACAAACGGGCTTGGTGATCGCGCACTTTGGTGTGCAGGTCGAAGTCGAGGCGCTCGAAGGCGAACTCGCAGGCTCTGTTTCCCGTTGCCACTTGCGCGCCAACCTGCCTGCGCTGGTGACCGGCGACAAGGTTGTGTGGCGTGCCGGCAACCAGGGTATCGGCGTGATCGTCGCCCAGTTGCCACGCACCACCGAACTGCGCCGCCCCGACAGCCGTGGCCAGCTCAAGCCGGTGGCCGCTAACGTCGACATGATCGTGATCGTGTTCGCGCCGCTGCCCGAGCCGCATGCCAACCTGATCGACCGCTATCTGGTCGCAGCCGAGCATGCCGGTATTCGCCCGCTGTTGCTGCTGAACAAATTCGACCTGATCGACGAGCAGAACGCCCCGGCGCTCAACGCGTTGCTGGCGGTCTACCGCACTCTGGGTTACCCGGTGCTGGAAGTCTCGGCGCATCACGGCAACGGCATGGAACAGCTGCAACAGCAGTTGGACGGGCGCATCAGCGTGTTCGTCGGCCAGTCGGGCGTGGGCAAGTCGTCGCTGGTCAACAGCCTGCTACCGGAAGTCGACACCCGCGTCGGCCCACTCTCAGAGCTGTCCGGCCAGGGCACTCACACCACCACCACCGCGCGGTTGTTCCACTTCCCCGGCGGCGGTGAGCTGATCGACTCCCCAGGCATCCGCGAATTCGGCCTCGGCCACGTCAGCCGCAGCGATGTGGAAGCGGGCTTCATCGAGTTCAACGACTTGATCGGTACCTGCCGCTTCCGCGACTGCAAACACGACCGCGAGCCGGGCTGTGCGTTGCTCAAGGCCCTGGAAGACGGCCGCGTGCAGCAGCAGCGGATGAACAGCTATCGGTCGATTATTGCGAGCTTGCCTGAGAGCAGTTACTAAACCGCACTGACAAAAAGGCCGCGATCATCGCGGCCTTTTTGCATGTGGATTACGACCCGGGCGCCGGCGCAGGCGCCGTCGGGTCTTTCACCCCGCCATCATCAAACAGGTTCAGCTTCTGGCGCAGCTCATGCGCCGGCAACGGCTCCTGCCCCGGCGGAATGGCGTTCGGGTCGGCCGGCACTTCGCCTGGCGCACCTTCGCCTTGGGTCGGTACCGGCGGCGCTGCGCCTTGATCGCCTTCAATCGCGCGCTGGGCCTTTTTGGTCAGCACGACGATATCAATCCGACGGTTGATCGGGTTGAACGGGTCTTTAGGATCAAACAGCTGCGAGGAAGCAAAACCCACCACGCGCGCCACTTGCGGGTCGGGATAGCTGCCTGCCACCAACGCGCGGCGCGCGGCGTTCGCGCGGTTGGCCGAGAGTTCCCAGTTGCCGAAGTCGCCCTGGCCCGAATACGGCTTGGCGTCGGTGTGACCGCTGATGCTGATCTTGTTCGGCACCGCCTTGATGGTGTCGGCCATGGCCAGCAAGATGTCTTCAAAGTAGGGCTTCAGGCGCGCGCTGCCGGAGTCGAACATCGGCCGGTTGGCAGCGTCGGTGATCTGGATGCGCAGACCTTCAGGCGTGATTTCGAAGGAAATCTGGTCCTTGAATTTCAGTAGCTGCGGGTTCTCTTCAACCTTGGTCTGCAGTTCCTGCAGCAACAACTCGAGGCGCTCTTTCTCGACCTGATCGGCCATGCTCTCGACAGTTTCGCGCTCAATCGGGATGTTTTCCTGCGGCGATTCGGTCTTGACCTCGGGGTTGATGGTGCGCTCAGGCGCCAACTGCGGCGAGCCGCCCAGGTCGATCACAAACGGCGTACCGCTTTCCGAGAAGCCAATCGGGTCTTTGAAATAACCGGCGATGGCGATTTTCTGTTCGGGCGTGGCGGTCGACATCAGCCACAGCACCAGGAAGAACGCCATCATCGCCGTCGCAAAGTCGGCGAAGGCGATTTTCCAGGCACCACCATGGTGCCCCGCAGCGAAGCGCTTGACGCGCTTGATGATTATCGGCTGGTTGTTTTCCATGGTTTAGCGACCGCGAACCGCTTGTTCCAGCTCGGAAAAACTTGGGCGATGTTTCGGGTACAGCACCTTGCGCCCGAACTCCACCGCCAGCGATGGCGGCATACCGGACGCCGAAGCCACCAGGCACGCCTTAATCGCTTCGTAGAGGTTGACCTCTTCCTTGGCATCGTGGGCCAGGCAGGTAGCGAGTGGGCCGAAGAAGCCATAGGCCGCAAGAATACCGAAGAAGGTACCCACGAGGGCCGCACCCACGTGCATACCAATGGCCTTCTGGTCGCCTTCGCCCAGGGACGCCATGGTCACCACAATACCGAGTACCGCCGCGACGATACCAAAGCCGGGCATGGCGTCGGCAACGCCGGTCACGGCATGCGAAGGGTGCTCCAACTCTTCTTTAAGGCTGAACAGCTCCATGTCGAACAAGCCTTCGAGCTCGTGCGGCGCCATGTTGCCGGAGGACATGATGCGCAGGTAATCACAAATGTAGGCGGTCATGCGCTCATCTTTGAGCACGGCCGGGTACTTGGCGAAAATCGGGCTAGCCGCGGCGTCTTCGATGTCGCCTTCGATGGCCATCATGCCTTCACGGCGGCTCTTGTTGAGGATCTCGTAGACCAGGCCCAGAACCTCCAAGTAGAAGGTGTGGGAGAAGCGCGAACTGAACATGCCCAGCGACTTTTTGATCACATGCATGGTCATGTAACCGGGGTTGGCCTGCAAGAATGCACCTAAGGCCGCACCGCCGATAATCATCACTTCGAAGGGCTGGATCAACGCAGCGATTTTACCGTGGGAAAGGACGTACCCACCGAGCACGCTTGCGAAGACGACGATGATGCCGATAATTTTAGCCATAGGGGATTGGTACTTGCGCCGTCGGGTTCATGGACATATTGGGTGCAGCCGAAAACTCTTGTTCTACTTATCGGCAAAACTGCGCCAGACTATAGCCCGTTAAGGCGAAAAGCCAATTCGGCCCGTTCCGGGCATGTAGAACGCAAGTGATGATCGCGCCCCACTCATGGCTAATGAAACGACAGTACCCACTGCAAAACCCACCACACTCGCCGCTTGGATCAAGCGCCTGGACGACGTGCTGCTGCCTGTTCCCCAAGCCAGTCACGAGCGTGTGTGCAAAGCCATTCGCGATAGCCGCAGCTCATTGCGAGATATTGCCGAGCTGATGCAACACAGCCCCGCGCTCGTGCTCAGCGTGATACGCGAGGCCAATAGCCAGGCCCACGGCAGCCTGTCGGGGCCGGCGGAAAACCTCGAAGTGGCGCTCAACCGCCTGGGCCTTAAACGCGCCGAGGAATTGTTGGCGCGCCTGCCTTCGGTGCCGGAAAAAGACATCCCCGTGGCCCTTCGCCAACTGCTGCTGGTGAGCCAACACGCGTCCCAGCAGGCCAACGGTTTGTTCGCCAGCCGCCTGGCGCGGCTATGGCAAGACATTCATTGGGGCAGCCTGCTGTTTCTGTCGCCGCTGTGGCCGATGGCCGTCGTCTACCCCAAGCTCCTGGAAGAATGGGAACTGCGCGTTATCCACAAAGGCCAGTCGGCGCGCAAAGTCGAGCAGGAATTGTTTGGCGTGCGCCTTCTGGACGTGTGCCTCGGCTTGACCGAGGCCTGGCACCTGCCGATCTGGGTCTCCCAAGGCTACAACTTGCTGCTCACCGAGCAACGCTTGCTGGTCAAGGCGCTGCACATCGCCCGCGAAGACGACGCCCTGCGCCACCAGCAATTGCTCGATGCCGCCCCCAACCTGCGCCGCTGGCTGAACCAGCCGGCCAACACCGTGCTGCTGGCCAACGGCCTGGCGATGTCGGCACAGGAATCCTGGACCTGCCCGCACACCGAGCGCTGGCAATACCTCACCGCGCTGTACCTGCAAGAACCGTTGAGCGACGTGCAGCAACAGGTTCACCAGCAAGCGGTGACCAGCGCACGCACCACCTTGATGCCGGACCTCTGGCACCCGGCGTTATCGCTGATCTGGCCGTGGCATGTGCAGAAAGTCCATCGCGGCCTGTTGCCGGCGCCGCCGCCCACTGCCGAATCATTGGCCGTGTGGCGCAATCGCTGCACTGAGCTACTGGTAGAACCGAGCCGTTTTGCCAATGCCATGCACCTGACCACCTGCGCCAAGGAAGCCTTGGTCGCCAGTGGCATGCAGCGAGTGTTGCTGTTTATGGCCGACCGCACCCTGAGCACCTTGCGTGCGCATCAAGCAGACGGTTTGCCTAAGGACGCCGCCAACCTGAGCCTGGACGTGGTCAACAGCACGCTGCTGCAGCGCCTGCTGGAAAAGTCCGCCCAGGTGCGCCTCACGCCAGACAATCACGCGCAGTTCTCGGCACTGCTGCCGCCGACCCTGCGCCGCCTGTTCACCGGCGAACACCTGTTGCTACGCTCCTTGAGTTGCAACGGCAAGGTGGTGATGCTGATGGTCGCCGACCAGGGCGGCGGGCCGTTCTCGGAAACCACCGTGCAAGCCTTCGGCAAAACCGCTCAATGCATCGAGAAAGCCCTGCACTGCTTTACCAACCGCAGCGCTTGATGCTTGCGCTACAATCGCCCTCTTTTATCGCCAACATTTGTGCCCAGGAGACCTCACATGCCTGACTTCTCTGGCTTGCCGCTGGTGATCGAGTCCAGCGACCTGCTCGGTCAACTGGATGCCGAACACCTGATTCTGGTGGACCTCACCAGTGCCGCCCGCTACGCCGAAGGGCATATCCCCGGCGCGCATTTCGTTGACCCCAAGCGCACCCAACTCGGCCAGGCGCCCGCGCCCGGCCTGCTGCCGCACAAGGCCGAGCTGGAAAAACTCTTCGGCGAACTGGGCCACACCCCAGATGCCACCTACGTGGTCTACGACGACGAGGGCGGCGGCTGGGCCGGGCGCTTCATCTGGATGCTCGACGTGATCGGCCACCAGAAATACCACTACCTGGACGGCGGCCTGCTGGCCTGGCTGGACGGTAAACACCCAGTGTCCACCGAGGTGCCCGCCCCGGTCGGCGGCCCAGTCGGCCTGACCTTGCACGACGGCCCCACCGCCACGCGCGAGTACTTGCAAAGCCGACTCGGCGCGGCCGACCTGGGCATCTGGGACGCACGCGGCCCGTTGGAATATTCCGGCGAGAAGGTCCTCGCGGCCAAGGGTGGTCACATCCCTGGCGCTGTGAACTTCGAATGGACCGCCGGCATGGACAAGGCACGCAACCTGCGTATCCGCCGCGACATGCCGCAGATCCTCGAAGACCTCGGCCTGACCAAAGATAAAGAAATCATCACCCACTGCCAGACCCACCACCGCTCTGGCTTCACCTACCTGGTGGCCAAGGCGCTCGGTTATCCGCGAGTCAAAGGTTATGCCGGTTCCTGGGGCGAATGGGGCAACCACCCCGACACCCCCGTTGAGATTTAAGGTTTAAGGACAGTTAATGAAAAAGCAGTTGTTTATCCTCAGCCAGTACTTGCTGCCGCACCACTTGCTCTCGCGTCTGGCCGGCTGCATTGCCGAGTGCCGCGTACGCTGGTTCAAGAATGCCTTCACCGCCTGGTTCGCCAAGCGCTACCAAGTGGACATGTCCCAAGCCCTGGTTGAAGACCTGACCGCCTACGAGCACTTCAACGCCTTCTTCACCCGCGCCTTGAAAGACGGTGCGCGCCCGCTGGATCAGACCCCAGGCGCGGTCTTGAGCCCGGCCGACGGTGCTGTCAGCCAGCTCGGCCCGATTGAACACGGCCGGGTGTTCCAGGCCAAGGGCCACAGCTTCAGCGTGCTGGAACTGCTGGGCGGCGATGCAGCGTTGGCGGCCCCCTTCATGGGTGGTGATTTCGCCACCATCTACCTGTCACCGAAGGACTACCACCGCGTGCACATGCCATTGGCCGGTACGCTGCGTGAAATGGTCTACGTGCCGGGTCGGATTTTCTCGGTAAACCAGACCACCGCTGAAAACGTGCCTGAGCTGTTTGCACGTAACGAGCGTGTTGTCTGCCTGTTCGACACCGAACGCGGCCCGATGGCGGTGGTGTTGGTGGGTGCGATGATCGTCGCGTCGATTGAAACCGTGTGGGCCGGGCTGGTCACTCCGCCCAAGCGCGAGCTGAAAACCTTCCGCTACGACGAAGCCGCGCGCGCGCCGATTCACTTGGAGAAGGGTGCTGAACTGGGCCGCTTCAAGCTGGGTTCGACGGCAATTGTGCTGTTTGGGCCGGATCAGGTTAAGTGGGCTGAAGAACTGGTGGCGGGTACGCCAGTGCAGATGGGCCAAGGCATCGCATCGCCTAAAGCCTGATTCGAAGCTGATACTGATCATTCCCACGCTCTGCGTGGGAATGCATCCTGTGACGCTCCGCGTCGCGACCTTAAGGCTGACGCAGAGCGTCAAGGCCGGCATTCCCACGCAGAGCGTGGGAACGATCGGTCCGCGTATCTACAGTTACAGCTGACCGTCGCGGTCGCGAAAGCCCAGCAGATACAACACACCATCCAACCCCAACGTCGAAATCGCCTGCTTGGCTGACTGCTTGACCAGTGGCTTGGCGCGGAACGCCACACCCAGCCCGGCAATCGCCAGCATCGGCAAATCATTCGCGCCGTCGCCGACCGCGATGGTCTGCTCCAGACGCAAACCTTCCTTGTGGGCCAACTCCTTCAGCAAGTCCGCCTTGCGCTGCGCGTCGACAATCGGCTCCACCGCCACGCCGGTCACCTTGCCATCCACCACTTCCAGCTCGTTGGCGAACACGTAGTCGATGCCCAGCTTGGCCTGCAACTGCTTGGCGAAGTAGGTGAAGCCACCCGACAGGATTGCGGTTTTGTAGCCCAGGCGCTTGAGTTCGGCGAACAGGGTTTCAGCGCCTTCGGTCAGGCGCAGCGAGGCACCGATCGAGTCCAGCACGCTCACATCCAGGCCTTTGAGCAAGGCCAGGCGCTCCTTGAAGCTGGCACGAAAATCCAGCTCACCGGCCATGGCGCGCTCAGTGATTTCGGACACCTGCTCGCCCACACCGGCGGCCTTGGCCAATTCGTCGATGACTTCGGCTTCGATCAGCGTGGAGTCCATGTCGAACACCGCCAGGCGGCGGTTACGGCGGAACAGCGAATCTTCCTGGAAGGCGATATCGACATTCAGCTCTTGGGCCACGCTCAAGAACTCGGCGCGCAGGGCTTGAGGGTCCGCCGGCTCGCCGCGCACGGAGAACTCGATGCAGCCCTTGCCCTTGTCGGCAGGCGTGTCCAACGGCATGCGTCCCGACAGACGGTCAATATGATCGATATTCAAACCGTACTGGGCCGTGATCGAGCTGACGCGCTGCAATTGCTCGGCGGTTACCTTGCGGGTCAGCAAAGTGACGATGTGGCGTTTTTTGCCCTGGCCTTCCACCCAATGCTGATAATCGGCTTCGGAGACCGGGGTGAAACGCACCTGTTGACCCAGCTTATACGCCGTAAACAGGATGTCCTTTAGCACCGACGAGGCCTGTTCGGTGCTCGGGATTTCCACGAGGATGCCGAACGACAGGGTGTCGTGGATCACTGCCTGGCCGATATCGAGAATGTTCACACCACCCTGGGCCAGAACACCGGTAATGGCTGCCGTAAGACCCGGGCGGTCTTCGCCAGTGATGTTTATCAGGACAATTTCGCGCAAAGCGCACCCCCAGGCTGGAAAAAAACCGCATTCTACCCACTTTCAGTGACCATCGGGCACAGCCAGCGCTTTGCCGGTCCTAGGCCTGTCGCTATACTGCGCGTCAACTTCACGGACTAAAGAGCCGAGCTCAAGTGAACCGGCCTACGCCAATAAAAACCGACAACTTCTTCCTGCTGATCTTCCGGGCACTGCGCCACCGCCGTGTACCGATCGCATTACGCATCGCCAGCCATAACGTGATCCTGGTCGCTCTGGCCCTGGTGATTTACGCCTGCGTGATGGGTTTGCAATTCAAGCAGGCCATGCACGAGCAAGCCGACGCCCTGGGCGAGAGCTTGACCACTCAGACCGCCACCTCGGCGACTGAGCTGCTGGTGTCCAATGACATCCTCAGCCTCAACGTGCTGCTCAACAACCTGACCAAGAACCCGCTGGTGGCCCACGCGGCTATCTATAGCGTGGACAACCGGATCATGGCCGAAGCCGGGCAGCGCCCGAAAAACGGCCTGCTGGGTGAAGCCGAAGGCCTGTATCAGAGCAATATCACGTTTCAGGATGTGAAAGCCGGCCAACTGCGCATCAGCCTCGACATGCAGCAGTTCCAGCAGCCGATGACCATCAGCCTGCAGAGCATGGGCATCCTCAGCGCCATTTTGCTGGCATTGGCCCTGGCCTTGAGCTTGCGCCTGGGTCGGCATATCTCCACGCCGCTGATGCAACTGCGCATCTGGCTGCGCGATATCGACGAACACACCCCGGCCACTGATCGTCAGGATGAAATCGGCGACCTCGCCCGCCAGCTCCACGCCAGCTTCGCCCCGGAACCGGTGGTGCCCGAGGTTGAACCCGAGCCTGAGTACGACGACACCGATTACGACGACGAACCCGAGTTTGAAGTGCGCGACCTGCGCGACCCGGGCTTTGACGAAAGCGCGCCGGTGGCCGGCCTCAAGCCCGCGACACGCCAGGCGATCAGGGCCGAAGAAGATGAACTGGACGATGAAGACCCGTTCTCCGATTTGCGCGACACGTCGGCCGCCGCCCCTGCCGTCGCCCCCAAGCCTGCGCCAGTGAAGAGCAGCGAACCCCAGCACAGCGCCGTCTTGGCCGTGCAACTGGGTGCCCAGGACCAACTGCGTCGCCTGCCCCGCGCCCGCCTGACGGAGTTGCTGGAACGCTACCGCGACTGCCTGGACCAGGCTGCTTCGCTGTATCAGAGCGAGCTGCACACCCTGAACGATGGCAGCACGTTGATGCTGTTCCACAGCGAAGACAGCGGCGAAGATTATCTGACCAATGCAATCTGCTGCGGCGAGTTGTTGCGCGCCTTGGGCCACGCCCTGCAGATTGAAGTGGCCGACAGCGGCATCACCTTGCAACTGCAGCTCGGCCTGACGGTGGGCGATGATCTGTTCGGCATGAGCCAGATCGACCTACTGCTCACCGAAATCGCCCAGGACGCGCTGGCCTTGTCGCAACACAGTCGCAACCTGCTGCTGGTGGAGCGCAAGATCAGCGAAGACACATTGATCCGTCAACGCGCGCGTATCCGCCCGATTGCCAGCCCTGAAGGCGCGAGCTGCGTGGAGCGGCTGATGGAGCCGTATCCGTCGATGCTGGAGCGGCAGTTGGCACGCATGCATGAGACCCGCAACAAGCCTGAATAACACTGCTAGACCAATGATCGCTCCCACGCTCTGCGTGGGACGCCTCTTGGGACGCTCGCGTCCTGCCAGGCCCAAGCCATGTACAAGGGTGACGCAGAGCGCCACGGGCTGCATTCCCACGCAGAGCGTGGGAACGATCAAACAAAAAGGCCCGCTGAGTAAGCGGGCCTTTTTTGTGAGTCGGTTTCAGATCAAAACCTGAACACTTCCATATCCGTACGAATCGGCGTAGCCATCGGCATCTTCGGCTTTTCCGGCGCTGCCGGTTTGGACTGTGCTGGAGCCTGTTTGCGCGGCGCCTCGGCGACCGAAGGCTGGTTGGCCAACGGTTTGAGCGCCACCGACAACTGCTGAGCCAGATGCTGCAACAACACGCCCTGGGCCTGGACCTGAGACGCGGTGGTGCCAGCGTGCTCTTCCTGCAGGTGCACAATGCGGTTATCGCGCACTTGGCCACGGCGGTCGATCAAGCGCCACTGTGCATCTAGGATCGCCGGCTGCGAAGTACCCGAGTCGAGTCGGGTAATCGTCAGCAATACCTGCACATCCGGCGTGAAGCCGGTCGGCGCAGGCGCGAGCACCACACGCTGGCTGTCCAACTGGCCCGCCACCTGGCGCAACATCAGTTGGTTGATATCGGACGACAAGCTGCCCGCCCAACGACCATCGGTGGAACCTTGCAGGCTGCCGTCGTTCTGACGTTGCAGCAGGGTTTCGCGTTGCAGGTAGTCAGCAACGACTACCGGGCCCAACAATACAGCCATGCCAGCGGTTTGTGCTGGCTGAGCCGGACTTCCGCTGTCCAGCTGGTACAGCGACACCGGTTGGTGCGTGCTGCAACCCGCCAGCCCCAAAAGGCCAGCGAGCATCAAAAATAGAGGAAGGCGTGGAGCAGTCATCATCCCATCCAGGTGGCTGCCACAAGGCGAACCACAATGTAATACTAAAAATAACCTAAACACGCTCGGCCACGCCGGCGCTGGAAAGGGCATATCATCCGTGAATATTCGCCATGACTCCAGCGCGAAAGCGTCGATCTACGCGTTAAATCGTAGATCGAGGGCTCTAATTCGCTTCAAACGGGTGTTTCCACCAGTAACGCATCCACTCGCTGGAAGCCACGCGGTAATTTGTTACCGCGACGACCACGTTCACCCTTGTAATGTTCCAGGTCGTCGGGGCGCAGCGACAGTGTGCGTTTACCGGCCTGGAGCACCAAGGTTGAGCCTTCCGGGATCACGGCGATGTCGGTCACGTACTCTTCGCGACTGGCAACTCGATCCCCAGCAATCCCAATAATCTTGTTGCCCTTGCCTTTGCCCAACTGCGGCAGGTCACTGATCTTGAACACCAGCAAACGCCCTTCGGTGGTCACCGACGCCAGCCAGTTGCTCTCACGGTCTTCCACCGTACGCGGCAGGATCACCTTGGCGTTGTTCGGCAGGCTCAACAACGCCTTGCCCGCCTTGTTCTTGGCCTGCAGGTCTTCACCCTTGACCACAAACCCGTAACCCGCGTCGGAGGCGATCACATACAGCGAATCGTCGTCCGGCAGCAGCACGCACTCGAAACTCGCCCCCGGTGGCGGTGTGAGCCGCCCGGTCAGCGGCTCGCCCTGGCCACGGGCCGACGGCAAGGTATGCGCCGGCACCGAATAGCTCCGCCCGGTGGAGTCGATAAACACCGCAAACTGGTTGGAACGCCCGGCGGCAGCGGTCTTGAAGCCATCACCGGCCTTGTACGAGAGGCCAGTGGCGTCAATATCATGCCCTTTGGCGGAACGAACCCAACCCTTTTCCGACAGAACGACGGTAATTTTTTCGTTAGGCAACAGTTCGGTTTCTGTCAGAGCTTTCGCTTCAGCGCGCTGAACGATTGGCGACCGACGGTCATCACCATAGGTCTCTGCGTCTTTGATCAGCTCGGTGCGCACCAGCTTCTTGAGCTTGGCTTCGCTGCCCAGCAGGGCTTGCAGCTTGGCTTGTTCCTTGAGCAGTGCATCCTGCTCGTCACGCAACTTCATCTCTTCCAGTCGCGCCAACTGACGCAAGCGGGTATCGAGGATGTAGTCGGCCTGGATCTCGCTCAGCTCGAAACGCGCGATCAGCTCGGCTTTCGGGTGCTCGGCGGTACGAATGATATGGATCACTTCGTCCAGGTTGAGGTAAGCAATCAGCAAACCGTCCAACAGGTGCAGGCGACGCTCGACCTTGTCGAGGCGGAATTGCAGGCGGCGGCGCACGGTCTGTACGCGAAATTCCAGCCACTCCACCAGCAAGTTGCGCAGGTTTTTCAGCTGCGGCTTGCCGTCCAGGCCGATGATATTGACGTTGACCCGGTAGCTGGACTCCAGGTCGGTGCTGGCAAACAGGTGCTGCATCAGTACTTCGTGGTCGACCCGGCTGTTGGTCGGGATGATCACGATACGGCATGGGTTTTCGTGGTCGGACTCGTCACGCAGGTCGGCAACTTGCGGCAGTTTCGACGGTTTGGCCTGCATCAGCGCGGCGATTTGCTCCAACACCTTGGCGCCAGACACCTGGTGCGGCAGCGCGGTGACGATTATGTCGCCGTCTTCGATGTGGTACACGGCGCGCATACGCACCGAGCCCTTGCCGGTTTCGTACATCTTCAGCAAGTCGGCGCGCGGCGTGATGATTTCCGCTTCGGTCGGGTAGTCCGGGCCCTGGATATGCTCGCAGAGCTGCTCGACCGTGGCCTTGGGCTCATCCAGCAAGCGCACGCAGGCGGCGGCGACTTCGCGCAGGTTATGCGGCGGCACGTCGGTGGCCATGCCGACCGCAATGCCGGTGGTGCCATTGAGCAGGATATTCGGCAAACGTGCCGGCAACACCAAAGGCTCCTCCAACGTGCCGTCGAAGTTCGGGCCCCAGTTCGCGGTGCCCTGGCCCAATTCGCTGAGCAGCACTTCCGAATACCGCGACAAGCGCGCTTCGGTGTAACGCATGGCGGCGAAAGACTTGGGATCATCCGGCGCACCCCAGTTACCCTGGCCGTCTACCAGCGTGTAGCGGTAGCTGAACGGCTGGGCCATCAGCACCATGGCTTCGTAGCACGCCGAGTCGCCGTGCGGGTGGAACTTACCGAGCACGTCACCGACGGTACGCGCCGACTTCTTGTGCTTGGAATCAGCGTCCAGGCCCAACTCACTCATGGCGTAGATAATGCGCCGTTGTACGGGCTTCAGGCCGTCGCCGATATGCGGCAAGGCACGGTCCATGATCACGTACATGGAGTAGTTGAGGTAGGCACTTTCGGTGAAGTCAGCCAGCGACCGGCGTTCTACGCCATCTAAGCTGTCTGCGAGGATGTCACTCATGCGGGCCTCATCATTATTTGGTCTGGCGCAGCAGCAATGTGCCGCTGCGCTGGGTAAATTCAAGTTGTTTCAATGCACTCATGCCCAGCAACACCTGTTCCCCGTCCAAGCCCGGCGCCACTAGTGCGCGGACGTCCTGCAGGACGATATCGCCCAGTTTCAGGCGATCGAGGTGGGTACGGTAGCCCTGGCTACGCCCGTTGGCGGTGCTCAAGGTCACCGGCAAGCCACGTTTAAGTCCGAGGCGGTCAGCCAATTCGGCCGGAACCGCCACATCGGTCGCGCCGGTGTCGAGCATAAACTCCACCGGCTGCCCGTTGATCTGGCCGCTGGCAACAAAATGCCCTTGGCCGTTGCCCAGCAATTTCACTTCGATGTAACCCTCGTGTTGCTCCGAGGTCACCACGGCATTGGGGTTTTCCTGACGCGCTTCCCATTGCCCAAAAAAACGTGTGGCCAAAAACAGTCCGGCCCCCCATGCCAAAAACATCAATACACGTCCGGCACGCTTGCCGGGCGGTTGTGCACTCATGGCTGGGCGCTCCAGCCACCGGCAGGGGCGGCGAAACGATAGACCACAGGCCGTTTTTCACCATCGGCACGTGGGCCAAAATTATTGTCGATGCCCAACCACGCACCGTCAGCATCCACCACCAGGGCTTCGGCCAGGCCGTAGGGCTGGGGATAGCGCCGGTTCGGCGTCAGGGTTTCGTCGGCAAACGACCAGCACAGCTCGACTTTGGCTGTGACCGCATCGCGCCGGCAAATCTGGAACGCATTGCGCTCCAGGGTAAACAGCTTGCCGTTGAACAGCGCCAGGTCGGCAAAGTCCTTGGACACCGCCTTGGCGTTGGTGAACTGCGCCGGCTGCACTTCCTGGCCGGCCTCGCTCAACAACACACAGGGGCCCTCACAATCCCAGACGCTCTGCCCGCGCTTGATCGAGATCAAGCCACGCCGCTCACGCTCTGCCGCCAACCAAATCTGAGTGCCTTGCGGGTTCACTGTCAGGCCTTCAAACAACGCATTAAAATGCAGCAACATGCCGCTGGCACGGGCTTCACGCACCATGCCAGGGGCGATTTTCAACCACTCAGGCGCACCACTCACCGGTACCTGCAGCACGGCCGCGTGGGCTTCGCTGACGATGTAACGGTTGCCGACGGCATCACAGGTGATGCCTTCAAAATCCAGGTCGCCACCGCGAATAAACGAAGCAGCCTTGGTGCGCGAACGCAAACCCCAGGGCAAGCCGGACTCGGGCACCGGCGGCACGTCGATCTTCACCGCTTCGGCTTGCCAGGTCGGCGCGCTGATATCAAGGCGGTAGATCTGGTCGTCATCGCGGTCGGAAACCGTCCACAGGTCCTTGCCACACAAGGCCAGGCCCGAGAGGTTACCGCCGCGCATGCCGTCCACCGGGTGCTCGGACACGAGTTTGAGTTCTGCCACGGGCGCGGCAACCACCTCGGTGGCCGCCAACCCGCTCAACATCAGGATCGCCAGGGCGAAACCTGTGCGCATCAGCCTAGAACCTCGGCCAGGTTACCTTTGGATTCCAGCCAGGCTTTGCGATCCGGTGCACGCTTCTTCGCCAGCAACATGTCCATCATTTCCGAGGTGCCGGCGAAGTCTTCCAGGGTCAACTGCACCAGGCGCCGCGTGTTCGGGTCCATGGTGGTTTCGCGCAACTGCGGCGGGTTCATCTCACCCAGGCCTTTAAATCGCGTGACCTGTGGCTTGCCGCGTTTTTTTTCGGCGACCAGGCGGTCGAGGATGCCATCGCGCTCGGCTTCGTCCAGGGCGTAGAAAATCTCTTTGCCCAGGTCGATACGGTACAGCGGCGGCATGGCGACGTAGACGTGACCGGCATCCACCAATGGGCGGAAGTGCTGGACGAACAGCGCACATAGCAAGGTGGCAATGTGCAAACCGTCGGAGTCGGCGTCGGCGAGGATGCAGATCTTGCCGTAGCGCAGTTGGGCAATATCAGCCGAGCCTGGATCGACACCGATGGCCACCGCGATATTGTGCACTTCCTGGCTGGCCAGGACTTCGCTGCCATCGACTTCCCAAGTGTTGAGGATCTTGCCGCGCAACGGCAGGATCGCCTGGAATTCCTTGTCCCGCGCTTGCTTGGCGGAACCACCGGCGGAGTCACCTTCCACCAAGAACAGCTCGGAACGCATCGGGTCTTGCCCGGCGCAATCGGCCAGTTTGCCCGGCAGTGCCGGGCCAGCCGTAATGCGCTTGCGCTCGACCTTTTTGCTGGCTTTGAGGCGACGGCCGGCGTTGTTGATCGCCAGTTCCGCCAGGGCCAGGCCCAGTTCCGGGTGCTCGTTGAGCCACAGGCTGAACGCATCCTTGACCACACCGGAGACAAACGCTGCGGCCTCGCGGGACGACAGGCGTTCTTTGGTCTGGCCGGAGAATTGCGGCTCCTGCATTTTCATCGACAGCACGAACGCGATGCGCTCCCACACGTCTTCCGGCGCCAGCTTCACGCCGCGTGGCAACAGGCTGCGGTATTCGCAAAATTCGCGCATGGCATCCAGCAAGCCTTGGCGCAAACCGTTGACGTGGGTGCCGCCCTGGGCGGTGGGGATCAAGTTGACGTAGCTTTCCTGCACGCTGTCGCCACCTTCGGGCAACCACAGCAGCGCCCAGTCGACGGCTTCTTTATTGCCGGCCAGGCTGCCGCAGAACGGCTCGTTGGGCAGGCGCTCGAAGTCGCTGACGGAGTCTTCCAGGTAGGAGCGCAGGCCGTCTTCGTAATGCCACTCGACCTTCTCGCCGGTGCCTTTGTCTTCAAAGCTGACCAGCAAGCCCGGGCACAACACAGCCTTGGCCTTGAGCACGTGCTTGAGGCGGCTGATGGAGAATTTGGGGGAATCGAAGTATTTCGGGTCCGGCGCGAAGTACACGCTGGTGCCGGTGTTGCGCTTGCCAACGGTGCCGATCACTTCCAGGTCGGTGGCTTTGTAGCCATCGGCGAAGGTCATCTGGTACTCGTTGCCGTCGCGCTTGACCTTGACCCGCACATGGTTCGACAGGGCGTTGACCACGGAAATACCCACACCGTGCAAGCCACCGGAGAACTGGTAGTTCTTGTTGGAGAACTTGCCGCCGGCGTGCAGCTTGGTGAGGATCAGCTCGACGCCCGACACACCCTCTTCGGGGTGGATGTCCACCGGCATGCCGCGACCGTCGTCGGACACTTCCAGGGAATGGTCGGCGTGAAGGATGACTTGTACCGACTTGGCGTGCCCGGCCAAGGCTTCGTCGACGCTGTTGTCGATGACTTCCTGGGCAAGGTGGTTCGGCCGGCTGGTGTCGGTGTACATGCCTGGGCGTTTACGCACCGGGTCGAGGCCCGAGAGGACTTCGATGGCGTCGGCGTTATAAGAGCTAGCGCTGGGAGTGGCCATGGGGTCTCGTCGTGAGTCGTTCGATTAAAAAGTAACCTGCGATTCTTACAGTGAAGAAAAATCGAAGGATTGATACTGATCTGCGCCAATGCCGGCAAAGCTCAACATGGCCGGTATTTGCTGGGCGAAGCCCTGGTAACCGTGGTCGCCACCGGCCTGGATGCGTAAAGCACAGGCCCGGTAATACTGCTGGGCGAGGCGATAGTCCAGGGTTTCATCCCCGGTTTGCAACCATACCTGGTAACGCGAGGCGTCCTGCGGAGCCGGCACTTCCAGTTCGGCCAGGGCCTCGACGTGGTCGTGGGTCAGTTCCCAGGTTTCATCGGTGTAGAGGTTCTTCTGGGTGCCCAGGTAACCGTCAAACATCCGATGCGGGCTGACCGCCGGGTTGACCAGCAGCGCCTTGAGGCCATGGCGTTCGGCAAGATGGGTTGCATAGTAGCCGCCGAGTGAGCTACCTACCAGCAGTGGCCGCCCCAGTTGCTCAATGGCTTCCTCCAATTGAGGAATCGCCTGACGCGGATGGTGATGCAGGGCCGGCACGCGTAATTGGTCGGCCAGGCCGAGGCTGTCCATCACGGTGCTCAACTGGCTGGCCTTGTTGGACGCAGGCGCGCTGTTGAAACCGTGGATATACAAGATCGAAGCAGACATGCCGGGCTCTCCGTGCGTCAGCCAAAGAGGCGCAGTTTACAGGGATCGCAGGGGTGTGTGAGGCCCTCTATCTAAAGGACACAGAAGATCCACTGTGGGAGCTGGCTGGCCTGCGATGGCGGTGTATCAGTCACACATTGGTTAACCGGCATACCGCAATCGCAGGCAAGCCAGCTCCCACATTTTGATCTGTGTTTGCAGCGTTTAATAGCCGTTGCTGCCGTAATCGATGGTGAACGCAAAGCCTTTGACCCGCTCTACCCCGGTCTCTAACCGTCCGTCGGCATGCAGGCGCAGCCACCGGTAACCCGGCGCTTGCTCGCTGACCTTGAAATCCTCGCTGCCCGGCGCGAACTGGATACAGGTAGACGGCGACGCCAGCAGGCGCACGCCGTTGCGGTCGCGGTCGATCTCCTGGTGCACATGGCCCCAGAGCACCGCCTTCACCTGTGGGAAGCGGTCGAGCACGGCAAACAAGGCCTCGGGGTTACGCAGCCCGATCGGCTCCATCCACGCAGACCCGATGGGCACTGGGTGATGGTGAAAGCACACCAGATGGTGCTGGCCCGGCGCTTCGCTCAAGGCTTGGGCAAGCAATTGCAGTTGCTGGTCTTGCAGGTAGCCCGGCACCGAGCCGGGCACGGCGGAGTCGAGCAGGGTGACGCGCCAGTTACCGATGTCGACCACCGGCTCCAGCAGATCACTGTGCACAGCGGCATGCGCCATGATCTGCGGCTCATCGTGGTTACCGGGGATCCAGCGCGCCGGGGCGTCGATCTGCCGGGTCAGGTCGCGAAACTGTTGATAGGACTCAAGCGTGCCGTCCTGGGACAAGTCCCCCGTGGCCAGCACTAAATCGATGTGCGGCTGCTGCTCGCGCACCAACTCGATCACCCGCTGCAGGCTTTCGCGGGTGTTCATGCCCAGCAGCGTGCCATCGGCCTCGGCAAACAGGTGGCTGTCGGACAATTGCACCAGCAGCGCCGGCGCATCAGGGTTCACGGTGGATACGCGGGACAAGGCGCTCTCCCAAGGCAATCACAGGAAATGGACGTTTGGCGCGATTATGCTGGGGCAGGACACAAAGAGGAAACCCAAGGAAGCAGATGCAGTTCACATCTACCGCACGACTTCGAACTCATGACCCAAGGCCAGGCAGTGGCTCAACCATTCACCGAGGAACACATTGAGCTGTGCTTTCTCATCGGGCTGGTGCATGAACACGTTTGGGTAAGGATAGATGCTGCGAAAGCGTCGCGCATGTTCGGCGCTGATCACTTCGGCCATGCGCGCATCGTGGTACACCTGCACTTCCAGTTGCGGCACCGGCAGCCACGGCAGGCTGTGCTCCTGGCGCACGCGCAAGGTGGTGGTGTACGGGCAGTTGACGATGACCTCCAGGTTCAGCACGCCGAGCATCTGGTCGCCGTGGGTCACCGCAATGCGCCGCGCCTCGGGCGTGTGGCGCATGTCGGGGAGCAAGCGCATCAGCCGCGCATAGTTGGCCTCGCAGGCGGCTTGCAACCCGATCAGGTCGACTCGATAACGTTCCCGTGCCTTTACTGCCATAACCCCCTCACTTCCGCGCGATTAAGCGCAAGCCATTGCAGGGCGATAATGCTGGCTGCGTTGGAAATTTTGCCGTCACGCACCGCCTGCAGGGCATCTTCGAAGGCCCAGGTGGTGACGCGGATATCTTCTGCCTCTTCTTCCAGTCCATGGACGCCACCCGCCCCGGCGCTGTCGCAGCGGCCCAGGTACAAGTGCACGAATTCAGTACTGCCACCGGGCGACGGGAAATATTTAGTGATCGGCCACAGCGCGGAGAATGTCAGCCCAGCTTCCTCCTCGGCTTCGCGGTGCGCAACCTCCTCCGGCTCTTCATCCTTGTCGATCAGGCCGGCGACCATTTCTATCAACCAAGGGTTGTCGGTACGGCCCATAGCGCCGACACGGAATTGCTCGATCAGCACCACTTCATCGCGCTGCGGATCATAAGGCAGCACGCACACTGCGTCATGACGAACGAAGACTTCGCGATTGATCACCCGGCTCATGCCGCCATCGAATTTTTCGTGGCGCAGCTGCACGCGATCGAGCTTGTAGAAGCCCTTGTAGGCATTGTCGCGCTGAACAATCTCGATGGTGTTCGGCGTCGATTTGGCAATGTCCGTCATATTCTTCCTCGTTAAGGCCGTGCAATTGGCGCCATCCTAACGCGCCCATGCCGGTTGGTGCAGCCCCTTTGCAGTTGCCGAGATAGACGGCGGGCGTCAAACTCACTCTAATCAGCTTAGTGGCGAACTGACGGCTTTGTTCGCAGTCGAAGCGCTACTCTTTTTCGCTTTCCATCGATTTCCGAAGGACGCACATGTCGCTTTTAAAAATCGCCTCCATGGCCTGTATTGCCTTGACCCTGGGTGCTTGCCAGAGCCTGTTCCAGCCAAGCTACCTCAAGCCGCTGGACACCCAACAAGATGCCTCTGAGCAGATCAAGCCTGGCTGCGGCAGCCCTGACTGCCCGTTAGTGAACATTGATACCGTGCACTTCCCCAGCGAGCCGCAGCTCGACAGCCTGGTGGAACAACGCCTGCTGCAGATGACCCGAACCACCCCCGGCGCCAGCGTGCCGCCGACCCTGAACGCTTACCGGGACACGTTCCTGCGCGAGTCTGCCGACCGCCACAGCATGTACTTGCAGGCCAAGGTACGTGAGCAGCATGACGGACTGGTGATCATTGAAGTGTCCAGCTACCTCGACACGGGTGTCGCCCAAGGCCAGCCCGGCCGTGGTTTCATCAACTACTCACGCGTGCTGCACAAAGCGCTAAGCCTGAACGACATGCTGTTGCCGGGCCAGGAGCAAGCGTTCTGGAACGCCGCCAAAGTCGCCCACAACAGCTGGCTGATCAACTCGCAGATGGACCGTGACCCGGCGTTCGTGAAGAACTGGCCGTTCCAGAAAACCCCGAACATCGCCCTGACCAGCAGCGGCGTGGTGCTCAAGTACAACGTGTCGACCATTGCGCCTTACGCATTGGGGCTGATCGAAATGACCATCCCCTATGCGCGCCTCACCGGCGTACTCAAGCCTGAACTGGCGCCCGCGCGCCACTGAAGGCCCGGCCCAAGATCAGTTGCAACAGCCCTGCCAGCACCAGCGCCGGCAGGGTTGCGCCGATGTCCGGATACAGGTTTGCCAGCACGTGATACGTAGCGATGCCACCCAGCCAAGCCACCAGCGCTGGCCTTTGCAGGTGGGCGACCGCGCCCTGGCCACGGCGGCGCAGGATAAAGTGATCCACCAGCACCACGCCGAACAACGGCGCAAACACTGAGCCAATCAGCAGCAGGAAGTTCTGGTACTGCGCCAACGGTGCAAAGCAGGCGATCAGGGTGCAAATCACACCGATGGCCAGCGCCAGGTGCTCGACCTTCCAACGCAGCAAAATCCCGCTGGACACCGCCGCCGAGTGAATATCGGCAAAGGCATTTTCCGACTCGTCCAACAGGATCAGCAACAGCGGAATGCCCAGGCCCGCACCCGCCAGCGCCAGCAACAACGCATTCACCTCGCCACTTGGCGCAAACGCCAGCGTGTAAGCCACGCCCAGGCTCATCAGCCAGAAATTGCCGATAAAGAAGCCAAGGGCGGTGCCGCCGAAGACATTTTTGGCGCGCTTGCCGAAGCGCGAGTAGTCGGCGATCAGCGGCAACCACGACAGCGGCATGGCGATGGCGATATCAAACCCCACCGCAAACGGCATCGAGCCGTCACCGGCCGTGGCCCACAGTGCAGCCAGGTCGGCCTTGGCGAACAGGTTCCAGGTCAGCCACAGGCAGGCGGCCAGCAACAGCCATATGCCCCATTTGCGCAGGATCTGGCGCACAAACGTCAGCGGGCCACTGACGGCGAGCAACGTCGCCAAGCCGCCGAAAAACAGCGTCCACAGTAAAGGGCTGGCCAATAGGCTGCCTTCGCTGAAGGCTCGTGTGCCCAACACGCTGGCGGCGTCGCGCATCACGATGATTTCGAACGAGCCCCAGCCGATCAGTTGCAGTAAGTTCAGCAGCGCCGGCAGGCTGGCGCCCTTGGCACCCAGGCTAAGCTTGAGCGCGGCCATGGCCGACAGGCCGGTGTCGCTGCCAATCACGCCGACGGCGGCCAGCAACAGCACACCGACCAGGGTGCCGAGGAAAATCGCCAGCAATGAACCGGACAAGCCCAGGCCCGGTGCAAGCAAGGCGCCGGTTTGCAGGACCATCAGGCCGATGCCGAGGGAAAACCACAGGGAAAACAGGTCGCGGGCGCCGAACACGCGTTTGTCGCTCGGCACCGCTATATCAGGAGAGTAGGTACTCGGTTGAATGCTCAAGGGTGTTATCTCTGAGGGGCATGATCGTTCCCACGCTCTGCGTGGGAATGCCGCTATGGACGCTCTGCGTCCGCCTTTGTGACGCGGAGCGTCACGGGATGCATTCCCACGCAGAGCGTGGGAACGATCGTGGGTGTCAGACCTTCTTGTACAACTGGCTACCTTCCTGCTTGAACCGCTGCGCCTGCTCGGCCAAGCCCTTGGCCACGTCCACATCCACCGCTTCAATACGCTGGTTGGCCGCGTACTCACGCACTTCCTGGGTGATTTTCATCGAGCAGAATTTCGGCCCACACATCGAGCAGAAATGCGCGACCTTGGCCGAGTCCTTCGGCAAGGTTTCATCGTGGTACGACCGCGCCGTGTCCGGGTCCAGGCCGAGATTGAACTGGTCTTCCCAGCGGAACTCGAAGCGCGCCTTGCTCAAGGCGTTATCGCGAATCTGCGCACCCGGGTGCCCCTTGGCCAAGTCGGCCGCATGTGCGGCGATCTTGTAGGTGATAATCCCGGTCTTCACGTCATCCTTGTTCGGCAAGCCCAGGTGTTCCTTAGGCGTGACGTAGCAGAGCATGGCGCAACCGAACCAGCCGATCATCGCCGCGCCGATGCCCGAGGTGATGTGGTCGTAGCCCGGCGCAATGTCGGTGGTCAACGGGCCGAGGGTGTAGAACGGCGCCTCGTCGCAGCATTCCAACTGCTTGTCCATGTTCTCCTTGATCAGTTGCATCGGCACGTGGCCGGGGCCTTCGATCATGGTTTGCACGTCGTGCTTCCAGGCGATCTTGGTCAGTTCGCCCAGAGTTTCCAGCTCACCGAATTGCGCGGCGTCGTTGGCGTCGGCAATCGAGCCAGGGCGCAGGCCGTCGCCGAGGGAGAAGCTAACGTCATAGGCCTTCATGATTTCGCAGATTTCTTCGAAATGCGTGTAGGCAAAGTTCTCTTTGTGGTGCGCCAGGCACCACTTGGCCATGATCGAACCGCCACGGGACACGATGCCAGTGACGCGTTTCGCGGTCAGCGGCACGTAGCGCAGCAACACGCCGGCGTGGATGGTGAAGTAGTCAACGCCCTGCTCGGCCTGTTCGATCAGGGTGTCGCGGAACAACTCCCAGGTCAGGTCTTCGGCGGCGCCGCCGACTTTTTCCAGGGCCTGGTAGATCGGCACAGTACCGATCGGCACTGGCGAGTTGCGGATGATCCACTCGCGGGTTTCGTGGATGTGCTTGCCGGTGGACAAGTCCATGATGTTGTCCGAACCCCAGCGAATCCCCCAGGTCATTTTCGCCACTTCTTCTTCAATGGACGAACCCAGGGCGCTGTTGCCGATGTTGCCGTTGATCTTCACCAGGAAGTTACGGCCAATGATCATCGGTTCCAATTCGGTGTGGTTGATGTTGGCCGGGATGATTGCGCGGCCACGGGCGATTTCTTCGCGTACAAATTCGGGCGTGATAATTTTCGGCACGCTGGCGCCGAAGCTGTGGCCAGGGTGTTGCTGCTCAAGCAGGCCGTTGGCGCGAGCTTCTTCAAGCTTCATGTTTTCGCGGATGGCGACGAATTCCATCTCCGGCGTGATGATGCCTTTGCGCGCGTAGTGCATCTGGCTGACGTTGGCGCCGGCCTTGGCTCGGCGAGGGTTTTGCAAGTGGGCAAAACGCAGCGACGCCAGCTCCGGATCGTTGAGGCGCTCCCGACCGTAGTGGGAGCTCAGGCCTGCCAGGCGCTCGGTGTCACCGCGCTCCTCAATCCATGGCGAACGGATATCGGCCAAGCCTTTGCGCACATCAATGATGACGTTCGGGTCGGTATAAGGGCCGGAGGTATCGTAGACCACCACGGGGGCGTTGATTTCGCCACCGAGATCGGTGGGTGTCACGTCAAGACTGATTTCCCGCATCGGTACGCGGATGTCTGGCCGAGTGCCTTGCACATAGATTTTTTGCGAGCGGGTAAACGGCTGCACGGAACCGGAATCGACCTTGGCCGACTCACTCAAGTGCACGGTGTTTTTCAGTTTTGTACTTTTTATTTCTGTGCTCATCACGGGCTCTCCAACTATCCAGGTGGTGGATTTTTGTCGGAGCGAACCTGTGACGGATGGACGCACTGAAACCAGTGCTGTGCTTGACGCACAAGAGCTGTTCGATTGTCGAACAACATCCCGGACGAAGCACAAGAGGACTCGCCGGGTGACGAGAAATCTTGTTCCCTACGCAGGCGCTAACCTGATCAGGTTCAACGGGATCCGGTATTTACCGATCTCAGCCTTCCAACAAGGCACCCCGACAAGAACGCGGCCAGTCTAGACCATGGCGTGGGCAAATTGCCAATAGCGGTGCATTCAGCGTGATGAATGGCGTGATTGCGGGATTGTTGCGCCGGGTCAGCGCCACTACACTCGGGCACTGCCACAATGCTTGACGCCAGGAATGGCCAGCCTTAGCCTTGGGCGCTAAATTATCGCCGTAATATTCACACTAGGGATCGCCTCATGCTGCGCAAACTCTCACTGGCTCTTGCCGTGTCTTGTGCGACCAATGGAATGGTCTGGGCAGCTGAAGCGCCCTTGTCCGCCAACACCGATTTGGTCAGCGTCTACCAAGAAGCGGTGAACAACAACGCCGACCTGGCCGCCGCCCGCGCCCAATATGGCGCGCAAAAAGAAGTGGTGCCCCAGGCCCGCGCCGGCTTGCTGCCGAACCTGTCGGCCGGCGCCGACAGCAACAACGTGCGCACCCAGATCAACCAACCGGCGGCCACCGCCAACCGTGACGCCCACTCCTGGCGTGCGACCTTGAGCCAGCCGCTGTTCCGCGCCGACCGCTGGTTCCAGCTGCAAGCCGCCGAAGCCGTCAACGAACAAGCCTCCCTGCAACTGTCGGCTACCGAACAGAACCTGATCCTGCAAAGCGCCGAGAACTACTTCGCCGTGCTGCGCGCCCAGGACAACCTGGCCTCGACCAAGGCCGAAGAAAACGCCTTCAAGCGCCAGCTCGACCAGTCCAACGAACGCTTTGACGTGGGCCTGTCGGACAAGACCGACGTGCTGCAATCCCAGGCCAGCTACGACACCGCGCGCGCCAACCGCATCGTCGCCCAGCGCCAGGTGGACGACGCCTTCGAAGCGCTGATCACCCTGACCAACCGCGAGTACAACGCCATCCAGGGCATCGTGCACACGCTGCCGGTGCTGCCGCCGGCGCCGAATGACGCCAAGGCCTGGGTCGAAACCGCCGGCCGCCAGAACCTCAACCTGCTGGCCAGCAACTACGCGGTCACCGCCGCCGAAGAAACCCTGCGCCAGCGCAAGGCTGGCCATTTGCCGACCCTCGACGCCGTGGCGCAATACGAAAAGGGTGACAACGACGCGCTGGGTTTCAGCAACCCCAACCAACTGCCGATCCCTTACGGCGGTGATGTATCGCAACGCACCATCGGCCTGCGCCTGAACATCCCGATCTACAGCGGCGGCCTCACCAGCTCGCAAGTGCGCGAATCCTATTCGCGCCTCGATCAGAGCGAGCAGCAACGCGAAGGCCTGCGCCGCCAAGTGGTGGAAAACACCCGCAACCTGCACCGCGCGGTGAACACCGATGTGGAACAGGTACAGGCACGCCGCCAGTCAATCATCTCGAACCAGAGCGCGGTGGAAGCCACGGAGATCGGTTATCAGGTGGGCACGCGCAACATCGTCGACGTGCTGGACTCGCAGCGCCAGCTCTACTCGTCGGTGCGCAACTACAACAACAGCCGCTACGACTACATCCTCGACAACCTGCGCTTGAAGCAGGCCGCGGGCACGTTGAACCCAGGGGATTTGCAGGACCTGTCGCGCTACCTCAAGGCGGATTACAACCCGGACAAGGACTTCCTGCCGCCTGACCTGGCCAAAGCGGCCGCCGAGCAGCTAAAGGCCCGCCCCGGCTACTAAGCACAGCGCAAAACCAATGTGGGAGCTGGCTTGGCTGCGATGCAGGCACCGCGGTGTATCAGTTACACCTGGGTGATGCTATCGCAGGCAAGCCAGCTCCCACATTTGGATCAGGTTGGGTCAGTGATTGATCAGCCTGTCCAAGCCATCCAGCAAGCGCTTGAGCGCGCCCTGGTTGGCCTGCATCACCGCAAGCCCCGCCTCTGCCATCTTGCGCGCATCCTGCGGCAGCTCGAACAGTTGCCGCACGGCCTCGGCCAAACCGTCTGCATCATCCACCTCACGCAACGCCCCCGCCTCGCGCATCATCGCGCTGATTTCGAGGAAGTTGAACAGGTGCGGCCCCATGATCACAGGCTTGGCCAGCGCTGCCGGCTCCAGCGGGTTGTGCCCGCCGGTGGGCACCAGGCTGCCGCCGACAAAGGCGCTGTCGGCCAGGGCGTAGAGAAACAGCAACTCACCCATGGTGTCGCCGAGCAGCACCGAGGTGTACGCGGTCACGGGCTCACCACTGGAACGGCGCACCGTGGCAAATCCTTGGTGCGCGCATAATTCAAACATCGGGCCGAAACGTTCCTGATGGCGCGGCACCAGAATCAATAGCGCATTGGGATAGCTGTCGAGCAGCTGGCGATGGGCAGCCAGCACCACGTCGTCTTCGCCTTGATGGGTGCTGGCCGCGATCCACACCGGGCGCTCGCTGGCGCCCCATTGCTCACGCAACGCGGCGGCGCGCACCGCAAGCTCGGGGTCGATGGTCAGGTCGAACTTGATCGAACCGGTGACTTCGACGGTTTCCGGGCGCGCGCCCAGGCTCAGGAAACGCTGGGCTTCGGTGTGCGTCTGTACCGCGAACAGGCTCATTTCAGACAGCATGGGCGCGGTGAGTTTGGCGAACCGCGCATAGCCTTTGGCCGAACGCGCCGACAACCGCGCGTTGGCCAGCGCCACCGGAATGCCGCGCTGGGCGCAAGCGTGGATGTGGTTAGGCCACAGCTCGGTTTCCATGATCACCGCCAGCTTGGGTTGCACGCGATCGAGAAAACGCTTGGCGGCGCAGGGCAAATCGTACGGCAAGTAGCAGTGCTGAATGCGCGGCTCATTGGCGAACAGCGCCTGGATGCGCTCGGACCCGGTGGGCGTCATGCAGGTGACGGTAATCGGCAACGTCGGATGGCGCGCCAGCAGCCCGCGAATCATCGGCGCGGCGGCGATGCTTTCGCCCACCGACACGGCATGCACCCAGATCCCACCGGGTTGCATGACCGGCAGGCCGTAGGAAAAGCGTTCGCCGATGCGTTTGGCATAGGCCGGCGCCTTGCGCGCACGCAGCCACAAACGTAAAGCCACCAGCGGCAGCGCCAGGTAAAACAGACAGCTGTAGAGAGTTCTATTCATGGCGGCGGAGTTTATCGGCTTTTTCAGTCAATCGCCTGCAAGCACTCGGCAAATCGTTCGGCCAGGAAGCGCGCAGCGGGGCCCAGGTGTTCGTCACGGCGCCAGACCAGCTCCACGACTAGCGCAGGCGGCGTCCATTCGCTGTCCAGTTCAACCATTTGTTGTTGATAAGTGGGGTACTGCACGATATGCCGCGGCAGCCATGCCCAGCCCAGCCCACTCATCAGCCATTCGGCCAACACGTAGAAACTGTCGGCGCGCCACACCAGCGGGCTGGCGGCTTCACTGCCGGGGTAGACACTGGTCTGGGTCGACATCAGCAACTGGCGGAACTGCGCCAAGTGCTGGCACGTCACGTACTTCTCCTTGGCCAGCGGGTGATTCACGCCGCACACCGTGACCATTTCCACGCTGCCCACCACACGCCGCTCAAGGGCTTCGGGGATTTGGTCGTGATAGAACAGCAAGCCCAGGTCAGCCTTACGCTCCACCAACTTGCGCGCCACATCGCCCTGAGCGGCGCTGGACAGCTGCACTTCCAGCAGTGGATATCGCCCGGCCAGCGCCTCAAGGCTGTCGAGCACCGGTTGGAACAGCATGGCTTCGTCCTGGGCCAGACGCAGGCAGGCTTCCTCGCCGCGCGTCAGCGACAACGCGCGGCCATTGAGCCGCTCACACTGGCGCAACACTTCGCGGGCTTCTTCCAACAACACACTGCCGGCTTCGGTCAGGCGCGGCTGGCGGCCACTGCTACGGTCGAACAGGCTCAGCCCAAGGTCGGCCTCGAGCAGGGCAATGCCATTGCTCACCGCCGATTGCGCCTTGCGCTGGTCGCGTGCCACCGCCGAAAATGAACGCTGTTCGGCGACACTGACAAACAGGCGCATCTGTTCCAGGTTCCACTGCACGCTCATGGCTCAACCCATCTTTAAATCGGATAGGTAATGACTTTACCCCATCTTTCCAAGCGTTAGAATGCCGACCTTATCAAGCACGCATCGCACCGAGGATTACCCCATGAATGTCGCTTACCTCTATTTGGCCATTGCCATTTGCTCGGAAGTGGTCGCGACCGTTTCCATGAAAGCCGTCAAGGGCTTGAACACGCCGATCCCATTGCTTCTGATGATTGTGGGGTATGCCATAGCGTTCTGGATGCTCACCCTAGTGGTGCGCACGGTGCCGGTGGGCATCGCCTACGCGGTCTGGGCAGGACTGGGGATTGTGATGGTCAGTGTCGCCGCGCTGTTTATCTACGGCCAGAAGCTGGATATCCCGGCGATGCTGGGGATGGGCCTGATTGTGCTGGGCGTGGTGGTGATTCAGCTGTTCTCGAAAACCGCCGGGCACTGATCACCGCTCAACAGCCTGTATACTGCGCCTCTTGTCTTGAACACTGAGGTCGCCCATGCCATCCGTTATGTCCACCGACGTTCTGATTGTCGGCGCCGGGGTTGCCGGCCTCTGGCTCAATGCGCGCCTGCGCAGCCAGGGGTTTTCCACGGTGTTGGTGGAAAGCGCCACCTTGGGTGGCGGGCAAAGCGTGAAGTCCCAAGGGATTATTCACGGCGGTGCGAAATACGCCCTGCACGGCGCCCTCACCGGCGCCTCCGAAGCGATTGCCGACATGCCGCGCCGCTGGCGCGAAGCCCTGGCCGGTAACGGCGAGCTGGACCTGTCCGGCGTGCGCCTGCTGTCCGAGGCCCACTACCTGTGGTCGCCCGGCACCCTCGCCGGCAACCTCACCAGCTTCTTCGCCAGCAAAGCCGTGCGTGGCCGTGTCGACCAAGTCAAAGGTGATGAGTTGCCGCCGGCCCTGCAAGACCGCCGCTTCAAGGGCAAGGTCTATCGCCTGGCGGAGTTGGTCGTGGATGTGCCCAGCCTGATCGAACGCCTGGCGCAATTGGCCGGTGACGGTTTGCTCGCCGGGCAACACATCGAACCGCTGCTGGAAGGCGACACCTTGGTCGGCTTGAAGGTGGATGGCCGCGAGATCCGCGCCCAGCGCATCGTATTCAGCGCCGGTGGCGGCACGGCTGATCTGCTGAGTGCACTGGGCCTCAGCCAGCCAGCCATGCAAAAGCGCCCGCTGCATATGATCATCGCCAAAGGCCCGGGCCTCAAACCGCTGTACGCGCACTGCCTGGGCGGCGGCACCAAGCCGCGCCTCACCATCACCACCCACCCGGCCGCCGATGGCAACTGGGTGTGGTACATGGGCGGCGACATCGCTGAAGCCGATGGCGTGGCACGCACACCTGAAGAACAGATCGCCACTGCGCAAAAAGAGCTGGCGCACTTGCTGCCGTGGATCGACATGAGCCAAACCCAGTGGGCAACCCTGCGCGTCGACCGTGCCGAGCCGCTGCAATCAGGTCTGTCCCGCCCCGACAACGCCTTCCTCGCCGAGCAGGGCCGCCTGTTGGTGGGTTGGCCGACCAAACTGGCGCTGGCGCCGGACTTCGCTGACCGCGTGCTCAGCGCCCTGGAACGCGACGGCATCCGCCCACGTGCTACCGAAGCCCTGCCCGAACTGCCAAAACCGGCCCTGGGCCAACCTGCCTGGGAGCAACTGTTGCCATGAGCCTGCCTACCCTGCACGACCTGCATCGCCCGCTGGGCAGCACCGGCTTGCTGGTGTCGCCACTGGGCCTGGGCACCGTGAAGCTGGGCCGCGATCAAGGGGTGAAATACCCCAGCGGCTTCCAGATTCCGGATGACGATGAAGCACGAATGTTGCTGCGCCAGGCCCGCCAGCTGGGCATCAACCTGATCGACACCGCACCGGCTTATGGCCGCAGCGAAGAACGCCTGGGGCCGCTGCTACGCGGCCAACGCAAGCACTGGGTGATCGTCAGCAAGGTCGGCGAAGAGTTTGCCGATGGCGTGTCCCATCACGATTTCAGTGCCGCCCATACCCGCATGTCGATCGAGCGCAGCTTGAAACGACTTGAAACTGATTTTATCGACCTGGTGCTGGTGCACTCCGACGGCAACGATTTGCATATCCTCAACGATTGCGAGGTGTACCAGACCCTGGCGGAGCTGAAAAAAGAGGGCAAGATTCGCGGTTTCGGCTTCTCCGGTAAAACCGTCGAAGGCGGCGTGAAGGCTCTGGAACAAGGCGATTGCGCCATGGTCACCTACAATCTGAACTCACGGTGCGAGAAAGCCGTCATTGATTATGCAGCCGCACACGGCAAGGGTATTTTGGTGAAAAAGGCCCTGGCCAGCGGCCACGTGTGCCTGGAGCCAGGAATGGATCCAATTCAAGCCAGTTTCATCTTGTTGTTTGCGCAAACGGGCGTCGCCAGTGCTATTGTCGGGACCATTAATCCGCTGCACCTGGCCCATAACGTGGCGACCGCTGCCAAGGTCATTCGTCAACTCTGATGCCGCCCACGCGGCCGACCCCGTCGCAAGAAGGAGCCGACATGCCGCGCACGCTCATTAGAAAAAACCCCAGCAACTTTAAAACACTGCCGCTGCACGTCGAAGCCACCCCCGAAGGCCTGAGTTACCAGAGCGTGGGCATGCCGCTCAACTTTGCCCAGACCCTGCAACGGCGCAAGCCGGTGGAGGTGGCAGACCCCGAGCGTTTCGCCCTGGAACTGGCGAACCTCGGCGTGTCGGTGCGCCTGACCCTGCATTGGCAAAACAAGGATTACTGGGTGCTGGTGCGCCAACGCCGCCAGGACCGTGGCGATGTGGTGCTCAAGCTGATCTCCGGCTACGTCCCCGCCCATGAGCTGAACCTGCCGCTGCACACCGCCATCCAGGAAATTGCCGAAGAATGCTTGCTGGAAACGCCAGAAGGCTGGCTGGGCGGGCGCTTCAACGACACGTGGCTACCGGCGCCCTACTCCGCCGCCCTGCATTACCGCGAAGCCCTGCCATTTCGCCTGAGCCCGTTGTCGGGCGCCGCACGCCCGGTGCGCTGCGCGACCATGCAATTGATCGAACGCCCACGGGCTTATGTGCACCTGCCGACCGCGTCGCTGCAATTGATTTATGACTTGCGTCTTGAGGTGCCTAAGGAAGCCAAATCCCTCAGCCTGTTTCACGTGGATGAGCGGCTCGAAGGCGACCAGTTGGTGGCGCGCCTGAACCGTCAGCGCCCGGACCTGTATCTGATGCCGCTAAAAGACGGCCAACCGTTGGCTGAGCTGTACACGGTGAAGAAAGACCAGCTGTATCCGGCCAGTACCCGCGGCCTGTACCTGGCCGAAAGTTTTGCCCAACAGGAAGGCTGGTTAGTGCGCGATGAGCGGATTCGTTGGAAGGATTGGCTGAGGCAGCAAGGGCTGGCTGAGCCTGAGAAGGAGTCGAAGCTCAAGCGCCTGACTGGCAAGGCGCGGCTGATGTTGCGCAAGATTGTGCCGAAGAAAAAAGCCAAGGGCTGATACCCGTCGATCGTTCCCACGCTCTGCGTGGGAACGCCGCCCCGGAAGCTCCGCGCCCTGATGTCAGCGCTTGTGCAATGTGACGCCGAGCGTCACAGGATGCATTCCCACGCAGAGCGTGGGAATGATCTGGTGCTCAGCCGTTGAGCAACCGCTCCAGCCCAACCTTCAACGGAGTAGGCTCAGGCAACTTGAAACTCGCCAGCAGCCGCTGATTGTTCGCCCGCGAATGCCGGATATCCCCCGAGCGCGCCGGCCCGTAAGTGATCGCGGGCAACTGACCCACCACCTCTTCCAGCGCCT
This sequence comes from Pseudomonas sp. D47, assembly GCF_045447305.1. NCBI lineage: Bacteria > Pseudomonadati > Pseudomonadota > Gammaproteobacteria > Pseudomonadales > Pseudomonadaceae > Pseudomonas > Pseudomonas sp. D47. The sequence goes on along the minus strand of NZ_JBJGXU010000002.1, from coordinate 143,191 downwards.
GCAACACCTGCTTAAGCGTGGTGGTACGGTTCCAGCCGACGTTGATCGCACCCAGCGGTGCTTCAGGTGCCTCAATGGCCTGCACCAGCACATCCACCAAGTCTTCCACGTACATGAAGTCTCGGGTCTGCTCACCATCGCCAAACACGGCAATCGGCACACCCTGCTGCACGCGCTCACTGAAGATACTGATCACCCCGGAATACGGCGATGACGGATCCTGGCGTGGCCCGAAGATGTTGAAGAAGCGGAAAACCACCGGCTCCAGGCCATGCTGGCGGCGGTAGAAGTCAAAGTAGTGCTCACCGGCCAACTTGTCGGAGGCGTAGGGTGTCAGCGGCGCCTTGGTGGTCGCTTCGTCAATCGAATCGCCCTCGCCGTTGTTGCCATACACCGCCGCACTGGAGGCATACACCACCCGCTTGACCCCTGCCTTGCGCATGGCCTCGCAGACATTCAGGGTGCCGACGAAATTGCTTTGGTGAGTACTCACCGGGTCATCCACCGACGCCTGTACCGAGGCCACTGCCGCCAAGTGCACCACGGCGGTCACGCCAACGGCGGCTTGCGCCACCAGCTCGGCATTGGCCACGTTGCCTTCGATCAGTTGTACGCGCGGGTTGCCCAGCGGCAGATTGCTGCGCTTGCCGGTGGACAGGTCATCCAACACCCGCACGGCGTAGCCGCTGGCGAGCAAGGCATCAACCAGGTGCGAACCGATAAAGCCGGCACCGCCGGTGATCAGGACCCACTTATCAGCGTTACTCATTGTTGCGGATCTTCTCGACGATGGCCGTGGTCGAGCTGTTTTCAACCAGCCCCAGCACTTTGACCTTACCACCGTAGGCGCCGACGAGATCGGCACCCACGACCTGGTCGACGGCGTAGTCGCCGCCCTTGACCAGCACGTCCGGCTTGACCTGGGCCAGCAGGTTTTCCGGGGTGCCTTCAGAGAAGCTGATCACCCAGTCCACCGCGCCCAAACCTGCCAAGACTGCCATGCGTCGGTCGACACTGTTGATCGGGCGGCCCGGGCCTTTCAACCGGCTGACCGAAGCATCGTCATTGACCGCAACGATCAGGCGATCGCCTTGGGCGCGCGCCTGTTCCAGGTACGTCACATGACCGGCATGCAGGATGTCGAAACAGCCATTGGTGAACACAATGCTTTCGTTATGTGCGCGCGCATCGTCAATCGCCAGCAGCAACTGCTCGATAGTCAGCACTCCACGCTCGGAACCTTCGGAACGCTGGATAGCGCGCCGCAGCTCAGGTGCACTGATGGCCGCAGTACCCAGTTTGCCGACCACGATGCCCGCGGCCAGATTGGCCAGGGCCACGGCGTGGGGCAATTCCTCACCGGCGGCGATCGAGGCGGCCAGGGTGGAAATCACGGTGTCACCGGCGCCGGTGACGTCGAACACTTCACGGGCACGCGCCGGCAGGTGCATCGCCGGATGGCCCGGGCGCAACAGGGTCATGCCGTGCTCGCCACGGGTCACCAGCAAGGCGCCCAGGTCGAGGTCGGCCATCAACGTGGCGCCTTTGGTCACCAGTTCGTGCTCATCGGCGCAACCACCGACGATGGCTTCGAACTCACTGAGGTTTGGCGTGATCAGGCTGGCGCCCCGATAAATCGAAAAGTCCTTGCCCTTGGGATCAGCCAGTACCGGGATGTTGCGGGCCTTGGCGGCCTGGATGAGCATCTGGTGGTTCTTCAGGGCGCCTTTGCCGTAGTCGGACAAAACCAGCACCTTGATGCCTTCGAGCAAACTGTCGACCTGGTCGCTGAGGGCCAGGGCGTCGGTGGCGAAGGGTTCTTCAAAATCGATACGCAGCAATTGCTGGTGACGGCTCATGACCCGCAGCTTGACGATGGTCGGCTGATGGGCAATGCGCTGGAACAGCGCACGCACGCCGGCACCGCGCAGGCTGTTAGCCAGGCTGTCGGCGGCTTCGTCGTCGCCGGTCACACCCACCAAGGAGGCCGGGGCACCGAGGGCGGCAATATTAAGGGCAACGTTGGCAGCGCCACCTGGACGGTCTTCGATTTGCTCGACCTTGACTACCGGTACCGGTGCCTCAGGGGAAATCCGTGAGGTACCGCCATGCCAGTAACGGTCGAGCATGACATCGCCCACCACCAAGACAGGGGCTTGATCGAATCGCGGCATGGACAACTTCATGGAGCAACCCACATACAAAATGAACAGGGGCGCGATATTAGCACAGGGTTACAGGAGGCTTGTGGAGGGCGTGACAGAAGATGTCGCGGCAGACACGGGAGTGAATCCGCTGATGAACACCTGTGGGAGCGGGCTTGCCCGCGATAGCGCTGAATCAGTCGAAACATTCGGTGACTGACACTCCGTTATCGCGGGCAAGCCCGTTCCCACAAAGGCCTTTAAGTAATATCGGCCGCTACGGGGGCATCCAGGCCCATGGCATGCAGGCGGGCGTAATAGCCGTTCTGCGCCAGCAGCTCGCCGTGGGTGCCGCGCTCGACAATTCGACCGTCGTCCATCACCAGGATCAAGTCGGCCTTCTCGATGGTGGACAGGCGATGCGCGATTACCAGGGTAGTGCGGCCCTGCATGACTTTGTCCAAGGCCGCCTGAATGTGCCGCTCGGATTCGGTGTCGAGGGCCGAGGTGGCCTCGTCGAGAATCAACAGCGGCGCGTTCTTCAGCAAGGCCCGGGCGATTGCCAGGCGCTGTCGCTGGCCACCGGAAAGCAGCACGCCGTTTTCACCGACCTGGGTGTCGAAGCCTTTTGGCAACTGGTCAATGAAGTCCTTGGCATAGGCATCCGCCGCCGCCGCTTCAACGTCCGCACGCGGCGCGCCGGCCAGGTCGCCGTAGGCGATGTTGTTGGTCACGGTGTCGCTGAACAAGGTCACATGCTGCGTTACCTGGGCAATGTGTTTGCGCAGGTTGAGCAGCTTGTAATCCTCAACCTCTACGCCGTCCAGCAGGATTTCGCCGCTTTCATGGTGGTAGAAGCGCGGGATCAGACTGGCGAGAGTCGACTTGCCGCTGCCGGAACGGCCCACCAGGGCGATCATCTGCCCAGGCTCAGCGGTAAAGCTGATGTCCTTGAGCACATGGCGTTCGGTGCCAGGGTAGGTGAAGTTCAGGTTGCGCACTTCCAGCCGGCCACTGACCTTGTCGCGCTCGAGGGTGCCGCCGTCGACTTCCTGCTCTTCGTCCAACTGCTCGAAAATGCTTTCAGCGCCGGCCACACCCTTCTGGATGGTCGAGCTGACTTCCGACAATTGGCGGATCGGCTTGGGCAGCAAGCCGGCCAAGGTGATGTAAGCCACCATGTCACCGGCCGAAGCGTCGCCGCGAAGGTAAAGCACCAGGAACATCAGCACCGCCATGGCAGTGTAGATCACCAGTTGCAGCAACGGGGTATAGATCGCCCCGGTGCGGGTCATGCGCAGTTGCTTGTCGGTGTTGCCTTGGCTGGCTTTGAGGAAGCGCTTCTCCTCGTAGACTTCACCGCCGAAGCTGCGCACCACGCGATAACCCTGGATGGTTTCCGAAGCCACGTGGGTCACGTCGCCCATGGCCACCTGGATCTTCTTGCTCTGCTTGCGGAATTTCTTACTGGCCGTGCTGACCATCACTGCAATCAACGGCAGGATAGCGATCATCACCAGCGTCAGGCGCCAATTCATGTACAGCAGCGAGGCAAACAGGAAGATCACCGTCATGCCTTCGCGGATCACCACCTTGATAGCATCGGTCGCCGCCCCCGTGACCATGGTCACGTTGAAGGTGATGCGCGAAATCAGGTGCCCGGAGTTGTGGTTGTCGAAGTAGCGGTTGGGCAGCGTCAGCAGGTTGTTGAACAACTGCACCCGCAGGTCGTGGACCAGGCCCAAAGAGACCTTGGCCAGCAAGTAGTTGCCCAGGAACGAACCCAGGCCCTGCCAGGCTGCGATCAGAATGATCAACAACGGCACGGCTTGCAGCAATTGCAGGTCACGCAGGAACGGTACGTTGGGGAACAGCACCGCTTCAGGGTTGGACAGACCGTCGACGAAGTACTTGAGGATGTACCCCAGCATGGGCTGGGTCGACGCGAAAATCAGAAATCCGACGATACTCAACGCGAACAAGCCAGCGTAGGGCTTAACGTACATGAGCAGGCGGAAGTATATTTTCAAGCTCGAAGGGCTTGCGCTCGGACTGGAGTCGGTCATATCACGCGGCGTTTTGAAAAAGGAGGCTGACTTTAGCACAGCTTCTCTGTTGTACTTGCACCCGGCATGACCCTCGGCCCGGTTGGATCCAACCGACGACATTATATAGCCACTACTTTAAGATGGTCGGCTTTCTCTATTCTGGAATGGCTTTTCTGTATGCACTCCAAGCGCCTTACTTATGGCTCAAATCGCGTTTTCGACTTCGTGGTCCTATGGATTTTGCCCATTGGCTTATTGTTGCTGCTGAGCTCGCTGTTCTACGTCACTAATCGCAATGTAATGCACCGGTTCTACTACGGTTTCTTCAGTGTCCCGACCTTGCTGCTGCTGTGCTTGCGCCCCCAGGAACTCAAAGAGTTGCTGCGTGAGCCCTTAGTGGTCGCCCTCCTGGCATTTTGCGCCTGGGCGCTGACCACCGTGCTGTGGAGCCCTGAACCTACCGGCGACTCCAACCTGTTCAAGGTACCGCTGCAAACGTTCATGTTGTTTGCTGGCTGCGGGTTGCTGCTGCATTACCGCAACGAGCTGTTCAAGCCGGTCTTCTTCAGTGCCGCGGTGATTGCACTGGTGGTGTGCCTGGGCAACCTTGTGGCGTTCGCCAAAGGTTTTGAGCCGGGCATGCGCATGATCGGCGGCCTGGGCGCCCTCGACAACCCGCTGCTCAGTTCGCACCTGTTCGGCTTTTTCTGCGTGTACTGGCTGTACGTCTGTGTAACCACCAAACGCTTGCACATGCTCTGGCTCAGCGTTCCCGCCCTGGCAATCATGACCCTGGCAGTGCTGGCCACAGGCTCCAGGACGCCGTTGGTTGCGCTGGTTCTGGCGGTGCTCTGGATGGGCTTGCTCAGCCGCAATCGTCGTTCGGTGCTGATGGTTGCAGGCCTGATAGCGGCGGCCGCCGCATTGCTGCTGTTTTACCCACAACTGATTACCGAACGCGGCAGCTCATTCCGCCTGGAGATCTGGCGCATCATTCTGGGCCGTATCGCTGATCATCCATGGATCGGCCACAGCTACGACTCCGAACTCTACGTGCAGCCTGCGAACTACGACGGGACACTTCGCGAGCCCCACAGCTTTGCCTTGGGCGTGCTGTATTACGTCGGCATCATCGGCTTTATCCCATGGCTCTTCATGCTCGGCTGGGGCTTGTACAAAAGCCTCAAAGAGCGGGCGCAGCCACTGTTTATCCTGGCATCGTCACTGCTGGCCTACGGCATCGGCGCCGGCCTGACCGAAGGCGGTGGCATTCTGTCGCGGCCCAAGGAGCACTGGTTTTTGCTGTGGGTTCCACTGGCACTGATCGCCGGCCTGAGCATCGCCCAACGCCGCCGCAGCCTGCTGCGCATGCCAGTAGCAACGCCCAAGCCACAGGCCTTTGAAGCGTTGTGCAACGGTGCCCACGTCATCGAGGAGGATGGTCTGGGCCCGAAGGTGCTACGCCTGGAGGACGGCAGCTTCCTCAAACTGTTCAGGGCGCGCCGCTGGTACACCTCCGGCCGGTTTAATCCCTATTCGGAGCGCTTCGCCAGCAACAGCGAACAGCTGCAGCAATTGAGTATTGCTTCGCCGCCTATCCTCGACCTGTACAGCTTGCAAGATGGCAGCAGCGCCGTGCGTTATCGGCCGCTGCCGGGCCTGACCCTGCGCCAGGCGCTGCAAAGCCTGGACGCCAGCCTGCGAGAGTCGCTGATCGAACGTTTTGGCCGGTTCATGGCACAGCTGCACGAACGCGGCGTGTACTTCCGCTCGCTGCACTTGGGCAATGTCCTGCTTCTGGAAGATGGTGAGTTCGGGCTGATCGACGTGGCCGACATGCGCATTTACCCGTCAGCACTGCGCAACACGCTGCGCCAGCGCAACCTGAAGCACATGCAGCGTTACCCGCAGGACCGCAGCTGGTTGTTCGAAACCCATTTTGAACAGTTGGCCAAGGGCTATGCGTCAGTAGCCTCGCCGCAAGCCACGGTTAAGCTGCGTGAGCAAGTGCTGACACTCGCGCGCCCCGGCGCCTAACAGCAAGCCTGTGCGCCCCAGGGCTGGGGCGCACAATGCGCTGTCAGTCTTTCTCCAGCGGGGAAAAATACAACCGGCTCAAGCCGCGCCAGGTTTTCTTATTCCAGGCCCGGAACGGGATCTGCGCCAGCAGCTCGCGCGCCAACTTACGATCACGGTTGGCGGTCTTGAGGAACATGGAGCTGAGGAACTTGTAACGCACCTCGTCATAGAGCGGGTGGTCGCTGAACAACGCGTAGGAACGCAAGATATTGTCGATCATGAATCGATGGTTCTTGTACGAGTTGGTGGCGTGCTTGCGATAGCGGGCCATGACCACGTTCAAGCCATCGATGAAGTACCCGGCGTGGGTAATTTTCAACTCGATCAACAAGTCTTCCAGACGAATCTTCGGATCAAACCCACCGACCTTCTCCAGCGCCTCGCGCCGGATCATCAGCGTGGGTGCGGGCGGGTACGGTTTGCGCTCCAAGAACATATCGTCGAAGTCCAGGCGCCGAAACGGCACGTCGCGACGCTGGCGCTTTTCAGGAAACAGCTCGCCTTGGGCGTCGATCAGTTCGATGTTACCCGCGCAGATCCCCACCTCCGGCTTGCCATCCATATAGGCCACTTGGGTCGCAATCCGCTCTGGCAACATGATGTCGTCGGAACCGAACGGCACAACCAACGGGCCTTGGGAGCGTGCAATCGCGCCATTGAGCGTGTTGGTCAGGCCTTGGTTCTGCTGGACGCGAAAGTCGAAGGTGTGGTGTTCCTGCAACCGACGAATACGCTCGACACTGTCGTCTGTCGACCCATCATCAATCACCAACAACTCGATGTTTGGATACGTCTGGTTCAGGGCACTGAGGATGCTTTGCTCGATGTACGGCGCATGGTTATAGGACGCGATGATCACCGTGACCAAGGGCTGACTCTGGTTCATACATTGTTCCTGCGGGCTTGAGCCAATCCTGAATCAATCAGTTCGAGGTATTGCTGACGGAACACTTCAATGTCGTGCTCCGCCTGGAGGTACTGGTAGGCCCGCTCGCCTTTTTGCACGAGCGTTTCATCGGGCAGCGCCAGGTAGGTATCCAGCGCCTGGGTCAACTCGGGGACGTTGGCCGGCTCAACCGCCAGGCCGCCCGCCCCTTCAATCAGCGGCAGCATGGCCGGCACGCTTGACGCGATCACCGGCAGGCGCCCGCTCATGCCTTCCAGCAGCGCCAGGCCCAGGCCTTCGGCCAGGGAAGGCATCGCCCAGATATCAAAGGCGCGAACGTACTGCAGGGCATTTTCCTTGAAGCCCAACAAGTGCACACGCCCAGCCAAGCCAAGGCTCTGGATTTGCGCGGCGAGGTTGGACTCCTCACGCCCCGCGCCAATGATGGCGAGCTGCGCTGTGGGGTATTTGTCTTTGAGTGCGGCGAACGCCTGCAACAAATAGGTGTGCCCCTTGACCGGCACCAGGCGCCCCAAGGCGCCGATCAAACGCACCGAAGGGTCGATGCCCAGCAACTCACGCGCGCGTTCACGCGAATGCTGCAAGGCTTCGGCCTGCTCGATGTCGATGGCATTGGTGATGGCGTAGGTATTGCTATCGGTAAACCCGCAGTTGCAGTCCAGCAGGTACTGCTTGACCGCCGGCGACACACCGACAAAACGCCAGTGCTCGTCGACCCAGCGCTGCGCCTGCTTGCGTCGGTACAGACGGTCATACTCGCCGAAGCCGTGGGAGATGCCGATACACAACGGGATCTTCAGCCAGCGGTTCAGCTGCAACATCATGTTGACCGGTTTGAAGCGGTTGCACACCACGACGTCAAACTTTTCCCTGCGGCAGAACTTATACAACTGCCACATGGCGCGCAGCCTCAAGCCCTTGAGTGACGCGTCGGAAAACTCGAAGTAGACGGAGGTCGCCGCGCGACTGACCGGCCCCCCAGGCTCCGGCTGGCCACGCAGGAACGCGGCGGTGACTTCATAGCGGTCCGCAGGCAATGCCTTGACGATCTGTTCGGCCAAGTCGGCAAAATCATGGGATTTAACATTGTAGTCAGGCTGCAATTGCAGGACCTTGAAAGGCCGACTCATAACTCTCCTCGATGGAAACCTGTGGCATCAACAACCCAGGATGACTCAGCGGCCAGTGCCTCGGTGTACTCAGCGCTTGGCGCGGGCACCAATGGCCACTGATTACGCTTCCAGCAGACAAAATGGAAATACGGAAATTCCCGGTCGCCATCTCTGTCGTTGGTCAAATGACCATTGTTCCAAAACCATTGGTGCGGGAAGCGATCAGTGCCGTCATGCCACTTGATCACACCACCCGGCGTACTGAACGCCTCGGTGAACTCACTGCGACGGCGCCACGGGTTGAGTTTGCCCACCAGATTGAACAACGGCTTGGGAAAATTCTTGCGCCACAGGAAAATACGGCTGAACGCGCCTTCGTCCAGCGCATGATGCTCCTGATCGGTGAAACGCGCTTCCCAATCCTTGATCCGCATAAACACCTGGCGCTTTCTGGCAGTGTTACGCATCAGGCACAAATGGCCGGCAACCCGCCGTTCATGGGTCGAAAACAAGTCATAACCGGCCAGGCGGTCAGCCGTGAAATACCGGCGCAGGTCGCCATAGATCAGGTCCAGGTCGCCAAACGCCCAGAAATCGTACCCCTCTAGGCGATCGGCATGGATGTGCCCCAACGCAGGCTTGATGTCGCACAACTTGTAGGCGGCCTGCGGCGCAAAATTGATGTACAAACGCTGTGAAACCAACGCGCAGTAATCAGCAAAGCTGATGCTTTCAATCCTGACATTGTCCGGGACGTTGTCCGGTATCGGGCAGTCGCTGAACAACAGCCAGTCAATATCCGCATTGCGCCGGCAGCTTTCGAGAAAAAACGGCATCCAGAAAGGCCAATGGCCAAAGTATGGGATGAGGAAGAGGATGCGGGGGCACGGATTGATCACTGGGGACTCACTGTCAGTTTTACGGGAGCGCTCAGCGCTCCAACACGTTGCTTAACGTTACTTGTGCTTGATGAACCAAAAAAGCTCATGCCGCCGAATGGCCTTGCGGAAAAACTCGTTCTCACCCCAGGGCGAGACAGCCCTTCCCGCCAGCCAGCGCTGTATGACACGCCGCACACGCCGCTTGAACGGCATCCTGGGCTGCAAGTCATGCATCATGCCCAGCGACATGGCCTTGTCACACTGCCGGCCTTCGGACACCGGCAGGCAATAAGGACGCAAAGTGTACGTGGAATCAAAACATGGTGGCAAAGCGATACCGGCGCCCGAATCGCCCATCGGCCAGCGGTCATTGTCATGCAGGTGATTGGCGTAACCGAGCAACGTCGTCGGCTGCCATTCAAGCCCCTGTAAGGCTTCCAATACGGCTTGCTGCGCGCAGATATGATCAGGATGCGGATCGAGCACCGGATGGGGCAACACGATGACTTCCGGGCGGGCCATGAGCAGCAACGCGCGCAGGTCGGCCAGCAGGTTGTTCCAGGTCGGCCGGCCATCGGCATCCGCCGGCAAAGGGAACGGATTGAATTGGCGGAACAGGCGAATGTCGCTCAACTCGGCCTCTCGCGAAGCCACGGCGCGATCCGGCTCGGCTTTCATCGCCGCTAATTGCAGGCAGAAATACCCCAGCTGAACGCAATGTTCCTGCGCCACCCCAGCCCAACGCGGTACGGCGACACTGTCCCAAGCACGCAAACGGCCCTTGAGGCGTGCCGCCTCAGGCTTGCCCAGGCCCATGTGCTGATAGTGCTCGGCTTCGATCTCGCCCGCCGTCAACGTCACGATCCAGGGTTGAGTCGCCTGGCTGTACAGGCCAAAGGCCGCCAACTCGGCATCATCGGCGTGCGGCGCAATGACCATCACCCGTTGCTCGCGCACATCAGGCTGACGGAATACCGACAGCACTGGCGTACCCAGCACGCGGCAGCACCGAGCCCCCAGCAGCAGTTGCCCATCGAGCAGCGCTTGCGTTTGGCCGGTGAGGTTCAGGTAGCGCAGGCCATTGACGCCGCGCTCGAACACTTGGCGATCAGCGCCAGGCAAGGTAATAAACGGGTCGATAAAGCGGCCCAACGCGCTGCTCTTGAGGCGCAGCGCGAGGATCAGGGTCTCATTGCCCGCCAGCTCCAGCGCCTCGCCTAACACCAACCGGCCGTTGATCAGCGTGACCTTGGGCTGCTCGGTATCCGCTGCAAACTGATACTGGTAGTCGTCCTTGGGCGAGTAAAACAGGTGGTCGGCAAACCAGGCTTCATGGGCCACCCAGGCCAGCACTGCAAGCACCAGCGGCAGCCACCAGGCCACCAGCACACCCACGCCAATCAACAGCAGCAGGCCGATCAGCAGGCTGATGCGTTTATTACGGCGGTGGCGCTTGAGCAGCGCCTGCTTACGGCTCGTCGACTCGCTCATACGTTGAATACCGGTACAGGGTTGCACCAACGGTCCTTGTATTCGCGGTCAGCCCGGCCGAATGAGAACCGCAGCGGCTTGCCGGCTTCACGCGCCTGCTCCCAGGCACTTTGCGTGTTGAGAAAGCTCAGTACGCTGCCCGGGCTGAACGCGCGCGTTTCAGGGTCTACGCCGCCATTGATGTACTCGACGCTGATCCATTCGGGCGCTTCAACGCGGTAGACCAATTGAATGGCAATCGGCGCATCGTTGAGGAAAATCACCGAACCGATCAGCCATTCACGCAGCAACTCGATCACCTGCGCCATGCGCTCGGCACCGGTGGCGGCAAAACCCCAGCGGCGCTGGAACAGGTCGCAGTAAATCGCTGCCAGCTCTGCACTGGAGAATTCCTGGACCGCACGCACCACGCCGCCCGCCTCTTCCAGCAAACGCAACTCACGGCGCTGGTTATAGCGAAACTTCTTCGACAGTTCTTCCGGCGTACGCGCCATGGCCAACTGCTCGGCCTGGAGCTTGAGGCCAGCAAACCGGCCTTCATTCAGGGCCGAGAGGTAGCGCCCGCGATGGCGCAACGGCGCCTGGGCATCGGCGGCGGCAGGCAGGATCAACTCGGCATTGCCCAAGTCGAACAAGCCCTTCTTGCCATGGCGCTTGAGCACATCCTTGGACAGGGCCAAGTCGCGCCCCCAGGTCGCAATGCACGCCTTGAGCTCACCGCCTTGTTCCCACGCCAAGTAGCGCACAGGAATGTCGGCCAGCCCGGCCAGACGTTCAACCACCTGCGGATGGGTGGCGACACTGCCACCGTAACGCTGCCAGGCGTCACTGTAAGTGGGCGCGTCAACGACCGCCCAGCCACGCTCACGCCAGCCTTGGAATCGATTGAGCATCAGGCCCTCGCGGTCAGTGCAATGACAGGCGGCAACAGCCAGAACGTATCGCGTACCGCCTGATCCGAAAACCGCTCGTGCAGGCGCTCGAGCATCATCTCGGCACACTGTTGGTGCTGTTGACGATCCATCGCCGCCAGGTGCCGAAGCCCTTGGCCCAGGCGTTCGGCGTCACCGAACGGAAACAGAATACCCACGCCCTCGACCACTTCCCGGGCGCCGCCACACGCAGTTGCCAACAGCGGCACGCCAGCGGCCATGGCTTCCAACAGCACCATGCCGAACGGCTCGTGATCGGAACTCAGGGCAAAGGCGTCGAACGCTCGGAAGTAACGGCGCGCCTCCGGCACCTGGCCGAGGAACAGTACCTGCTCGGCAATGCCCAACTCGCGGGCCAAAGCCTTGAGGTCTTGTTCCAGCCGACCGGTACCGAGGATCGCCAGGCGACTCTGCGCAGGCAAATGTGGCAACGCCAGGGCAAAACCCTTAAGCAAGGTGGCTTGGTCTTTGTCCGGGTGCAGACGGCCGACGTTGCCGACCACCCACTCGTCCGGCGACAGCCCCAAGGCATCCCGCGCCGCCTCGGCCGACACCTGCTGGGCCTGCAGGGCGTCAACATCGATGCGGTTGTACAGCGTCTGAATACGCGCCGCCGGCCAGGTCGGCAGGCAACGGCGCATGTCATCGCGCACCGCATCGGACACACCGAGCAGGCTCAGGCGTTTGCGGAAAATCGAGGCAAACAGCTTGCGGGTGCGGCGCTCATAGTCACCGAACGCGTGATGCACACCGATCACCGGCAAGCGCGTGCCAAGCAAGGCGATATAGATCGGCTTGAACCGGTGAGCGATGCAGAAACTGAAGTTGCGCGACGCTGCGATCTTGCGCAGCTCACGGATGGCGCCCAGCTTCAGGCCACGAATGGCCTTGGAGCTGAATTCCATGAACAACACTTCATCAGAGGCGCAACCGGCGGCGACCTCGGGGTCAGCGACCCCGGTGAGAAACACCGTGGTCACTTTATAGCCCGAGCCTGCGAACAGGCTCGCGTACTGCCGCGCGCAATCCAGGAACGGCCCGTCATAGCCGTGGCAGAACTGCAGGACGTGGCGCTCAGCCGACCGAGTCATAAGGGTCCACGCCGTCTTTGACGACCAGGATGTCTTCCATGATCAGGTACTGCAGGTCGGAGCCGAAGAACATGTTCAGCGCGTCGGTCGGCGAGCAGATCATCGCTTCGCCACGACGGTTGAGCGAGGTGTTCAGCGACACGCCGTTGCCGGTCAGCACTTCCAGCTCTTTCATCATGTCGTAGTAGCGCGGGTTGTATTCGCGTTTGAGCACCTGGGCGCGGGACGTGCCATCTTCATGCACCACTTCCGGCACGCGGGTTTTCCACTCGTCCGACACTTCAAAGGTGAAGGTCATGAACGGCGCCGGGTGATCGACCTTGATCATCTGCGGGGCCACAGTGTCGAGCATCGACGGGCAGAAAGGCCTCCAGCGCTCGCGGAACTTGATCTGGTGGTTGATGCGATCCGCCACGCCGGTCGCGCTCGGGCAACCGATGATCGAACGACCGCCCAACGCACGCGGGCCAAACTCCATGCGGCCCTGGAACCAGGCCACCGGGTTGCCGTCGACCATGATCTTGGCGATGCGCTTAGGCATGTTCTCGATCTTGCGCCACACCGGCTTGCTCGCGTGCTTGGCGCACGCGGCGATCACGTCTTCGTTGCTGTAGGACGGGCCGAGATAGACGTGTTCCATCTTCTCAACCGGTACACCACGGGCGTGGGACACGTAGGCCGCCGCACCGACGGCGGTGCCGGCATCGCCGGACGCCGGCTGCACGAACAGCTCCTTGACGTCATCGCGGGCAATGATCTTCTGGTTCAACTTAACGTTCAGCGCGCAGCCGCCGGCGAAGGCCAGCTTGCCGGTGTCCTTGAGGATGTCACCCAGGTAGTGGTCGATCATCTGCAAGGCCAGCTTTTCGAACAGCGCTTGCATGCTGGCGGCGTAGTGGATGTACGGCTCGTCGGCGATGTCGCCTTCGCGCTTGGGGCCCAGCCACTCGATCAGCTTTGGCGAGAAGTAGAAACCCTTGCCCTTCTCTTTGTAGCGGCGCAGGCCGATGACGTTGGCGTAGTCGGTGTTGATCACCAACTCGCCATTCTCAAACGAGGCCAGACGCGAGAAATCGTACTTGCTGGCGTCGCCATACGGCGCCATGCCCATGACCTTGAACTCGCCGTCGAGCATCTCGAAACCGAGGAACTCGGTGATCGCGCCGTACAGGCCGCCCAGGGAATCCGGGTCGTAGAATTCTTTGATCTTGTGGATCTTGCCGTTTTCGCCGTAGCCGAAGAACGTGGTGGCGTACTCACCCTTGCCGTCGATGCCCAGGATCGCGGTTTTTTCCTGGAAGCCGGAGCAGTGGTAGGCGCTGGAGGCGTGAGCCAAGTGGTGTTCAACCGGTTCGATCTTGATTTTCTTCGGATCAAAGCCCAGTTGTTCCAGGCACCAGACGATCTTGTTGCGATAGCGCTTGTAGCGACGGTTGCCCATCAGGATCGCGTCGAGGGCGCGGTCCGGGGCGTACCAGTAACGCTTGGCATAGTGCCAGCGCGCCTCGCCGAACAGGCTGATCGGGGCGAACGGGATCGCCACCACATCAACGTCGGAAGGTTTGATGCCGGCCTGCTCCAGGCAGAACTTCGCCGACTCGTAGGGCATGCGGTTCTTTGCATGTTTGTCGCGTACGAAGCGCTCTTCTTCGGCGGCCGCGATCAGCTTGCCGTCGATATACAAGGCTGCGGAAGGATCATGGCTAAGGGCGCCGGACAGGCCAAGAATCGTCAATGCCACAGGGGTCTAGCCTCTTTTAGTCTGCATACAGGCGGGTTGCGCCTGAAAAAAGTGTGCCTCTCGCCTGGACGAGAAACAGCTAAAGGGCGGGATTATAGCGTAAAGACGTCCGGTGATGATCTAGCGTTTATGGCGACCCGTTGTCACTGCGCCCTAGCGAAAGATCTCAATACTGCCGTCCTTGCTCTGCCGATAGACCGTGTAAGGCAGCACCAACGTATCCAGAACGCCTGATGCGACAAAATCAATGGCCATCCAAGGAATCGAGTTAACCTGCTGGTCCGCCATATTCCCGTGACTGTTGGGCTCGCCATTGAGGGAGCAGAAGTCATACACCACGCCACTGTAAACACGCGGCACATTCTCACAGTGACTGCGCAGTTCTTTAAGGTTGCGGCTCGTCACCGCGTCTTCTCTAAATACCGTATTGATCGTGCCGCAACCGGCAGTCGAAAGTGCAATCGCAGCAAGAAAGGCATTCTTTACAAGCTTCATCAGTAGCATCTTCTTGAGTAGAAAACGGCAGCTTAACCTAGGGTTGCGAACTCCAGATAGATCGACAAACCACCGATGAGTCAGTCGGCAAACGCCTGCCGAGCCGTTAAACTTGCGCACTTTTGCGCGCCAGCGCTGCGCGCTATGGATGTCGGCTTGCTTATGAACGTTGTCACCCCCATCTGTTTCACGATGTTGCTTGCTGGCCTTTTGGGGGTGAGCTACAGCGTCAGGGCCGACGAGCCCCCACTGATCCTCGACCCCAGCGTGGTCACCGGTTCACGCAGCGCCAGCCCGACCTTCGACCTGCCGTACTCGGTGGACAGCATCAGCCACGAGCAAATCAGCGACGGCCAACTCGGCATCAACGCCTCCGAAGCCCTTTCGCGCGTGCCCGGCCTGGTGGTGCAAAACCGCCAGAACTACGCGCAGGACCTGCAGATTTCCTCGCGCGGCTTCGGTGCCCGTTCGGCGTTTGGCGTGCGCGGCATCAAGCTGATGGCTGATGGCATTCCCGCTAGCACCCCGGACGGCCAGGGTCAGGCCGCCACCTTCAACCTCGACACCGCCGAGCGCATCGAAGTCCTGCGCGGCCCGGCAGCCACTTTGTACGGCAGCAACGCCGGCGGGGTGATCCAGATGTTTTCCCGCAACGGCGAAGGCTCGCCGCGCATCGGCGCCGAAACCCTGGTGGGCAGCGACGGCCTGAGCAAGCACCACCTGACGGCCGAAGGCGCAGCCAACGGCGCGGGTTTCGTGCTCGACGCCTCGCGCATGGACACCGACGGCTACCGCGACCACAGCAGCGCCCGTCGCGACCAGACCTTTGCCAAGCTGAACTTCGAGCCGGATGACGACAGCAAACTGGCGCTGATTTACAGCAGCCTGGAGCAGAACGGCACGCAGGACCCGCTGGGGCAGAAATGGGCAGCCTATAAAGCAGATCCGCGCTCTGCGGATCCCGCCGCGCTGCAGTACAACACGCGAAAAAGCATCGATCATCAGCAATTGGGTATGAATTACGAGCGCTACATCGGCGATGCGACGTTGCAGGTGAACGCGTATACAGGGCGGCGGAGTGTGATTCAGTATTTGTCGATTCCCGGCGGTACGCCGTCAGACAAGCGCGGCGGCGTCGTGGACTTCGACCGCAAGTTCTACGGCGGCTCCATCCACTGGCTGCAACCGATCACCAGCGCCCCCGGCGACCTGACCCTGATCACCGGCCTCGACTACGACCGCAGCCAGGATGATCGCCAAGGCTATTCCAACACCCTCAACGGCGTGCACGGCGTCAAAGGCGCCTTGGGCCGCGACGAAATCGACACTGCCACCAGCCTCGACCCGTTCGTGCAAGCCAACTGGCTGCTGGGCGACTGGACCCTGCAAGCAGGCCTGCGCCACAGCACCCTGAAGATGGACGTGGACGACCACTTTCTCAGCGACGGCAACGACAGCGGCAGCAAGACCTACCAGAAGAACACGCCGTCAGTGAGCGTGATGTACGCCTTCACGCCAGACCTGCATGGTTACGTGAGCGCGGGCAAAGGCTTCGAAACGCCGACTCAGGCGGAGTCGGCGTATTCCAGCACCTCAAACGGCTTCAATTTCGCGCTCAAGCCTTCCGTCAGCAAACAATACGAGGTCGGCCTGAAAGCACGCATTGGCCAAGACACGCGCCTCAACGCCGCCCTTTTCCAGATCACCACCGAGGATGAATTGGTAGTGGCGCAATCCAAGGACGGGCGCACCACTTATCAAAATGCCGGCCGCACCCTGCGCCGTGGCTTCGAACTGGGCCTTGAAAGCCAGCTCAGCGACCACTGGAGCACAAGCCTCGCCTACACCCGACTGCAAGCCACCTACGACAGTGACTTCATCGGGAACGGGAAAGCCATCGACAAAGGCAACTACCTCCCGGGCGTGCCCCAAACCACCCTTTTCGCCGAGCTGAACTGGAAGCCCCGCGACTGGGTCAGCACCGCCATCGAAGGCATTTACCGCAGCAAGGTCTACGTCGAAGACACCAACCAGCAACGCGCCGCGCCGGGCTACAGCGTATTCAACTGGCGTGCGCGCTTTGAGCAGAAGGTCGAGCACTGGACCTTTCACCAGACCTTGCGTTTGGATAACTTGCTGGATCGCCAGTACGTGGGTTCGGTGATTGTCGGGGACGGCAACTTCCGCTATTACGAAGCGGCACCGGGAAGGTCATGGTATGCGGGGGCTGGGGCTGAATATCAGTTCTGATCAGGCCACGCGGCGCCTAGGGGGCCCTATTGCGGCATGGGTATCTACGCGATTTTTTGTGTTGCGCTAGGCTTTTGGCGGGGCTTTTAGGTAGATATGAGTACATATCCGTTGCTGCGGTAACGGCTGATATGGGTTCCGCCCTTACGGCGGGTCACTTTTGGAAAAGAGCCCCAAAAGTAACCAAAAGGGCTCTTGCCCCACCACTCGGTGCCTCGCCTAGGCTCGGCATGCCCTCACTCCGGCTTGAATCCGTGGGCCGCCGCCATGGGCCATCCTTGGCCCATCGCGGCTAACCCGGCGTCCTGCCGGGTTACCCACGGATTCAAGCCTGCGTTCGGCCATCGTGGTTAACGGGGCGCCTCAGATCAAGATCAAGATCAAAAGCAAGAGCACGGCGGCCTAGTAGCCGACCTGAGTGGTAGAAGCAAAAGCAAGGCAGAAGCAGAGCAGAGCAGAGCAGAGCACCACCCTATCTAGCTGATGTAATGAGATCCCAATGTGCGAGCGGGCTTGCTCGCGAAGGCGGTGGGTCAGCCAGCTCATGTGTAACTGACCCACCGCCTTCGCGAGCAAGCCCGCTCCCACAATTTTGACCGAGTTTAGCTGCCTGCACCGTGGCACTCTGTTTTTCTGTGGGAGCTGGCTTGCCTGCGATGCAGGCACCTCGGTGTATCAGGCATAGCCAGTTGATGCCATCGCAGGCAAGCCAGCTCCCACATTAGATTGAGTTCAGTTTCAAATATCAGGTCGGCTGTCAGGCCGCCTCGGTTTTGCTTTTGATTTAACCACTCAGGTCGGCTACTAGGCCGCCGTGCTTTTGATCTTGATCTGAGGCGCCCCGTTAAACCACGCTGGCCGAACGCAGGCTTTGGAGCGGGGGTAAACCGGCAGGACGCCGGTTTAGCCGCGATGGGCCAAGGATGGCCCATCGCGGCGGCCCCCGCTCCAAAGCCGGAGTGAGGGCACACCGAGCCTAGGCGAGGTGCCGAGTGGTGGGGCAAGAGCCCTTTTGGTTACTTTTGGGGCTCTTTTCCAAAAGTGACCCGCTGTAAGAGCGGAACCCATATCAGCCGTTACCGCAGCAACGGATATGTACCCAGCGCCCCCCCGCGACAACCAAAGAACTCAACCCATAAAAAGTTGCGTAGATACCTATGCCCGCGATAGGGCCGAAAGCCCGCTTTAACCGGCGACGCCGATCTCTTTGGGCAAACGCTGATCGATCAGTTGGTACAGCGCACTGCTCTGCGGCCAGTTGCGCATAAACCGCGCGCGATCCTTGGCATACGCCGGCGCAAAGCTGGCGACTGAGCTGTGCTGACACATGGCGTCCAAGTCAATCAACGCCCAGCGGTCTGCGTGCCAGAACAGGTTATGGCCCTTGAAGTCGCCGTGACTGATGCGCTCACGAATCAGCTCGGCAAACAGATGATCCAGCGCCAGCAGCTCGCTTTCAGGCGCATCGCCGTGCTCAACGTAAGGCGCGAAACGCTCGATGATGTCCGGCCCCGGCAAAAACTCAGTCACCAGATACGCACGGCTGCGCAGCCAGAAGAACCGCTTCTCCAACACCGCCAGCGGCTTGGGCGTAGCAATCCCCAGAAACGCCAGGCGGTTGCCTTCGCGCCACGAATGCCAGGCACGGCTCGGGCGCCAGAAGCGCTTGAGCCAATGGGCAAAGCCCTTGATGTTGTAGCGCTTGATCACCAGCGGCCGACCGGCCACCTCGACCTTGCCCACACTGGCCGCACCACCGGTTTTGTACAGGTGGCCCTGATCCAGCAATGCATCAGCCCGCTCCAATACCGGCAGCATCGCGACCTCTTCCTCGCGACGAATCGCGCGCAAGGCAAAGGCGCCACGCACCACGCTGAACAGCGTGCATTCGCGGCCAACCTTGTTCAAAAAGTCCCTCAAGCGCCAGGCGCTGACTTTGCGCACCTGTTTTTCCAGGGCCTCCAGCGGCACAGCATGTTCGCCATTGCTCAGCAGGTAGTACACCAGCAGCTCTTCGGTGAACGGCTCAACATTTTTCGGCAACTGCGCAAAAAACACCCCGAGGTTTTCCAGGACGCGGTTGCGCGACAGCGGTTTGCCCGCCTCTTCGACACGAATCCCGGCACCGTCAATCAGGTACAGCTTGCCGTTCTGGCGCAGCAGGTTGTCCAGGTGCAGGTCTTCCTGCCACAGGCCTTTGGCGTGCATCTGGGCAATCGCCGCCAGGGCCTCAGCGAGCACGGCGGTTTGTTCGTCAGCCAGCGGCGGCAAGCCTTCGACGGCCTGCCAGGCATCGGCAAGGCTTTGGGCGCCTTCAATAAATTCAAACAGCAGCCAGCCGCCCTCGCCTTCTTGCAGGCCATCGGCAAGCAGCAATGGCGTGGTCAGGCCTTGCTCGGCGAGCAGGCGCACACCGCTGAGTTCGCGCTGAAAGTGGCGTGCCGCCTTGCTGCCGACCAATAACTTGGCCAGCACCGTGCGCCCGCGCCAGACGCCAGCACCCACGTAGCGCTCGCCCGGTAACACGCGCAACAGGCTGAGCAGTTGCAACTGCCCTGGGCCTGCGGCGTCCGCCAGCTCGATAGTCAGCGGCAGATCAGGCGTGCGGCCGGCTTTCTTCAGCTCGGACAAACGCATCAGCGGTTCTCCTTATGGCTGCGGCGCGCCGTCAGGCGTTGGAACCAGGCGGCCACCGGTGCGCTGTCTTCAGGCTGTTGCAGATAGGCGGCCAGCAGTTGGCGCACTTGCGCGTCCGACCATTGCGGCGCGCGGCGCAACAGCGGCTCCAGGTCCTTGACCCGATCACGCTGGCCGAACAACAGCGGGCGAGTTTTCTCAAGGTCAATCAACTGCGCGGCATAGCCGTCGCCGAGAGCCTGCAAAAAAATATGCTTGGGATAAAAACAGCCATGCACCTGGCCGACGCTGTGCAGATGACGAGCCAGTTGGCCGCACGCCAGCAGGATCGCGCAGTGCTGGGCGTCCGTGAGTTGCGGCCATTGCTCCAGCAACGAATCCAGGTCGTTCCAACCGTCCAGGGCGCGGGTCAGCAACATCGCGCGGTGCTCGCCATTAACCTTGCGCTCACCGAAAAACGCCGCCTGCAATGCCGGAATACCGAGCTTCTGATAACGGCTGATATTGCGGAATTCACGCGCGAAGGTGGGCTCGCCAAACGGCTTGTGCAGTGTGCGCGTCAAGTAGTCGCTTTGGCGCTTAAGGTAGTAACCCTGGCCTTCGAGCTCCAGGCGAAACACGCTGCTCCAGCCGCCTTTGCTGGTATTGGGTTCATCCACCGCGTCCAGTTGCCTGGCCCACAGGGCATCGAAGGTAGCGAGGCCGTTGCGCTCAAGTAAGGCGCGGTCTTCGGCCGCCAGGAAATCACTCATTCGCGTCCCTCGAAAAACTTCACCACGTGGCGAATTCGCTGTTTGTCCGACGCCGTCAGGTGCGTGCGTTGGCGGTATTGCATGTAGAAGCGCAGGCGCTGGGTGGCCGACAAGTGATACTTGGCGACCTTGTCCAAGCAGGCCAAGTCCTTGGTGATACGGTACTTGAGCCAGAAGCCACGCCAGAAGTCGCCGTTGGGGCAATCGATCAGGTACAGGGTTTGCTGGTCATCGACCAACAGGTTGCGCCACTTCAAATCGTTATGGGTGAAGCGGTGCTCGTGCATGGTGCGCGTATATTCGGCGAGCTGGCGGCTGATCGCGCTGACCCACTTGGGATCTTTCAAACACGGATCGTTGCGATCAGCCAGCACCGACAGGTCTTCGGTTTTCGGCAACTCGCGGGTGATCATCGCACCACGGGCGTAGGCCAGGCCCTTGCGCTCCAGGCCCCAGGCCACTACGTCAGCAGTGGGAATACCCCATTTGGCGAAGCGCTTGAGGTTCTGCCACTCGGACTTCACCCGTGGTTTGCCCAGGTAGCGACGCAGGCCTTTGCCGGCACCGACGTAGCGCTTGACGTAGTAATTGACCCCGCCGCGCTCTACCCGAACCACTTCCGACAGCGGGTCGTGGGTCAGTTGCTCGCCTTCCAGAGCAAATACCGCCTCAAGGCTGCCGAAATCATCCGCCAGGGCGGCGTAAGCGGGCTCCAGGTTCCAACCCGCCATCAGAGCGCATCCCCGTAGCGTTGTTTACGCGCGTAAAGCTTGTCAGCCTTGGTTTGCAGCCATTGCAACAAGGCGTTTTCTTCGGCGAGGATCTGGCGCAGCGGTTGCTGGAAGTAGCCCTTGAGGAAGCGCAACTTGTCGCGACGCGTGAGGCCGATATCCAGCGCCGAGAAGTACAGCGCGGCCAAGTCTTTGTCGCGCCAGCGATGGCTGATCCTGTCGCGGGTCTGGGCGCGGTGCAGGTCGATCAGCGACAGCTTGAAGTCATCGAAGGTCACCGGCTTATCGGTGTGCAGCAGGAAGTGGCAGATGTAGCAGTCGCGGTGATTGACCCCACCGCGATGCATCATGCCGGTCATGCGGGCCACTTCAGCGATCAGCGCGCGCTTGAGGCGTGGCTCCGGCGGCTGCTTGACCCAGTCGATGCTGAAATCTTCCAGGCTGACGGTGGGCGCCAACTCTTCAGTGATGATGAACGAGTGCTGGTCGGCCGGGTTACTGCCGCGCTCGCCGTAAGCCACGGCGGTCATGGTCGGCACGCCGATTTCCTGCAGGCGTTGGATGGCCTGCCACTCCTGGCCTGCGCCGAGCACTGGCAGCTTGGCGGTGACCAGGTTCTTGACGATCTCGCCCCAGCCGATGCCACGGTGGATCTTCACAAAATAGCCACGACCATCCACCTCGGTACGCAAGGTACGGCGGGCTTCGAGTTCACGGTACACCTCGCCTTCCAGCCGCTCGACTTCGGCAAAGGCATCACGCCCAGCCCAGAGGGTCTTGAACGGTTCGGCAAGCATCAACTTCATCGCTTTGGCTCCGCCAGAATCACATCGGCCGCGTGCTGCGGCATGCTATAGAGGTCGGCCGTCTCGGCGAACGCCAACCCATTGCGGCCCCAGGCCGCGCGCTGTGCAGTGTCGGTGAGCATTTGGGTCAGGTAGTGGTTGAGCTGCGTTTGTTCAAACGGCTCATCCAGCACCAGACCACTGTCGGCTTCGCGGATGTAGTGGGCATAACCACACACCGCCGAGACCAGCACCGGCAACCCGGCCACCAGGGCTTCGAGCAACACAGTACCGGTGTTTTCGTTGTACGCCGGGTGGATCAACAGGTCGGCGCCCAGCAGGAAACGAGGGATATCGCTGCGGCCCTTGAGGAACTGCACGTTATCGCCCAGCCCCAATGTCGCACTCTGCAATTGGAATACTTTGGGGTCGTCCTGGCCAATTACAAACAGTCGGGTGCGTTTTTTCAGTTCCGCCGGTAGCGCGGCCACGGCCTTGAGGCTGCGGTCGACGCCCTTGGTCTTGAAGCCGGAACCGATTTGCACCAGCAGCAAGTCGTCGTCGGCGAGGTTGAATTCCTTGCGGAAGCCTTCGCGGATTTCGGCGGCATTCGGCGGTGCGCGGCGGTCCTGGGCGATGCCCGGCGGCAGCAGGTGGAAGCGTTCCAGCGGGGTGTCGTAATGCTTGATGAAGAGCGGCTGCTGCACTTGCGAGATCATCAGGATTTCAGTCTTGGCGCCCCTGGCGAACACCGCGCGCTCGTACTCGGCAAAGTGCTTGTAACGGCCAAAGCTTTTGTACAGCGAATGACGCAGGTTTTGCGCCTTGTCTTCAAAGCAGCCGTCGGCGGCGTAGTACACGTCCAGGCCGGGCATTTTATTGAAGCCGATCAGGCGGTCCACCGGGCGCTTGGCCAAGTCGGCTTCCATCCAGGCGCTGAGCTTTTCATTGCGACGGTGATTGAAGAACGCCTTGACCGGCGCCACCAGCACTTCGAAGCCCGGCGGTATATCGCCCTCCCAGATCAGCGTGTAGACACGAATCTGGTGGCCGCGCTGCTGGCACTCCAGGGCGATGCGCATGAAGTCGCGCTGCAGGCCACCGAAGGGGAAATATTTGTACAGAACAAAAGCCAGTTGCATCAGTGCAGCTCCTCAGCCAGTAACAACGTGCTCAGTCGGCTTGCCACACGCTCAGGGTTCAAGCGCGTGAAGCACAGGGGCGACTCGCGCTTGATGTCGAACCGACGCAGGTCGTCGGCCGTTGGTTGATAGGTACAGTGTTTTTGCAGGCACGGCGCGCACGGGAAGTCGCTGGCCAGGTGAATCTGGCCCTTGCCGTAGGCGCCGGTCAGGCCAGGGTTGGTGGGGCCGAACAGGGAAATGGTCGGCACGTCCAACGCAGCGGCCAAGTGGCCAAGGCCGGTGTCGACCGCCACGCAAGCGCGGGCGCCGGCCAGGACGCGGGCCACACCGGCCAGGTTCAGCTTGGGCAGCACTTCGGCGTTTGGCAGGCCTTGGGCCAGGCGTTCGGCGCGGGCTTTTTCGTCGGCATTGCCCCACGGCAACTTCACGTCCACACCCAGGCGGCCCATGCGCTCAGCCAACTCGCGCCAATAGGCTTCGGGCCAGTGTTTGGTGTCCCAGGTGGTGCCGTGCAGCAGCAGTACAAAAGGTTTCTTCGGCGGCAGGCCGAGCAGTTTGTCGACGCTCAGGCCGTAGTCGCCCAGCCCTTTGGGCAAGTCATAACCCAGCGCCACGGCGAACAGCTGGCGCAAACGCTCCACCGCATGCTGCCCACGGGCTACAGCCAGGCGCCGCGAGTAGAAGCGCGAGGCCATTGGCTCGCGGGCCGAGTGTTTGTCGAAACCGGCCACTGGGGCACGCACGTAGCGCGTCAGCCAGGCGCTTTTCAGCAGGCCTTGAGCGTCGATCACCAAGTCGTATTTAGTCGCCTGGATACGCTGTTTGAAGCGCCGCCACTCGCCACTCTTGATGGTTTGCCAGATGTTTTTGCGCCAGCGGCGAATCGCCACCGGGATGACCTTGTCCACCGCCGGGTGCCAGGTGGGGATTTCGGCGAAGCCTTCTTCCACCACCCAATCAAAGCGAATGCCAGGGATCGCCCGCGCCGCGTCGGTCAGTGCCGGCAAGGCGTGGATCACGTCGCCCAGGGATGAGGTCTTGATTACCAATACTCGCAAACTAACGAACCTCGACCACAGAGCCCTGCAACCGCTGCAAGGCATCGCTGACCGGTTGCGGCAGCAACTGGCGCAGGCAATTGTAGTGACCGAAACGGCAGGTGCGGTCGAAACACGGGCTGCAATCCAGGCCCAGGCGCACCACTTCGACTTTGTCGGCCAATGGCGGGGTAAACCCTGGTGAGGTCGAGCCGTACACCGCCACCAGCGGGCGGTTCAGCGCGGCGGCCACGTGCATCAGGCCGGAGTCGTTGGACACCACCGCATCGGCGCAGGACAGCAGGTCGATGGCTTCGGCCAGGGACGTGTCGCCGCTGAGGTTCACCGCCTCTTCGCGCAGGCCAGGAATCAGGCGCTGGCGGATGTCTTCGCCCACCGAGTGATCATTTTTCGAACCGAACAGCCACACCTGCCAACCTTCGCGAATCTTCATCTCGGCGACTTTGGCGTAATGCTCCGACGGCCAGCGCTTGGACTCACCAAACTCCGCGCCTGGGCACAGCGCCAACACCGGACGGTCGAGCATCAGGCCAAATTTGGCCAGGGCCGCATCGCGGGTCACCGGGTCGATCTGCAGGCTTGGGCGCGGGTACGGCGTCGGCAACTCAGCACCGGGCTCGTAGGCCAGGGCCATGAAACGCTCGATCATCAGCGGGTAGCGCGCCTTGTCGAGGGTGCGCACGTCGTTGAGCAACACGTAGCGAAACTCGCCGCGCCAGCCGGTGCGTTTAGGGATGCCGGCAAAATACGGCACCAGCGCCGACTTCAGCGAGTTGGGCAGCAGGATCGCCTGATCGTACTGGCCGGCCAGGGATTTGCCGATGCGACGGCGCGTTGCCAGTTCGAGAGCTCCGTGGCCGAGCGGGAAGCTCAAGGCCTTGCGCACCTCGGGCATGCGCTCAAGGATCGGCCGGCTCCACTCGGGGGCGAGCACGTCGATTTGGCAGTCGGGATGGCGCTGTTTCAGACACTGGAACAGTGTCTGTGCCATCACCATGTCACCGACCCAACTGGGCCCAACGATCAGAATATTCATGTAGTTTCCACAAACGATGCGGGGAGGCTTATGCCTCCCCGCATCGATAATTACTGCAGATCGCGCTTTTTGTGGGAGCGGGCTTGCCTGCGATAGCATCGCCTCGGTATACCTGATACACCGAAGCGTCTGCATCGCGGGCAAGCCCGCTCCCACATAAAGCCGGTTTCCACATTAGATTGGCATCGCTCAATTCATCGGGTTTCAGCTTAAACCCAGTTCATTCCAGATTCGCATCACCTGACGCCGTTCGTCGGCGAACTGATCCCCGGCCACCGTACCGGCCTCGTTTTGCAAGGCCTGGCGGTGCGCGGCGGAACGGTAGGCCTTATACACCTCGCGCAGCAAATGAGCATCGGCGGCGGGCATCAACCCCACCTGCTCCAGGCCCTCCAGAATGCGGATATTGTCGGTGTAGCGCAGCAACGATGGATGTTGCGCAGACCACGCCAAAGCCGCGTATTGCACCATAAATTCAATATCGACGATACCACCGGCGTCCTGCTTGAGGTCGAACGCCACCGTGGGCTCGAAGGCATTGGCGCCGGTACCGGCCGCCGTAGACTTGGTGCCCAGGTTGCCGCGCATCTTGGCGCGCATCTCGCCGACCTCCTGGCGCAGCTTGGCCAAGTCGCGTTCGCGCCCCAGTACTTTAGCGCGTACCTGCTCGAACGCATGGCCTACGTCCTGGCTGCCCACCAGCACTCGCGCGCGGATCAGGGCCTGATGTTCCCAGGTCCAGGCTTCATTTTCTTGATAGCGCTCAAACGCACCGAGCGAACTCACCAGCAAACCGGACGCGCCGGAAGGCCGCAGGCGCATGTCCACTTCATACAGCTGGCCGGAGTTGGTCTGGGTGGTCAGCAGGTGGATGATCCGCTGGCCCAGCCGCGTGAAGAACTGCGCACCGTCGATCGGCTTGGCGCCGTCGGTTTCGGCCTGCGGGTCGCCGTCGTGGATAAACACCAGGTCAAGGTCGGAACCATGGCCCAGCTCGATGCCGCCGACTTTGCCATAGCCGACAATGACGAACCCCGGGTCGCACAAGGTGCCGTCGAGCCGCTGCGGCGAGCCGTGGCGCGCCACGGTCTGGCGCCAGGCCAGGGCCAGCACTTGTTCAAGGATGGCTTCGGCAAGCCAGGTCAGGTAATCGCTGACTTTCATCAACGGCAAGCTGCCAGCGATTTCCGAAGCGGCCACGCGCAGGCGGTGGGCCAGCTTGAAGTGGCGCAGGGCTTCCATCTGCTGCTCAAGGTCATCCTCGGGGATACGCGTGAGGCGTTCACGCAGCTCGGCAGCCAGTTCCGGCGCCAACGGTGGCTTGAACAGGCGGCCTTCGTTGAGCAATTCGTCGAGCAACAGCGGGAAACGCGTGATCTGTTCGGCGATCCACGGGCTGGCGGCGCACAGGGTCAACAGGCGGCGCAGAGCGTCGGGATTTTCCGTGAGCAGCACCAGATAAGCGGAACGGCGGGCGACGGCTTCGACCAATGGCAACACACGCTCCAGCACCAGGTCCGGGTTGGCGTGTTCGACGGCCTGAGCCAGCAGGCGCGGGATAAAGGCATCGAGCCGCTCGCGGCCCAGGCGCTGCATGGCACGTAGCTGCGGGCTGCCGCGTAGGCCGGCCAAGGTTTTCAGGGCTTTGGGCGCGTCGGTAAAGCCACCTTCCTGCAATTGGCGGCACGCGGCGTCTTCGTCCTGGGACTCTTCCCACAGCGGCAACCACTCACCGCCCACGACCAATTCGCTTTCTTCGCCCTCCGCTTCATCAGGGTCGGCAATCACTTGGCGGAAGTGCCAGGCCACCCGGCCACGCCAGTACATCAGGCGTTCATGGAAGGCGGCCCAGTCGGCAAAGCCAAGCATAAAGGCAATGCGTGCCTGGTCTTCCGGGCTGTCCGGGAGCATTTGCGTCTGGCGGTCGGCAATTGCCTGGATCGCGTGCTCGGTGTAACGCAAGAATTCGTAACCATTGCGCAATTCGGCAATGACCGCCGCCGGCAAGTAGCCCTGACCTTCCAGAGTGCCGAGCACCTTGAGCAAAGGTCGCTGTTGCAGGCTCAGGTCTCGGCCACCGTGGATCAGCTGGAACGCCTGGGCGATAAACTCCACTTCACGAATGCCGCCCGAGCCCAGCTTGATGTTCTCGGCCATGCCCTTGCGCCGCACTTCCTGCTGGATCAGCTGCTTCATGGTGCGCAGCGCTTCGATGGCGGAAAAATCCAGGTAACGCCGGTAGACGAACGGGCGCAGCATATCCAGCAGTTGCGCACCGGCCACCTGATCACCGGCGACCACGCGCGCCTTAATCATGGCGTAGCGCTCCCAGTCGCGGCCCTGATCCTGATAGTACTGTTCCAGCGCATTGAAGCTGAGCACCAGAGCCCCGGCCGAACCGTAAGGGCGCAGGCGCATGTCGACGCGGAACACAAAGCCGTCGACGGTCATCGGGTCGAGGGCCTTGATCAATTTTTGACCAAGGCGGATGAAAAACTCCTGGTTATCCAGGGCGCGCTTCACGCCCACCGTCTCGCCGCCTTCGGGGTAGGCGAAAATCAGGTCGATATCCGAAGACAGGTTCAGCTCCACGGCGCCGAGCTTGCCCATGCCGAGGATGACCATGTGCTGAGCTTCACCGCTGCGCCGGCCAGTGGGTGTGCCGAATTGCACACAGTGGCGCTGGTACAGCCACTGGTAGGCTTGGTCGATGCTGGCGTCGGCCATGTCGGACAGGTCGCGACAGGTTTGCACCAGGTCGGCCTGGCGGGTCAGGTCGCGCCAAATGATGCGCACTTGTTGACGCGTGCGCTGGCGGCGCAGTACGCGGCCCAGCTCATCTTCTGTTTCGGCCTGTTGCACGGCACCGGCGATCTGGCCGCACAGCTCGCCGGGCGCAAAGCCACGGTCCAGCTCGCCCCAGGCCACCAGTTCAAGCAACATCAAAGGGTCACGCAGGCTCTGTTCAATGACGAAATCACTGGCGGCGCACACGCGGGCGAAGTCAGCCCACCGTTGCGGCGACCACTCAGAAAGGCCATGATCGGCGTCCAGCGCGGCCACTGCGTCACGAAATGACTGCTCGGCCCGCTGGGCGTAAGGCAAGAGAATGGCCGGTAATGGGGCCAGCGTTGGAAGGCTCATGGTCTATCCTTGATCGGCGCGTGAATGGCTTGTAGCTGTGAACGCAAGAACCACGCTCGGTGAAGGACTGTCGAACAAAGGTTATAAATAGCTGAAATTAAATTAATCTTGGCAGGCAACATCAAACTTTCACCTTTTCTTGTTCGCAAAAGATCAACAATAACGATTATGCTCACCAGCCAGACCGAGCCATACGCTCAGTCTTGTGTAGTTTTACTACTCGTATATACATTCGAAAGGCTGAAATGGCCGACGATTTGTAGTAAAACTACAGGACGCCGAAGCAACCTTCGGCCATCCAAGAATTTATGTCGTCTGCCCACAAGGCCAGTCGCAAACTCAGGCAACCGATTCTGGTAGCCTTTCCGCCCTGGAGCAAGCCATGCAAGACCTCGATCCCGTCGAAACCCAGGAATGGCTGGACGCCCTGGAATCGGTTCTCGACAAAGAAGGCGAAGACCGTGCTCACTACCTGATGACCCGTATGGGCGAACTCGCGACCCGCAGCGGCTCGCAACTGCCCTACGCCATCACTACGCCATACCGCAACACCATCCCCGTTACCCACGAAGCACGCATGCCTGGCGACCTGTTCATGGAACGCCGCATTCGCTCGCTGGTACGTTGGAACGCCATGGCGATGGTAATGCGCACGAACTTGAAAGATTCTGACCTGGGCGGTCACATCTCCAGCTTCGCTTCCAGCGCAACCCTGTATGACATCGGCTTCAACTACTTCTTCCAGGCCCCGACCGACGAACACGGCGGCGACCTGATCTACTTCCAGGGCCACACCTCTCCAGGCGTTTACGCCCGTGCGTTCATGGAAGGCCGCATCACCGAAGACCAGATGAACAACTTCCGTCAGGAAGTGGACGGTGGCGGCCTGTCGTCGTACCCGCACCCTTGGCTGATGCCTGATTTCTGGCAGTTCCCGACTGTATCCATGGGCCTTGGCCCGATCCAGGCGATCTACCAGGCACGCTTCATGAAGTACCTGGAAGCCCGTGGCTTCATCCCTGAAGGCAAGCAGAAAGTCTGGTGCTTCCTGGGCGACGGCGAGTGTGACGAGCCGGAATCCCTGGGCGCCATCTCCCTGGCTGGCCGCGAGAAGCTCGACAACCTGATCTTCGTCATCAACTGCAACCTGCAGCGCCTCGACGGCCCGGTTCGCGGCAACGGCAAGATCATCCAAGAACTCGAAGGCGTGTTCCGCGGTGCTCAGTGGAACGTGACCAAAGTCATCTGGGGCCGTTTCTGGGACCCACTGTTGGCCAAAGACGTCGACGGTATCCTGCAACGTCGCATGGACGAAGTCATCGACGGCGAGTACCAGAACTACAAGGCCAAAGACGGCGCGTTCGTACGTGAGCACTTCTTCAACACGCCTGAACTCAAGGCGATGGTTGCAGACCTGTCCGACGACGAGATCTGGAAGCTCAACCGTGGTGGCCACGACCCGTACAAGGTCTACGCGGCGTACCATGAAGCGGTCAACCACAAAGAACAACCGACCGTCATCCTGGCCAAGACCATCAAGGGTTATGGCACCGGTGCCGGCGAAGCGAAAAACACCGCGCACAACACCAAGAAGGTTGATGTTGAAAGCCTGAAGCTGTTCCGCGATCGCTTCGACATCCCCGTCAAAGACGAAGAGCTGGAAAACCTGCCGTTCTTCAAGCCAGAGCCAAACAGCGCCGAAGCCCGTTACCTGAGCGAGCGCCGTACTGCACTGGGCGGTTTCGTGCCACAGCGCCGCGCCAAGTCCTTCGACATTCCGACACCGCCACTCGATACCCTCAAGGCTATCCTGGACGGCTCGGGCGACCGTGAAATCTCCACCACCATGGCCTTCGTGCGGATCCTCGCGCAGTTGGTCAAGGACAAGGAAATCGGTTCGCGTATCGTCCCGATCATCCCGGACGAAGCCCGTACCTTTGGTATGGAAGGCATGTTCCGTCAGTTGGGCATCTACTCCTCCGTCGGCCAGCTCTACGAGCCAGTCGATAAAGACCAGGTGATGTTCTACAAGGAAGACAAGAAGGGCCAGATCCTCGAAGAAGGCATCAACGAAGCGGGCGCCATGAGCTCCTTCATCGCTGCCGGTACTTCGTACTCCAGCCACAACCAGCCGATGCTGCCGTTCTACATCTTCTACTCGATGTTCGGCTTCCAGCGTATTGGCGACCTGGCCTGGGCAGCAGGCGATAGCCGTACCCGTGGCTTCCTGATCGGCGGTACTGCCGGGCGGACCACGCTGAACGGCGAAGGCCTGCAACACGAAGACGGTCACAGCCACATTCTGGCTGCCACCATCCCGAACTGCCGCACCTTTGATCCAACCTACGGCTATGAGCTGGCGGTGATCATCCAGGACGGCATGAAGAAGATGACCGAACAGCAGCAGGACGTTTTCTACTACATCACCGTGATGAACGAGTCCTACCAGCAGCCAGCTATGCCGGCCGGCGTGGAAGAAGGCATCATCAAGGGCATGTACCTGCTCGAAGAAGACACCAAGGAAGCGGCGCACCACGTACAGCTGATGGGCTCCGGCACCATCCTGCGTGAAGTCCGTGAAGCGGCGAAGATCCTGCGTGAAGAGTTCAACGTCGGCGCTGACGTGTGGAGCGTTACCAGCTTCAACGAACTGCGTCGCGACGGCCTGGCGGTGGAGCGTAACAACCGCCTGCACCCAGGTCAGAAGCCTGCATTGAGCTACGTTGAAGAGTGCTTGGCCGGCCGTAAAGGTCCAGTCATTGCCTCTACCGACTACATGAAGCTGTTTGCTGAACAGATTCGCCAGTGGGTCCCGTCCAAGGAATTCAAAGTCCTGGGCACCGACGGTTTCGGCCGCAGTGACAGCCGCAAGAAGCTGCGTCACTTCTTCGAAGTTGACCGTCACTTCGTGGTGTTGGCAGCCTTGGAAGCCTTGGCTGACCGTGGTGAGATCGAACCTAAGGTGGTGGCTGACGCTATCGTCAAGTTCGGGATCAACCCGGAAAAACGCAACCCACTGGACTGCTGAGGAGATTTTTTGTGAGCGAACTCATTCGCGTACCTGACATCGGCAGCGGTGAAGGTGAAGTAATCGAGCTGTTTGTGAAGGTCGGCGACAAAGTCGAAGCCGACCAGAGCATCCTGACCCTGGAATCGGACAAGGCGAGCATGGAAATCCCTGCTCCCAAAGCCGGCGTGGTCAAGAGCCTGAAAGTGAAGCTGGGCGACCGCCTGAAAGAAGGCGACGAACTGCTGGAGCTGGAAATCGAAGGTGCCGCTGATGCGGCCCCTGCGCCAGCCCCTGCTGCCGCTGCTGCACCCGCCCCTGCTGCTGAAAAGCCTGCCGCCGCCGAAGCTCCAGCAGCCCCGGCCGCTGCACCTGCCGCCGCCACCGTCCAGGACATTCATGTTCCGGACATCGGTTCGTCGGGCAAGGCCAAGATCATCGAGCTGCTGGTCAAGGTCGGCGACACCGTCGAAGCCGATCAGTCGCTGATCACCCTGGAGTCCGACAAGGCCTCCATGGAAATCCCTTCGCCGGCTGCCGGCGTGGTGGAAAGCATCGCGGTCAAGCTGGAAGACGAAGTCGGCACTGGCGATTTCATCCTCAAGCTCAAAGTACAAGGCGCTGCGCCTGCTGCGGCACCCGCGCCAGCCGCTGATGCCCCGGCGGCCAAGGCTGAAGCGGCTCCGGCCGCTGCCGCCCCGGCACCGGCTGCAAAAGCTGAGGCCGCACCGGCCCCAGCGGCTGCCGCACCTGCGCCAAGCGGTGCCAAGGTTCACGCCGGCCCTGCCGTGCGTCAGCTGGCCCGTGAATTCGGCGTTGAGCTCAACGCTGTGTCGGCCACTGGCCCTCACGGTCGCGTGCTGAAAGAAGACGTGCAGGTTTACGTCAAAGCCATGATGCAGAAAGCCAAGGAAGCTCCGGCTGCCGGCGCTGCTACTGGTGGTTCGGGCATTCCGCCGATTCCGGTCGTGGACTTCAGCCGCTTCGGCGAAACCGAAGAAGTGCCGATGACTCGCCTGATGCAAATCGGCGCGTCGAGCCTGCACCGCAGCTGGCTGAACATTCCGCACGTGACTCAGTTTGACCAAGCCGACATCACCGACCTGGAAGCTTTCCGCGTTGCGCAGAAAGCCGTGGCCGAGAAGGCCGGCGTGAAACTGACCGTGCTGCCACTGCTGCTCAAGGCCTGCGCGCACCTGCTCAAGGAACTGCCGGACTTCAACAGTTCGCTGGCACCAAGCGGCAAGGCGATCATTCGCAAGAAATACGTGAACATCGGCTTTGCAGTCGACACGCCTGACGGCCTGCTGGTACCGGTCATCAAGAACGTCGACCAGAAGAGCCTGCTGCAACTCGCTGCCGAAGCGGCTGCGCTGGCTGCCAAGGCCCGCGACAAGAAGCTCACCGCAGACGATATGCAGGGCGCGTGCTTCACCATCTCCAGCCTCGGTCACATTGGCGGCACTGGCTTCACGCCAATCGTCAACGCCCCGGAAGTGGCAATCCTGGGTGTTTCCAAGGCCACTATCCAGCCTGTGTGGGACGGTAAAGCGTTCCAGCCTAAGCTGATGCTGCCGCTGTCGTTGTCCTACGATCACCGTGTGATCAACGGTGCAGCCGCTGCACGCTTCACGCAGCGCCTGAGCCAACTGCTGAACGACATCCGCACCATCCTGCTGTAAGCCTCAACGGGCCTCCCTTTCACCAGGGAGGCCTGGCTGCACCGATTTCCGAGCGCCACGCTCGTACCTCAACCCCGCCATTTGGCGGGGCTTTTTTTGGCCTGCCGGTTTGTAGGAGCTAGGCCCGCCGTGCCTGCGTCAATGCGCCACCCATCACCTCGATTGTAGAAACCGCTCCCGCGGCCGATAACAGCCATATAGCACTTAGCCTTCATCCTCTCTTGTCAGTGCGTGCTGCATGATGCAACCTTGCCGCAGGTGACAGTAAAGAGGGCGTGAGCCCGGCGCCGTGCGCATTTTTCCAAGCGAGTTCCCCCATGAAAAGCCAACCCGATGTCGCCCGTATGGCGGCCGAGGTAGTGACGCAGTTACCGGTGCCCTCGCGCCTCGGCATGCTGCGTTTCGAGCGGCTTAATGAGGCAAGCTGGGCCCTCTTGTACCTCGACCCCAATTGCGAGCGCCAATTCGGCCTGCCGGCGGTTGAGCTGTGTGCCTTGCTCGGCACACCCTACGCCAGCCTGATGGAACCGCAGGCGCGCTACCAACTGCACGACGCCATCCAGCAACAACTGACCCAGAGCCCGCATTACCTGGTGCGCTACACCTTGCACACCAACGACGGCCCCCTGAGCCTGCTGGAAATGGGCGAGGCCTACAAACA
This sequence comes from Pseudomonas sp. D47, assembly GCF_045447305.1. Classification (NCBI taxonomy): domain Bacteria; kingdom Pseudomonadati; phylum Pseudomonadota; class Gammaproteobacteria; order Pseudomonadales; family Pseudomonadaceae; genus Pseudomonas; species Pseudomonas sp. D47. The sequence continues at coordinate 109,382 of NZ_JBJGXU010000002.1, read as the reverse complement.
ACACAATCGCCACCTGCTGCGCGGCTACCTGATGGTGGTCGACGGGCTGTTCAGCGAAATCCCCGCCGCCGCCCCGACCGCAGACCTGGAAAACCAGAACAGCCGCCTGCAGATCGCCCTGGAGCTCAACCAGCGCGCCCAGCTGGAACAGTTGCAGCACCTGGAACGCGTGCGCGCCCAACAGGAGCTGATTCTGCTGCTCGCGCGCCAGCGCTACACCACGCCTAACTCGCTGCAGGAAGCCGCCGAGCTGATCACCCGCAGCGCGTGCGACATCTACCAGATCGATTGCGCGAGCATCTGGAACCTCGAAGGCCAGCGCCTGGTGCCGATCTCGGCCTACCACCGCGCCGACCAACAACACCATTTGCCGGAAGCGATCGACGCCAGCGGCTTCCCGGACTACCTGGAAGCCCTGCACTCGAGCCGCGCCATCGACGCCACCCATGCGATGCGCGACCCGCGCACCCGGGAAATGGCCGAGAGCCTGCGCGCTAAGGATATATACGCGATGCTCGACGCGAGCATCCGCGTCGATGGCCAGGTCATTGGCGTGTTGTGCCTGGAACAAAGCGGCAGCCCCCGCGCATGGCAGACCGATGAAATCGCCTTTGCCGGTGAGCTGGCGGACCAATTCGCGCAAGTGATCAACAACCACAACCGGCGCACCGCCACCAGCGCCCTGCACCTGTTTCAGCGTGCCGTGGAGCAAAGTGCCAACGCCTTTTTGCTGGTCAATTGCGACGGCGTGGTGGAGTACGTCAACCCCAGCTTTACCGCGATCACCCAATACAGCGCCGAAGAAGTCCACGGCCACCGCCTGGCGCAACTGCCGGCGCTGGAGAACCTCAGCGAGTTGCTCTTCGATGCGCCGTCGAGCCTGGCCAAGAGCAATAGCTGGCAGGGCGAGTTCAAGAGCCGGCGCAAGAACCTCGAACCCTACTGGGGCCAGCTGTCGATTTCCAAGGTGTATGGCGACAACCGTGAGTTGACCCACTACATCGGCATCTACGAAGACATTACCCAGACCAAGCTGGCCCAGCAGCGCATCGAGCGCCTGGCCTACACCGACAACCTGACCAACCTGGGCAACCGCCCGGCGTTTATCCGCAACCTGGATGAGCGCTTTGCCCGCGACAGCGACAGCCCGATCAGCCTGTTGCTGGTGGACATCGACAACTTCAAGCGGATCAACGACAGCCTCGGCCACCAGACCGGCGACAAGCTGCTGATCAGCCTGGCACGCCGCCTGCGCAACAGCCTGAGCGCCAGTGGCAGCTTGGCGCGGTTTGCCAGTAACGAGTTCGCGGTGTTGCTCGACGACACTGATCTTGAGACTGGCCAGCAGGTTGCCAGCCAGCTGCTGGCGACCCTCGACAAGCCGATGTTCGTCGATAACCAGCTAATCAGCGTCACCGGCTCCGTGGGCTTGGCGTGCGCGCCATTACACGGCCGCGACCCGCAAACCCTGATGCGTAACGCCGGGCTGGCACTGCACAAAGCCAAGGCCAACGGCAAACACCAAGTGCAGGTGTTCACCGAAGCCCTGAACGCCGAGGCCAGTTACAAACTGTTCGTGGAAAACAACCTGCGCCGCGCCCTGACCCAGAACGAGCTGGACGTGTTCTACCAGCCCAAACTGTGCCTGCGCAGCGGCCGCCTGCTGGGCATGGAAGCGTTGTTGCGTTGGAACCACCCGGAAAAGGGCATGATTCGCCCCGACCAGTTCATCAGCGTGGCGGAAGAGACTGGGCTGATCATCCCTATCGGTAAGTGGATCGCGCGCCAGGCCTGCCGCATGAGCCGGCAGTTGACCGCCGCGGGCATGGGCAACTTGCAGGTGGCGATCAACCTGTCGCCCAAGCAGTTTTCCGACCCGGATCTGGTGGCCTCAATTGCCACCATCCTCAAGGAAGAACAGCTGCCGGCCAACCTGCTGGAGCTGGAATTGACCGAAGGCTTGCTGCTGGAAGCCACCGAAGACACGCGCTTGCAGCTCGACCAGCTCAAAAGCTTTGGCCTGACCCTGGCCATGGACGACTTCGGCACCGGTTACTCGTCGCTGAGTTACTTGAAAAAATTCCCCATCGACATCATCAAGATCGACCGCAGCTTTATCCACGAAATCCCGGACAACCAGGACGACATGGAAATCACCTCGGCGGTGATCGCCATGGCTCACAACCTCAAGCTCAAGGTGGTGGCCGAAGGCGTCGAGACCGCCGAACAGTTAGCCTTCCTGCGTCGACATCGTTGTGATGTGGGCCAGGGCTATTTGTTCGACCGGCCGATCCCCGGTGCAGAGCTGCTCGAGAAGCTTAAACGCTACCCGCGCGGGCCAATCGCCTGACAGCGCTGTAACACTCGGGCACACTGAGTGTCTTCTTAATACATAACTCAATCTGACTGAGAGGACTGATCATGGTCTTGCGCTCGGAAATTCTGGTGAACAAAAACGTGTTGCCTACTCAAGAACAAGCTTTGCCTGGCCGTGAAACCCCGATGAATCTGCCGCAAACGCATTTCGTCAACGGCAACCCGCTGCTCGGCCCCTTTGTCGACAACGTAGAGTTCGCGATATTCGGCCTGGGTTGCTTCTGGGGCGCGGAGCGCAAGTTTTGGCAGCGCGACGGCGTAGTCAGCACCGTGGTCGGTTATGCCGGCGGCTACACGCCGAACCCGACCTACGAAGAAGTTTGCTCGGGCCTGACCGGCCATAGCGAAGTGGTACTGGTAGTGTTTGACCAAGACAAGATCAGCTACGAAGAGCTGCTGAAAATGTTTTGGGAGTTGCACAACCCGACCCAGGGCATGCGCCAGGGCAACGACATCGGCAGCCAGTACCGTTCGGTGATTTACGCGGTGAAACCTGAGCATCTGGAGGCGGCCAAGGCCAGCGCCGAGGCGTATCAGGGTGAGCTGACCAAGGCTGGCCTGGGCACCATCACCACAGAAATTGAAGAAGCACCGACGGTGTACTTCGCCGAGGCGTATCACCAGCAGTACCTGGCGAAGAACCCGCAGGGGTACTGCGGGATCGGCGGCACGGGCGTGACCTGCCCGATCTGACGCAAACAGCATCGCGGGCAAGCCCGTTCCCACCTTGGAATGCATTCCAAATGTGGGAGCAGGTTTGCCCGCGATGGCGTCCTGACAGGCGACTAATTACTCAGCGATGAGCCAATCCATCTGCCACCCACCCTGGGTCTGCCCAAGCTTCTTGGACAACCACGGCAGCAGCTCACGCAACTCCTCCTCCAGCCCCCACGGCGGGTTGGCAATCGCCAGGCCCGAGCCGGTCAGGGTGTTGGGCGTGTCCAGCGGATGCACCAGCAACTCCACCCGCAACAACTTCGGCGCACCGGTGCCGGCCAGGTCCTGATAGAAGCGGCGCAACATGCGCTGGTCTTTCACCGGGTACCAAATCGCCGCGACTGTCTGGCGCATGCGGCTGACGGCTTCCTTGAGGGACGCTGCGCAGCGCTGCATCTCGTCCAGTTGCTCAAACGGCGGATCGATCAGCATCAGCGCGCGTTTTTCCGGCACTGGTAGCAGGGCGCGCGGCACATGCCAGCCTTCGCCCAGGTGCACTTTGACCCGGCGATCACCCTTCATGTTGTCCTTGAGCAGCACACCATCTTCCGGGTGCTTTTCGTTGAGCAACACACGGTCCTGGGGCCGCGTGAGGCGGCGCGCCAGTTCCGGCGAGCCCGGGTAATAGCGCAACTGGCCGTCCGGGTTCATCTCGTGCAGCACGCGCATGTAGTCGGCGGTCAACGGCGGCAAGTCGCTCGCGCCCCACAGGCGGGCGATGCCTTCCAGGTATTCACCGGTGCGGTTGGCCTGATCACCTTGTAAGTCGTACAGCCCGATCCCGGCGTGGGTGTCGAGGTAGGCGAACGGCTGCTCCTTGCGCGACATCAGGGCGATGAGGCGGGTCAAGGTCAGGTGTTTGAAGACATCGGCGTGGTTGCCGGCGTGAAAGGCGTGACGATAATTCATGGTTGCTCCTGCGCAGGGGGCGAAGTTTACCTTCTACCGGGGCAAAGGTGCAGGGCTGCGTGTCGGCCGGTGCTTATGTCATAACCGCAGGCACACCGCCGAAAACAGTCTAATCGCGCTTGTGGGAACGGGCTTGCCCGCGAGGCAGGCGACGCGGTATTACCCTTGCACCGCGGTGATGCTATCGCAGGCAAGCCAGCGCCCACCGCGTACGGGGCGCTCAAGGAATCCAAGGAGGTCAATAACAATCATGAAAGACGCCACCATTGCACTGCACCATGGCTTCAAATCCGACCCGACCACCAAGGCCGTCGCCGTGCCGATCTACCAGAACGTCGCCTTCGAATTCGACAACGCCCAGCACGGCGCCGACCTGTTCAACCTGGACGTGCCCGGTAATATCTACACACGCATCATGAACCCCACCAACGACGTGCTGGAGCAGCGCATTGCCGCCCTTGAAGGCGGTATCGCCGCCCTAGCCGTATCAGCTGGCAGCGCCGCGATCCATTACGCGATCCAGACGCTGACCCGCGCGGGTGACAATATCGTCACCACGCCGCAGCTCTACGGCGGCACCTACACCCTGTTCGCGCACCTGTTGCCAAGCTTTGGCGTCGATGTGCGCTTCGCCCGCGACGACTGCGCCGAGGCCATCGCCGAATTGATCGATGACAACACCAAGCTGGTCTACTGCGAAAGCATCGGTAACCCCGCAGGCAACATCATCGACATCGAAGCCCTGGCCGATGTCGCCCACGCACGCGGCGTACCACTGATGGTAGACAACACCGTGGCAACGCCAATCCTGTGCAAACCTATCCAGTTCGGCGCCGACATTGTGGTGCACTCCGTGACCAAATACGTCGGCGGCCACGGCAACTCCCTGGGCGGCGTCATCGTCGACAGCGGCACCTTCCCCTGGACGAAGTACCCAGAGAAATTCCCCGGTCTCAACACCCCCGAGCCGGCCTATCACGGCGTGGTCTACACCGAGAAATTCGGCCCCGCCGCCTTTATCGCCCGTGCCCGCACCGTGCCACTGCGCAACACCGGCGCAGCCCTCGCACCGATGAATGCCTTCCTATTGCTGCAAGGCCTGGAAACCCTGGCCCTGCGCATGGAGCGCCATACTGAAAACGCGCTGAAGGTTGCGCAGTTTCTGCAAGGCCACGTCGAGGTGGAATGGGTCAGCTATGCCGGGCTGCCGGATCACCCGCACCACGCATTGGCACAGAAATACATGCAGGGCAAACCGTCAGCGATTCTGTCCTTTGGCCTCAAGGGTGGTTACGACGCCGGAGTACGCTTCTACGACGCCCTGCAAATCTTCAAACGCCTGGTGAACATTGGTGATGCCAAATCCCTGGCCTGCCATCCGGCGTCCACCACCCATCGGCAGATGAATGAGCAGGAGCAGGCCAAGGCCGGCGTGAAGCCCGAAATGATTCGCCTGTCGGTAGGCATCGAGGCAATTGAAGACTTGATCGAGGATCTGCAGCAGGCGCTGGGTTCAACTCAACTCTGAGGTCAAATAGTCGGCCAGCGCCCCATGACTGACATCCGCCCCGCGCACGAAGTAGGCGACCTTGTGCTGCAAGGTCACAGGCTTGAAGGCGGTGTACAGGTCGGGGCGTTGTTCTTCGAGCCATTGCAGCAGGTTATTGATCAACACCTGGGGTGATTGCGCGGCCAGATGCTCCAACACCACAGCGGGCACGCGCCACCATGGGCTGGTTTTGGCGGCAACCACCGGGCCTGTCGCAACTGTCAGCGGTTGGCGGTTGATCAGGTAACGCTGAAATACCGGCAACACCTTCCCCGCCTCGTCGCCCAATTTCTGCACAATCGGCAGAAATTGGCCGCCATCCCAAAAGCGCAAAAACACGTCCTGGTCCTCAGGCAGCAACACCTTGGTCAGGCTTTGCAGATGCGCGACCACTGTTTCCAGCGGGCTGGACGACACTGCCAACCACCCCCAATCCGTTGCTTCGGTGGTTGCGATCCAGTCGAGGAAGGGGCTGCCTGGCTCGATGATGCCAACGTAAGGCATCACCTCATTCCACTGCGCATAGGCCGTGCCTGCCCAGATTGGCTGGGGCGGCATTGCACCGGTCTTCGCTTGCCAAGCGGTAAACGGCTTGGCGTCGCTGGCACTGCCCAGCACGGCGAAAATCTGCTCATTGGCGAGCAAAGGGTATTGGTCCAGCCAGGCATGAGGTTCCAAAGGCTGAGGCATAAGGGTTAACTCCTTTTAAGGTCGAGCCTGGAGATGTTCGGCAATATCACACTGACCGTTCTTGCAGCGCTCACACTCTTCGCAAAACGGTGCACTGCGTTTCAGGCTGGCCACTTGCACGCGGCTGAGCAGGGCGGGAATAACCGCCAGCAGCTTTTCCTTGATGCCCGGCATTAACGGCGCAGCGGCGGCAGCCGGCACGCCGCCAAGCTGAATCGGCACGCTGCTGAATATGCCGCTCGCCGAAAGCGTGATCGACTGCCCTCCCGCCTGGATCGTCACGCTGGCGCCGGCGTCGATAACAATGCTTTGCCCTGCTCCGATCTGAATGGCCCGCCCTGCCCGCACCTGCTGCGAACCACCGACCACCAGATGATCATCCTGCTTGAGCTCGGTCAGGCGGTTGCCGTGGGTAATGCGTTGCTCTTCGCCTTGAAGCTCATGGTGCGACTCGCCGCCCACCGTCACCCGGCGCTGGTTATCGACCTGCACCTGTTGGTCATTCAAGACGTGCTGGGTCCAATCCCGCTGGGCGCGCAGGTAGATTTCCTCAGCGCCCTTGCGGTCTTCAATGCGCAGCTCGTTGTAGCCACCACCCCCCGGGCTGCTGTGGCTGCGCAAGATGCTGCGGGTCTTGTCTGCCGGCAGGTCGAGGGGCACAGGGTTCGCCGCGTTGGGCAGGCAGCCCATCACCAACGGCATGTCTATGTCGCCATTCACGAAGCCTACCAGCACCTCCATGCCGACCCTGGGGATCAGCACCGAACCATAACGGTCATGGGCCCAAGCGCTGGCGACTCGCAGCCAACAACTGGAATGGTCGTTGTGCTCGCCGTCGCGGTCCCAGGCCATCTGTACTTTGACCCGGCCGTATTCGTCGCAATGGATCTCACTGTCGGCAGGCCCTGTGACCACCGCGCTTTGGTAACCGGATATTTGCGGCCGCGACAGGATCAGGGGCGTTCGAAATGGCACGTCCCAAGGGGTGATAACAAATTCATTTCTGTAGCCCGGAGGTGATTCATCGCCATCGTCTTCGGGGACAGACTCCTCCAACACTTGAGGCTGATGCCCTGAATGGTGCAATTGGGTTACCAACCACAAATCATTCCATTCCTGACGAGGGTGCCCGGCCATTTTCAAGAACTGCCCGGTAACCAAGGCCGGCTGGTCGCTAAAACCGCTGGCCTGGCGATAATCGCTGCGGTGACGCTCCAACAGGCGTTGCGCCAGGTACTTACCATGCTCACGATCAGCAAAGTGCCCAGGGTAGCGCTGTTCGACCAGGGCGGGACGTTGCCCGCTGGAGGCCGAGCTTTCCAACACCAGACTCCGCTTCTTGAAATCGTAGTCTCGCAGGTTCACACCGGTGGTACGCGCCTTTAGCCGCAGGCTAAATTGCTTGATCGCAGGCGTGTCAGCGACCATCCCGGAACCGGGCGAATACGGGGTGGTTTGAGCCGGCTGGGCAAACACGCTCTGGTCATCGCCAAACACCAACAGGTGGCGCTCGGGGCTGTGCTGGAAGTGATAATGAATGCCAGACTCGACACACAGGCGCTGAATGAACTCCAGGTCGGTTTCACCGAACTGAACACAGTACTCACGCTCGGGGTACTTGCCGCTCAGCTGAAACGCGAAGGAGTCCCCCTGGATAGCCTGGGCCTCCAACACCAGCGCAATGATCTGGGGCACGGTTTTTTTCTGGAAAATCCGCTGGTGAGTGCTGTGTTCCAGATAAGCCAACTGCGGCACCAACGTGACCTGGTAACGGGTAAGACGCTTGCCCGAATCACCTTGGGCCACCCGATATACCTGGCCGTGAATGCCATGCCCCTGAGCGTCAAACCCCAGGAACGCCTGACGGTGCAGCAGGCTCTCGAGGTCCAGATCGGCTTGCTCGCTGACCAGTTCAAGGTCAACGCGAAACGGCAGGCTAATAAACTCATCACCCATGAACCCACGGACCTTGAGATCGCTGGGCTGCCCATCAAGGGTCAGGGTAAACGCGCTTTCGTTGGCAGGAGCGAACATCCGGTGTTTCTCTGCGAGGGGTAGGCGGCCGATTCTGCACCAGCTTTTTGCCGACCTGAGCGTGCCGCTGGCAAATCAGTAAGGTCCTACGTCATGAGTACAAAATTCCTCACTCAGCCGAGTCGAAGGCCGCTCATGTCCGTGCTAGCGTTAATGCTCCTCCCCTCGCCGGCCCTTTGGAAAAAGCATGACCACCCGCTACGCAAAAATCATCCTGACCCTCGTCCTTGCGGCCTTCGCCGGCTTAGTTGCGTTCAACAACATCACCGACTACGGCTCCAACTTCGCCTTCGTCAAACACGTGTTGAGCATGGACACCACGTTCCCCGACAACGCCGCTATGTACCGCTCAATCACCACGCCAGGGCTGTGGCACGCGGCCTACGCGCTGATCATCCTGGGCGAGGCGCTTACTGCACTGTTGCTGGCCTGGGGTGCGCTGTCGTTGTGGCGCGCTCGGCACGCGCCGGCTATCGCGTTCAACCGCGCCAAAGCAGGCGCAACCACCGGCCTCGCGCTCGGCTTTTTGGTGTGGTTTTTTGGTTTTATGGTGGTGGGCGGCGAATGGTTTCTGATGTGGCAATCCCATCAGTGGAATGGCCAGGAAGCGGCGTTCAAGTTCTACATGGCGATTCTGGGTGTGCTGATTTTTCTTAATCAGCCGGATACCGACTGAACCGCCCATAAAAAAGGCCCGCCATCCTTAGGACGCGGGCCTTTTTTCAATTCAGCGGGCGCTCAGCACCCGACGAATCACTTGTTGAGGTTGTAGTCTTTTTCCGCAGCATCAAAGCGCTCGACCATACCGGCAGTCGGTGCGCCCAGCTTGCTGACGAAGTAGATCGCCAGGCTGGCGAAGATGAAGCCTGGGATGATTTCGTACAAGCCCAGCAACTCGAAGTGCTTCCACACGATCACGGTGACCGCGCCGACCAGGATGCCGGCCAGGGCGCCGTTGCGGGTCATCTGTTTCCAGATCACCGAGATCAGCACCACAGGACCGAACGCAGCGCCGAAACCGGCCCAGGCGTAGCTCACCAGGCCGAGTACACGGTTGTTCGGGTTGGCTGCCATGGCGATGGCGATCAGGGCCACCAACAGCACCATCGCGCGGCCGACCCACACCAGTTCAACCTGGGAGGCGTTTTTGCGCAGGAAGGTTTTGTAGAAGTCTTCGGTCAGCGCGCTGGAGCACACCAGCAGTTGGCAGCTCAGGGTGCTCATCACCGCTGCCAGGATCGCGGACAGCAACACGCCGGCAATCCACGGGTTGAACAGCAGCTTGGCCAGCTCGATGAACACACGTTCGTGGTTCTCATTGACCGGGCCAGCCACTTCCGGGTGCGCCGAGAAGTAAGCGATGCCGAAGAAGCCCACTGCCACGGTGCCGCCCAGGCACAGGATCATCCAGGTCATGGAGATGCGACGTGCCTTGGCGATCGACTTCACCGAATCCGCCGCCATGAAACGCGCGAGGATGTGCGGCTGGCCGAAGTAGCCCAGGCCCCAGCCCATCAGCGAGATGATGCCGATGAAGCTGGTGTTTTTCAGCATGTTGAAGTTGTAGGGGTTCTTGGCTTCGATCGCCAGGAAGGTGGTGTCAATGCCACCGGTGGCCAGCAGCACGATGATTGGCGTCAGGATCAGCGCGAAGATCATCAGCGTGGCTTGTACGGTATCTGTCCAGCTGACTGCCAGGAAACCACCGACAAAGGTGTAGGCAATCGTCGCAGCAGCACCAGCCCACAGCGCGGTCTCGTAGGACATGCCGAAGGTGCTTTCAAACAGACGGGCGCCGGCGACGATGCCGGAAGCGCAGTAAATGGTGAAGAACACCAGGATCACCACCGCAGAGATAATCCGCAGCAGGCCGCTTTTATCTTCGAAGCGGCTGGAGAAGTAATCCGGCAGCGTCAGGGCGTCGCCGTTGTGCTCGGTCTGCACCCGCAGGCGGCCGGCCACGAACAACCAGTTCAGGTAAGCGCCGACGATCAGGCCGATGGCGATCCAGCTTTCCGACAGGCCGGACATGTAGATAGCGCCCGGCAGGCCCATCAACAACCAGCCGCTCATGTCGGAAGCACCGGCCGACAAGGCGGTGACCACGCTACCAAGGCTGCGACCGCCGAGGATGTAATCGGAGAGGTTGTTGGTGGAGCGATAGGCCATTAAGCCGATCAGCACCATTGCTGCGATGTAGATCACAAACGTGATCAGGGTGGGATTGCTAACGCTCATAAGAGTGACGCCCTGGCATTGTTTTTATGTAGCGACGGTCTGTCAGACGGCCACCCGTGGATAAACGGGTAGACGAAACGACGTGCCGCGCATTTATGACTGACGTTTCCCCAGGAAAGCCGCCAGCCGATGAACCGAACCCTTCAGGTGGTTGCACCTTGGGCACGAATGCTATTCAACAAAGTAAATAAGGTGCAACCAGTTTCTTGAGAATAAGTTGCACCCATGTGTGTTTTGACTAAAACAGCGGTTTTTTGCTCCTTTTCGGAGCAAGAACAGCCAATGTCAGAAGCAAATGCACCACTGTGGAGCGGATTCGGTCGAAGGCCGAATTTTTTCCCGATCACGATCGAAAATTTCCTGAACAATTTGGGTTGCACCCGGTTGCACCTCTGGATGCGCAAAGCTAATCTTGCCGCCAGCAGATGCCACGCAGTAGTGGCACCCATGAGGATAAAAAGATGGCTACGACCACCCTTGGGGTCAAACTCGACGACCCGACCCGCGAACGCCTCAAGGCGGCCGCGACCTCCATTGATCGCACGCCGCACTGGCTGATCAAGCAGGCGATTTTCAATTACCTGGAGAAACTCGAGGGTGGTGCAACCCTGACCGAGCTCAACGGCTCGGGCAGCAAGGACGCTGAAGACGCAGGCGAAGTCCAGTCGGACCACGCCCACCAGTGCTTCCTGGAGTTCGCCGAAAGCATCTTGCCGCAATCCGTACTGCGCGCCTCGATCACCGCCGCCTACCGTCGCCCCGAGCCGGAAGTGGTGCCGATGCTGATTGAGCAAGCCCGCCTGCCGCAACAGATGGCCGAGGCCACCAACAAGCTGGCCGCCTCGATTGCCGAGAAGCTGCGCAATCAGAAGAGCGCCGGCGGCCGTGCCGGGATTGTTCAGGGCCTGCTGCAAGAATTTTCCCTGTCGTCCCAGGAAGGCGTGGCACTGATGTGCCTGGCCGAAGCGCTGCTGCGCATCCCGGACAAAGGCACCCGCGACGCGCTGATCCGCGACAAGATCAGCACCGGCAACTGGCAGCCGCACCTGGGCAACAGCCCGTCGCTGTTCGTCAACGCCGCTACCTGGGGCCTGCTGCTGACCGGCAAACTGGTCGCCACCCACAACGAAGCGGGCTTGACCTCGTCCCTGAGCCGCATCATCGGCAAGAGCGGCGAACCGATGATCCGCAAGGGCGTCGACATGGCCATGCGCCTGATGGGCGAGCAGTTCGTCACCGGCGAAACCATCGCCGAAGCCCTGGCCAATGCGAGCAAGTTCGAAGCCAAGGGCTTCCGCTACTCCTACGACATGCTCGGTGAAGCCGCGCTGACCGAACACGATGCCCAGAAGTACCTGGCCTCGTATGAACAAGCCATTCACTCCATCGGCAAAGCTTCCCACGGCCGTGGGATTTATGAAGGCCCGGGCATTTCCATCAAGCTCTCGGCACTGCACCCGCGTTACAGCCGCGCCCAATACGAGCGCGTGATGGACGAGTTGTACCCGCGCCTGCTGTCCCTGACCTTGCTGGCCAAGCAGTACGACATCGGCCTGAACATCGACGCCGAAGAAGCCGACCGCCTGGAGCTGTCGCTCGACCTGCTCGAACGCCTGTGCTTCGAGCCACAACTGACCGGCTGGAACGGCATCGGTTTCGTGATCCAGGCTTACCAGAAGCGTTGCCCGTATGTGATCGACTACGTCATCGACCTGGCGCGCCGCAGCCGCCATCGCCTGATGATCCGCCTGGTAAAAGGCGCGTACTGGGACAGCGAAATCAAGCGCGCCCAAGTCGAAGGCCTGGAAGGCTACCCGGTCTACACCCGCAAGGTGTACACCGACGTTTCCTACATCGCCTGTGCACGCAAACTGCTGTCGGTGCCGGAAGTCATCTACCCGCAGTTCGCCACGCACAACGCCCACACGCTGTCGGCCATTTACCATATCGCCGGCCAGAACTATTACCCCGGCCAGTACGAGTTCCAATGCCTGCACGGCATGGGTGAACCGCTGTATGAGCAAGTTGTAGGCAAGGTTTCCGATGGCAAGCTGAACCGTCCGTGCCGCGTGTACGCACCGGTCGGCACCCACGAAACACTGCTGGCGTACTTGGTGCGTCGCCTGCTGGAAAACGGCGCCAACACCTCGTTCGTTAACCGCATCGCCGACCACACCATCTCGATTCAGGAACTGGTGGCCGACCCAGTGGCCAACATCGAGCAGATGGCCACGCTGGAAGGCGGCTTCGGCCTGCCGCACCCGCGTATTCCGCTGCCGCGTGACCTGTATGGCAGCGACCGCGCCAACTCGGCCGGTATCGACTTGGCTAACGAACACCGCTTGGCGTCGTTGTCCTGCGCCTTGCTGGCCACCGCCCATAACGACTGGAAAGCTGCGCCGATGCTGGGCTGCGCGTCCAGCAATGAAGCGGCTGCGCCGGTGCTGAACCCGTCCGACCTGCGTGACGTGGTCGGCCACGTACAGGAAGCCACCGTCGAAGACGTCGACAATGCTATCCAGTGCGCCATCAACGCTGGCCCGATCTGGCAGGCCACCCCGCCCGCCGAGCGCGCCGCGATCCTGGAGCGCGCCGCCGACTTGATGGAAGGCGAGATCCAGCCGCTGATGGGCCTGCTGGCCCGCGAAGCCGGCAAGACCTTCGCCAACGCCATCGCCGAAGTGCGCGAAGCCGTGGATTTCCTGCGTTACTACGCGGTGCAGGCACGCAACGACTTCACCAACGATGCCCACCGCCCACTGGGCCCGGTGGTCTGCATCAGCCCGTGGAACTTCCCGCTGGCCATTTTCAGTGGCCAAGTCGCTGCGGCACTGGCGGCCGGCAACCCGGTATTGGCCAAGCCTGCCGAGCAAACCCCGCTGGTGGCGGCACAAGCCGTACGCATTTTGCTCGAAGCCGGTATTCCGGAAGGCGTACTGCAACTGCTGCCTGGCCAGGGCGAAAGCGTGGGTGCGCGCCTGGTCGGTGATGATCGCGTCAAAGGCGTGATGTTCACCGGCTCCACCGAAGTCGCGCGCCTGCTGCAACGCAGCGTCGCCGGTCGTCTGGATGCCCAGGGCCGTCCGATTCCGCTGATCGCCGAAACCGGCGGCCAGAACGCGATGATCGTCGACTCTTCGGCGCTGACCGAGCAAGTCGTGATCGACGTTGTCTCCTCGGCTTTCGACAGCGCCGGCCAACGCTGCTCGGCCCTGCGCGTCCTGTGCCTGCAGGAAGATTCGGCAGACCGCGTGATCGAAATGCTCAAAGGCGCCATGGCTGAATGCCGCCTGGGCAACCCGGAGCGCCTGTCGGTGGACATCGGCCCGGTAATCGACGCCGAAGCCAAGGCCGGCATCGAGAAACACATCCAGGCCATGCGCGACAAAGGCCGCAATGTGTACCAAGTGGCAATTGCCGACGGCGAAGAGATCAAGCGCGGCACCTTCGTGATGCCAACCCTGATCGAGCTGGAAAGCTTCGACGAACTGCAACGCGAGATCTTCGGACCCGTGCTGCACGTGGTGCGTTACAAGCGTAAAGAGATCGACCAGCTTATTTCGCAGATCAATGCTTCTGGTTACGGCCTGACCCTGGGCGTGCACACCCGCATCGATGAGACCATCGCCAAGGTGATCGACAACGTGCATGCCGGTAACGTCTACGTGAACCGCAACATCGTCGGCGCCGTGGTCGGCGTGCAGCCATTCGGCGGCGAAGGCCTGTCGGGCACTGGCCCGAAAGCCGGTGGGCCGTTGTACCTGTACCGTCTGCTGTCGACTCGTCCTACCGATGCGATCGAGCAATCCTTCGTACGTGGCGACAAGCTGACCGCACCGGACGTGCGTCTGCGTGATGCCATGAGCCAACCGCTGACCGCCCTGAAAACCTGGGCCGACAGCAACAAGTTCAGCGACCTGAGCGCCCTGTGCAATCAGTTCGCCGCACAATCGCAAAGCGGTATCACCCGCCAACTGGCCGGCCCGACCGGCGAGCGCAACAGTTACGCCATCCTGCCCCGCGAGCACGTGCTGTGCCTGGCGGAAGTGGAAGGTGACTTGCTGACGCAACTGGCAGCAGTGTTGGCCGTCGGCGGTTCGGCGGTATGGCCGGAAACTGACCTGACCAAGGCAGTGTTCCCACGCCTGCCGAAGGAAATTCAGGCGAAGATCAAGCGCGTGCCCGATTGGACCAAGGACGAAGTGGTGTTCGACGCAGTCCTGCACCACGGCGACTCCGACCAACTGCGTGCGGTGTGCCAGCAAGTGGCACAGCGTGGCGGAGCGATTGTTGGGGTGCATGGTTTGTCGCAGGGTGAAACGGCGATTGCGCTGGAGCGCCTGGTGATCGAGCGTGCGTTGAGTGTTAACACCGCTGCGGCGGGGGGTAACGCCAGCCTGATGACCATTGGCTAACTAATGTAGGAGCGGGCTTGCTCGCGAAAGCGGAGTGTCAGTCGCCAGATGCATTGACTGATCCACCGCTTTCGCGAGCAAGCCCGCCCCCACATTTGACCGCATTTCAAATCCCCCGCCGCTGTTCTGCCTCTCCATCACGCAAATCAATCTTGCTATCCAGCCTCTATTCGCACGCTTAGACTCAGGCCATTCCCTAAAAGGTAAGCCGCCATGTCCGAGACGCTGCTCAGTTCCCGCAATCTGGCTTTCGAGCTTTACGAAGTCCTCGATGCCGAGGGCCTGACTCAGCGCGAGCGGTTTGCCGAGCACAACCGCGAGACCTTCGATGCCGCCATCAGCACGGCGCGCAACATTGCCGAAAAGTACTTCGCGCCGCATAACCGCAAGAACGACGAAAACGAACCGCGCTATGAAGACGGCAAGGCGATCCTGATCCCAGACGTCAAACCTGCCGTGGACGCGTTCCTCGAAGCCGGCTTTCTCAACGCCGCGCGCAGTTTCGAAGCCGGTGGCATGCAACTGCCCACCCTGCTGTCCCAGGCCTGTTTCGCGCATTTCCAGTCAGCGAACGCAGCGTCCACTTCCTATCCGTTCCTGACCATGGGCGCCGCCAACCTGATTGAAAGCTTCGGCACCGAGGAGCAGAAACAGCGCTTCCTGCAGCCGATGATCGAGGGCCGCTTCTTCGGCACCATGGCCCTGACCGAGCCACACGCAGGCTCGTCGCTGTCGGATATTCGTACACGGGCAGAGCCGGCGGCTGACGGCACTTATCGCCTCAAGGGCAACAAAATCTTCATTTCCGGTGGCGACCATCCGCTGTCGGAAAACATCGTGCACATGGTGCTGGCCAAGTTGCCGGACGCGCCGGCCGGGGTGAAGGGCATTTCGCTGTTTATCGTGCCCAAGTTCCTGGTCAACGACGATGGCAGCCTGGGCGCGCGCAACGACGTGCTGCTGGCCGGGCTGTTTCATAAGATGGGCTGGCGCGGCACCACGTCCACGGCACTTAACTTCGGCGATAACGGTAACTGCGTCGGCTATCTGGTGGGCAAACCGCACCAGGGCCTGAGCTGCATGTTCCAGATGATGAACGAGGCGCGCATCGGCGTCGGCATGGGCGCAGTGATGCTGGGTTACGCCGGCTACCTGTACTCACTGGAATACGCCCGCGAACGCCCGCAAGGTCGCCTGCCCGACAGCAAAGACCCCAGCACCGCGCCGGTCTCGATCATTCAGCACGCCGATATCAAGCGCATGCTGCTGACGCAGAAGGCCTATGTGGAAGGCGCCTTTGACCTCGGCCTGTACGCCGCGCGGCTGTTCGATGACACCACCACCCTGGAAACCGACACCGCGCGCAAGCAAGCTCACGAACTGCTCGACTTGCTCACACCGATCGTCAAATCCTGGCCGTCGGAGTTCTGTTTGAAGGCCAACGAGCTGGCAATCCAGATCCTCGGCGGCCACGGCTACACCCGCGAATACCCAGTGGAGCAGTACTACCGCGACAACCGCCTGAACCCGATCCACGAAGGCACCCACGGTATCCAGTCCCTGGATTTGCTCGGGCGCAAGCTCGCCCAGAACGGCGGCGCGGGCCTCAAGCAACTGATCCGCCTGATCGCAGAAACCGGCGCGCGGGCGCAGCAGTACCCGTCACTCACGGCGCTGCGCGAACCCCTGGAACAGTTAGTTAACCGCCTGCAAAGCGTGACGATTGGCCTGCTGACCGACCTCGCCCAAGGCAAGGTCAACAGCAGCCTGGCGAATTCGGCACTGTACTTGAAGGTGTTCGGGCACACGGTGATTGGCTGGCGCTGGCTGGAGCAGGCGATTCGCGCTGAGGAAGGCTTGGCCAAGGGCAACGCGGCCGATGTTGCCTTCTATAAAGGCAAGCTCCAGGCCGCTCGGTACTTCCTGACCTGGGAAGTGCCGAGCTGCCATCATGAACTGGCGATTCTGGAGGCACGCGATGACACGTGCCTGGGGATGCAGGATGCGTGGTTCTAACCGCTAAGGCTGGCCGATAGCCTTGGCGATGACGTCGACCGTGGCGCTGACTTGCTCTTGGTAACGGTCGAGTTCCTGCTGGTGCTGCTTTTGCATTTCGATCTGCTCGGCGCACAGGTTCAGCGCGGCCAGTACCAATAACTTGTCACCGATCAGCGTCGGGTACTTTTTCTTGGTGGTGGCCAGGGAAGCCTTGAGCATGGTCACGGCGTGCATCAGGGTTTGATCTTCCCCGTCCGGCGCCTTGATCGAGTAATCCTCTCCGAGAATCGAAACGACCTTTATCCCTTCATTCATGCGCCGACAGGACCTGCGCTCACACGCTCAACCAGTGCCTGGATGCGCGCGGCGGTGGCGCCATGCTTTTCTTCCTGTTCCATCAGGTTCAGTTGCAGGCTGTCGTTTTCGTCCTTGGCGCGGGCCAGTTCCTCCTTGAGGGATTCGTTGCTGCCCAGCAGGTCCTGATTTTGCTGTACCAGGTCGCTGACCAGTTGTTCCAATTGGCTGAGGGATGCTTCTAACATTTTGATTTCTCGGGCTTTTTAAAAGGGCGGTGACGATAAAGAAAATTCACCTCGGAAGCCAGGGTTATCCCAGGCCGGCAGCCCGATTTTTAAGGGCCGGGCCGCGCTTTCGACCCTTAGTGACTGCATTTACCCCATCTGGTTCCTGAATCCCCCCCCAACCCCTCGTCAGATGCAATAAAAACGCGCGCGCCCTTAAGACTTTAGTCGCATGGCCGATAACAGATGCACACCCCGTCTCGTGGCCGCACGGATCGCGCTTCTCCCCAGGATTCCAGCATGTCTCTTCGTAATATGAATATCGCTCCGAGGGCTTTCCTCGGCTTTGCGTTTATTGGTGCACTCATGTTGTTTCTCGGTGTGTTTGCCCTGAACCAAATGAGCAAGATCCGTGCGGCAACGGAAGACATCGCCCAGTCCAGCGTGCCAAGCATTCGCGCCCTCGACGAATTCACCCAGCTGACCCTGCGCCTGCGGGTGTTGTCGTACCGCTTGCTGACCAACCGCGAGCCGGACGTGCAGCAAAAGACCCTGGAAGCCTTCGAACTGCGCAACCAGCAGATCCGCACCGCCCAGGGCGTCTACGAAAAAGTCATCGAGAGCAGCGAAGAACGCGCTGCCTATGACGAATACGTGCGTTTGCTCGGCCAGTACCACCAGATCGAAGAGCGCATGAAGAGCTTGTCTCGCGCCAACCAGATCGACGAGCTGCGCACCATGCTCAACACCGAGCTGCTGAGCAACTCCGAGCAAGTCAACGCGGTGCTGACGCGCCTGCTGGACATCAATAACGCGATGGCCAACGCCAGCAACCAGCAAGCCAAAGACCAATACGACATGGCCTTTAAGCTGGTGGTGGGCCTGCTGATCGTTGCCACGGCGCTGACGTTGCTGTTCGCCTGGTTGCTGACCCGCAGCATCACCTTGCCGATCGCCCAAGCCCTGGAAGCGGCTGAAGAAGTCGCCGAGGGCAACCTGACGCGCCCGATCAAGGTCGACGGCAACGACGAAGCCGGCCGCCTGCTGGCTGCCATGGCCAAGATGCAGGACAAGCTGCGCGACACCCTGCAACGCATTGCCGGTTCCGCTACCCAGCTAGCTTCGGCCGCCGAAGAGCTGAACGCCGTCACCGACGAAAGCGCCCGTGGCCTGACCCAGCAAAACAACGAAATCGAACAAGCCGCCACCGCCGTCAACGAGATGACCAGCGCCGTCGAGGAAGTTGCGCGCAATGCGGTAAGCACCTCCGAAGCCTCGCGCGCCGCCACCACCTCCGCCGGTGACGGCCGTGACTTGGTGCAGGAAACCGTCAGCGCCATCGAACGCATGAGCGGCGACGTGCAAGCCACCGCTACGCTGATTGGCGACCTGGCGAATGAATCGCGCGACATCGGCAAAGTGCTGGACGTGATTCGCGGCTTGGCCGACCAGACCAACCTGTTGGCCCTGAACGCCGCAATTGAAGCCGCGCGGGCCGGTGAAGCCGGCCGTGGGTTTGCCGTGGTAGCCGATGAAGTGCGGGCGTTGGCCCATCGCACCCAGCAGTCGACCAGCGAGATCGAGCGGATGATCGGCAGCATTCAGACCGGCACCGAGCATGCGGTGGATTCGATGCGCAACAGCACCGAGCGCGCGGAATCGACGCTGAACATCGCCAAAGGCGCCGGGATGTCACTGGATACCATCAACACCGCGATTGTGGAGATCAACGAGCGCAACCTGGTCATCGCCAGCGCGGCGGAAGAGCAGGCGCAGGTGGCGCGCGAAGTGGACCGTAACCTGGTGAATATTCGTGACTTGTCGGTGCAGTCGGCGACGGGCGCCAGCCAGACGAGTACGGCGAGCAGTGAGCTGTCGCGCCTGGCGGTGGATTTGAATGGGATGGTGGGGCGGTTCAGGCTTTAACTGACACCGGTGCCCCCTTGTGGGAGCTGGCTTGCCTGCGATAGCAATCTAACAGTCAATATCCCCAGTGACTGATACACCGCAATCGCAGGCAAGCCAGCTCCCACATTGAGCAGCGTTTTCCCACAAAAGCTTTTTGACAGCGCAGCAATTCAACAGGTTAGAATCGCTGGCACGCAGACTGCATGGTCAGTTTGCGCCCCGTCTTCCCAGCTCTGGAGTACTGCCTTTGAATGCGACGACCATCAACAGCCTGTTCTTGATCGGCGCGTTGCTGGTGGGTGCGAGCATTCTGGTGAGTTCTCTTTCGTCGCGCTTAGGTATCCCGATTCTGGTGATCATCCTGGCCGTGGGCATGCTCGCCGGCGTCGACGGCGGCGGCATCATCTTCGATAACTACCCAACCGCCTACCTGGTGGGCAACCTCGCCTTGGCAGTCATCCTGCTCGACGGCGGTTTGCGCACACGGGTGGCGAGTTTCCGCGTGGCACTCTGGCCGGCGTTGTCGCTGGCCACGGTGGGGGTGTTGATTACCACCGGCCTCACCGGCATGGCCGCCGCTTGGCTGTTCGACCTCAATATCATTCAAGGCTTGCTGATCGGCGCCATCGTCGGCTCCACCGACGCCGCCGCCGTGTTCTCACTGCTGGGCGGCAAGGGCCTGAACGAGCGGGTCACCGCCAGCCTTGAAATCGAATCCGGCAGCAACGACCCGATGGCGGTGTTTCTCACTGTCACCCTGATCGACATGCTCGCCACAGGCCAGACCGGCCTGCACTGGAGCCTGCTGACCCACCTGATCCGCGAATTCGGCATCGGCGGCATCGTCGGCTTGGGCGGCGGCTGGCTGATGCTGCAGATGGTCAACCGCATCAACCTGGCCACCGGCCTGTATCCGATTCTGGTAATCGCCGGCGGCCTGGTGGTGTTCGCCCTGACCAACGCCTTGCACGGCAGCGGCTTCCTCGCCGTGTACCTGTGCGGCCTGGTGATCGGCAACCGCCCGGTGCGCAGCCGTCATGGCATTTTGCATATGCTCGACGGCATGGCCTGGCTGGCACAGATCGGCATGTTCTTGGTACTCGGCCTGCTGGTCACGCCCCATGACTTGCTGCCCATCGCCCTGCCGGCGTTGGGCCTGGCACTGTGGATGATCCTGTTTGCGCGGCCGCTGTCGGTGATGGTCGGCCTGCTGCCGTTCAAGGCGTTCCACGGTCGCGAAAAAGCCTTTATCGCCTGGGTAGGCCTGCGCGGCGCGGTGCCGATCATTCTGGCGGTGTTCCCGCTGATGGCCGGCCTGCCCCACGCGCAGCTGTACTTCAACCTGGCGTTCTTTATCGTGCTGGTCTCGCTGCTGGTGCAGGGCACGAGCCTGCCGTGGGTAGCCAAGCTGCTGAAAGTGACCGTACCGCCGGACCCTGCGCCGATCTCCCGCGCGGCCCTGGAAGTCCACGTCACGAGCGAGTGGGAGCTATTCGTCTACCGCTTGGGCGCGGAAAAATGGTGCATCGGCGCAGCCCTGCGCGAACTGAAAATGCCCGAAGGCACGCGCATCGCCGCGCTGTTCCGTGGCCAGCAACTGCTCCATCCGTCGGGTAGTACGGTGCTTGAAGTCGACGATTTGCTCTGCGTGATCGGCCACGAACACAACTTGCCGGCCCTGGGCAAACTGTTCAGCCAGGCCCCGCAACGCGGCCTCGACCTGCGCTTCTTCGGCGACTTCGTCCTCGAAGGCGACGCCCAGCTGGGCGCGGTGTCGGCCCTTTACGGCCTCAAACTCGAAGGTATCGACCCGGATATGCCACTGAGCCGCTTCATCACCCAGAAGGTCGGCGGTGCGCCGGTTGTGGGCGACCAAGTGGAATGGAACAACACGCTGTGGACCGTCGCGGTCATGGACGGGAACAGAATCGGAAAAGTCGGCGTCAAATTCCCCGAAGGAAGTCGTCCAGGCCCTGGACTCTTCCTCTAAACTGCGGGGCTATTGGCGCCACGCCCCCCACCTTATTTACCTTGTTCGACCGGTATCCATGACGACTCTGCGCACCTTTTTAGCTACCGCCCTGCTGGGCCTGACCCTTTGTGTCGGCAGCGTTTACGCCGCCGACCCACCCAGCGCCGAGGCCATCCAGCAAACCCTGGACAAGCTGCCCGACCGCAAGCTGCCTGACGCCGACATGAAGGCGCTGCAAACCATCCTGCAACAGACCCTGATTTACCTGGGCAACAAACAGGATTACGAACAGCGCCTCATCGACCTCAAGCGCCAGCTGGAAGACGCCCCGCGTCAGACAACCGACAACCAGCGTGAATTGGCAAGGCTCAAGGCCACTAAAATCATCCCAGTGACGCAACGCTATGCCACCCTGCCGGTGCCGCAGCTTGAGCAATTACTGGTGCAGCGCACGACACAGCAAGGCGACCTGCAAAAATACATGTCTGACGCCAACAGCATGTCTATCGCCGCCCAGACCCGCCCCGAACGCGCCCAGACTGAAATCAGCAGCAGCCAGACCCGCATCCAGCAGATCAATTCGATCCTCAAGGCGGGCAAAGATAACGGCAAGCCCCTCACTGGCGACCAGCGCAACGTATTGAACGCCGAACTGGCCGCCCTCAACGCCTTGATTCCTCTGCGCCGCCAGGAACTGGCGGGCAACAGCCAACTGCAAGATCTAGGCAACAGCCAGCGCGACCTGGCGACGGAGAAAACCAGCCGCCTGGAGCAGGAAATCCAGGACCTGCAAACCCTGATCAACCAGAAACGCTTGGCCCAGTCCCAGCAGACCGTTACCCAACAGTCCATCGAAGCGCAGAAAGCTGGCGGCAGCAGCCTGCTGGCCACCGAAAGCGCAGCCAACCTGAAGCTGTCCGACTACCTGCTCAGAAGCACCGACCGCCTCAACGACCTGACCCAGAAAAACCTGCAGACCAAGCAGCAACTGGACACCGTGACCCAAAGCGACTCGGCGCTGGACGAGCAGATCAACGTGCTCAAGGGCAGCCTGCTGCTCTCCAAGATTCTCTATAAGCAGAAACAAGCACTGCCAAGCCTCAGGGTCGATCGCGACCTGGCGGACGATATCGCCAACATTCGCCTGTACCAGTTCGAGATCAACCAGGAACGCGAGAAAATCAACACCCCCAGCGCCTATGTGGATAACTTGCTGGCCAATCAGCCACCGGATGACGTCACCCCGCAACTACGCCGCACCCTGCTGGAACTGGCGATCACCCGTAGCGACCTGCTGGAGCGCCTGAGCCGTGAACTGAGCGCGCTGCTGAACGAATCCATCACCCTGCAACTGAACCAAAAACAACTGCTCAGCACCACCACCACCCTGCGCGCGACACTCGACGAGCAAATGTTCTGGATCCCCAGCAACAAGCCGCTGGACACCGAGTGGCTGGAAACCGTACCGGCGCACCTGAGCAAGCAAGTCACCACCCTG
The DNA here is from genome assembly GCF_045447305.1 of Pseudomonas sp. D47. Classification (NCBI taxonomy): domain Bacteria; kingdom Pseudomonadati; phylum Pseudomonadota; class Gammaproteobacteria; order Pseudomonadales; family Pseudomonadaceae; genus Pseudomonas; species Pseudomonas sp. D47. The sequence continues at coordinate 86,557 of NZ_JBJGXU010000002.1, read as the reverse complement.
CCATGGGCCTCCAGCGTCAGCGAACTGTATGACGGCCTGACCCAGCGCCCGCTGCTGTTCCTGCCATTGCTGCTGTTGATCGGTGCCCTGTTGTGGCGGCGCAAAGCGCTGTACCAACGGCTGAACAAGGTCCATCTGGACATCGGCCACTTCAAGCGCGACAGCCAATGGCACACGCCGCAGGCTATCCTGATCAATATCTTGCTGGCGATGCCGGTCTCCCTGGGCCTGGCGCTGTGCGGTTACGCGTTGCAAATCGACGCCCGTGGGCAAAACGCCAACCTGGGCTCGGCCCTGCTGCAAATCGCCCAGGCATGGTTGGTGTTCTACACCGCTTACCGCATCCTCGCGCAGGGCGGCGTGGCGGAACTGCACTTCCGCTGGGAAAAAACCCAGGTCCAATTCCTCCAAGGCTGGGTGCGCAAGCTCGGGCTGGTGGTACTGGCCCTGGTGGCCGTGGTGGCAATCGCCGAGCACCAACCGGCGGCGCTGGCCGACGACGTGCTGGGCATCGCCGTGGTGCTGACCTGCTACGCACTGATGGCCTGGCTGCTGGGCCGCCTGCTGCTGCACAGCCCGACCCACGAAAAAGCCTCTCTGTTTCGTAAAGCCATGGGCCTGGTGTTTACCGCCCTGCCCGTCGCCCTGTTCATCGCGGTGTGCTTTGGCTACTACTACACCGCGCTCAAACTCAGCGACCGCTTGATCAACACCCTGTACCTGCTGATGTTCTGGCTGGTAATCGAAGCCACCTTCGTGCGTGGCCTGGGCGTTGCCGCACGGCGCCTGGCCTACGCGCGCGCCCTGGCCAAGCGCCAGGCGGCCAAGGAAGCCGGTGATGGCGAAGCGGTGATCGAAGAGCCGACCCTGGACATCGAGCAGGTCAACGAACAGTCCATGCGCCTGATCCGCCTGGCCTTGCTCGGCGGTTTCATCGCGGCGCTGTATTGGGTGTGGAAAGACCTGATCACCGTGTTCTCCTACCTGGACAACATCACCCTTTACGAATACTCCAGCGGCACCGGCGCCAATATCAGCATGGTGCCGATCAGTATCGGCGACTTGCTGGGAGCGTCGATCATCGTCGGCATAACCGTTGCCCTGGCGCGCAACTTGCCCGGCTTGCTCGAAGTACTGGTGTTGTCCAAGCTGGATTTGGCCCAAGGCAGCGCGTATGCAACCACCACCTTGCTGTCGTACATGATTGCCGGCATCGGCTTCGTGTCCGCCTTGTCCACGCTCGGCGTGAGCTGGGACAAATTGCAATGGCTGGCGGCAGGCTTGACGGTGGGGTTGGGCTTCGGATTGCAGGAGATCTTTGCCAACTTTATCTCCGGCATCATGATCCTGTTCGAACGCCCGGTGCGTATCGGCGACACCATCACCATCGGCAACCTGTCGGGCACGGTCAGCAAGATCCGCATCCGCGCCACCACCATCACCGACTTCGACCGCAAGGACATCATTGTCCCGAACAAGACCTTCATCACCGGCCAGTTGATCAACTGGTCGCTGACCGACACCATCACCCGGGTCACCCTGAAACTGGGCGTGGACTACGGCTCCGACCTGGACCTGGTGAAGGAATTGCTACTCAAGGCCGCGCGAGAAAACCCACGCGTGCTGAAAGAGCCGGAACCCCATGTGTACTTCCTCAACTTCGGCGAAAGCACCCTCGACCACGAACTGCGTATGCACGTGCGCGACCTCGGTGACCGTAACCCGGTGATCGACGAGGTGAACCGCTTTATCAACCGCGAGTTCAAGACCCACCACATCAACATCTCGTTCCGCCAGATGGAGGTCTACCTCAAGAACCTCCACGGCCAGGAATACAAACTGGTGGAAGTCGACACCCCGGCCAAGCCCGCCAATGACGGCGGCGCGCAAGAACCGCCGCCGAGCAAACTCGACTAACGCGCCTATCCCCAGCAGAATGCTCGGACATTCTGCTGGAGATGGCCGGTGAAAGCCCTCGACGAACTGACCTTCGACAACCGCTTCGCACGCCTGGGCGACGCGTTCTCGACCCACGTACTGCCTGACCCCCTCGACGAACCGCGCCTGGTGGTGGCGAGTAATGCGGCCATGGCCCTGCTCGACCTCGACCCGGTGGTGGCCGAAACGCCAGTATTTGCCGAGCTGTTCAGCGGGCATAAGCTGTGGGCCGAAGCGGAGCCTAGGGCGATGGTCTATTCCGGGCATCAGTTCGGCGGCTACTCCCCGCAATTGGGCGATGGCCGCGGGTTGTTGCTCGGCGAGGTGTACAACCAAGCCGGCGAGCATTGGGACCTGCACCTCAAAGGCGCCGGGCTGACGCCTTACTCGCGCATGGGCGATGGCCGCGCGGTGCTGCGCTCTTCGATTCGTGAGTTTCTCGCTTCCGAAGCCCTGCACGCCTTGGGCATCCCCAGCAGCCGCGCCTTGTGCGTAATCGGCTCCAACACGCCGGTTTGGCGTGAGAAACAGGAACGTGGCGCGATGGTGTTGCGCCTGGCGCACAGCCATATTCGCTTCGGGCATTTCGAGTATTTCTACTACACCAAAAAGCCCGAGCAGCAGAAGGAATTGGCCGAACACGTGCTTTCATTGCACTACCCCGAGTGCATGGAGCAACCCGAGCCGTACCTGGCGATGTTCAGCGAAATCGTCGAGCGCAATGCCGAAATGATCGCCAAATGGCAGGCCTACGGCTTCTGCCACGGCGTGATGAACACCGACAATATGTCGATCCTCGGCATCACCTTCGACTTCGGGCCGTTTGCGTTTCTCGATGACTTTGACGCGCACTTCATCTGCAACCACTCCGATCACGAAGGCCGTTATTCCTTCAGCAATCAGGTGCCGATTGGGCAGTGGAACCTCAGCGCGCTGGCCCAGGCGCTCACGCCGTTTATCAGCGTCGACGCCTTGAAGGAAGCCCTCGGGCTGTACCTGCCGCTGTATCAGGCCCATTACCTGGACCTGATGCGCCGCCGGCTAGGGCTGACCATCGCCGAAGAGGATGACCAGAAACTGGTGGAGCAGTTGCTCAAACTGATGCAAAACAGCGGCGTGGACTACACGCTGTTCTTCCGCCGCCTGGGCGATGAGTCGGCGGCGCTGGCCGTGGCGCGGCTGCGTGATGACTTTGTCGACCTCGCCGGGTTCGATGCCTGGGCCGAGCAGTACAAGGCCCGCGTTGCGCGGGACGGCGACTACAGCGAAGCACAACGCCGCGAGCGCATGCACGCGGTAAACCCGCTGTACATCCTGCGCAACTATCTGGCGCAAAACGCCATCGCCGCCGCCGAGTCAGGCGATTACAGCGAAGTACGGCGCCTGCATGAAGTGCTGAGCAAGCCGTTTGACGAGCAGGCTGGGATGGAGCAATACGCCCAACGGCCGCCGGATTGGGGTAAGCATTTGGAGATTAGTTGTTCTTCATAAAACCTTTAGATAAACGTTTCCACTGACACCCTGAAACGTTCCGCCAGCCAACGTATTTGCCGCACGTTGAGCTGGCGCTTTCCGCTCAGGATTTCTGAAACAACCGACTGTGTACCTACACCTGGCAGATCACTCTGGTTTAAACCGTGCTCGCGCATCATGTAGCGCAGCACGTCGACGCCACTGGCGACGGGCATTGGGCGATGCTCATGATCGTAGGCTTCGATCCAGTCACTGAGGATATCTACCAAGCTCATCAGCGGGCTGTTCTCGTTTTCGCCGACCAGGCTTAACAACTCGTCCAAACCACACACCAGCGCGTCGTAGTCCGCCTCGTTTTCTGGTTTGCGCATCACTGGCGAAACAAATTGCCAGTGTTCGGCCGCTACTCGCATAAGCGCACTCATCTTATTTTTTCCTTCCATTTATCTTTCTCATAATCGCGGTGATCAAGCAGGTGCTGGATGTAAACGCGCTGCGCCCGATACTCCACGCCAGCAATAAGCCGCAGCTTGTTGCCTCCAATATCGAATACATGAAACTCCCCGACCTTATCCGTGGCGGGAAACATGGCTTTCATCGCCGCGAAGTCTTTGGGGGCGTTTTGCTTCATTACCCGATACCACTGATCCAAAGCCGTTGCTGAACGTGGCCACTTTTCCTTTGCTTCCCAGATCCTTTTCTCGCTGATCACTCGCATGCAACATCCTTATCGCATCTTGCTATGAAGGTTAAACCCGAATCCGAATTATCGCAATTTGCTATATTTGCAAACAGACAGATGGCGTAAAACAGAACAAGCGCTGACAGCTTAGATAGACCGCCTCACACCAGCTTGGGCAAACTGTGAGTGGATGAGTCATTTGCTCCACACCTTGATAAACCCGGTCGCTGACTCCAAATTCACTCCATGGCCAATTCCAAGGAGCCCACCATGTCCGAACCTCTCGTCATCCCCTGCCCTCATTGCAACGGCCTCAACCGCATCCCCGGCGAGCGCCTGGGTGATGCGCCGAAATGCGGGCGCTGTAAGCAACCGGTGTTGCTGAACAAGCCCTTTGAGCTGAAACAAGGCGACTACGCGAGCCAAATAAAAGGCGACCTGCCGTTGCTGGTGGATGTGTGGGCCGAATGGTGCGGGCCGTGCAAGTCGTTTGCGCCGGTGTTTGAGCAGGCGGCTGGGCAGTTGGAGGGTAAGTGTCGGTTGGCCAAGCTGGACAGCGAGGCTAATCAGCAGCTGTCGGCGCAGTTGGGGATTCGCTCGATTCCCAGTTTGATTCTGTTCAAGAACGGCCGCGAAGTGGCGCGCCAGAGCGGGGCGTTTCCGTTGCCGCAGTTGATGAGTTGGTTGCGCAGCCAGGGCGTGTAACCCAAACCCAATATCAACTCGGTCAAATGTGGGAGCTGGCTTGCCTGCGATGGCATCACCTCGGTCTAACTGAAGACCAAGTTGCCTGCATCGCAGGCAAGCCAGCTCCCACAGTTTGACCGCGTTTTAAGCTTGGGGTACGGGGGTTTCGCGGTCCATCATCTGGCCTACGAGTTGTACGCCGAGTTCGCTTAATTGGTGGATGACTAGGGCGACGTCGCGGTGTTCGCCGGTGAGGTCGTTGGATAGCTTGAGTAGCAGCGTGCGCACGGACGAGAAGGTTTCGTAGCTGTTAAGCACGAGGGTTTCGGTGGGGAGGTTGGGTGCAACGGTATAAAGGTTAACCATGGAACGTCTCCTAGTAGAAGCCGCAACCAGCCGCTACTAAACGGAGGGTGGTAGCTGTACGCAGGTTAGTAGACCGGGGAGACGCAAACCGGCGCGCTCGAAAGCGCCCTCCGTACAGCCACCATCACGTTCAGGAAGGTCCTGACCGAAGAGTTGCTGTACGTCTCACCACGGGCTACTAAACCCGATCACTGAACATTCAGTGACCGAAGAACCTTAAAGACGCCCATCCAGACGCACAAGCCGGGCGATTCTGGCTTATCTGTAGGCAGCGAGACAAGGCGCAACCCCGCTTGCCAGAGGCTTCCTACAGCCCCTGTGGGAACAATCCAAATCCCCTTGCAGGAATGCAAAACCAAATGTGGGAGCTGGCTTGCCTGCGATGGCATCACCTCGGTCTAACTGGCAGACCGAGTTGCCTGCATCGCAGGCAAGCCAGCTCCCACAGGGTTATTGTGGTGCTGGCAAGAGTCACGCGTTTTCCAGCAAGTTATGCAACTCCACAAACTGCTGCGTCAGCTTATGCCGTGGGTCCAGGTGGATCAGTGGCTTGTTCTCCTGATGCGACTCGCGCATGCGCACGGAGCTGGCCAGGTACACCGGCAGCACCGGCAGGCCCTCGGCAATCAACTCATCGAGCATCTGCTGAGGCAGGCTTGCGCGGGCCTGGAACTGGTTGACCACGATGCCTTCCACTTCCAGGCCTTCGTTGTGGTCTTCCTTCAATTCTTCGATTTCTGCCAGCAGGCCATACAGCGCCTGGCGCGAGAAGCTGTCGCAATCGAAAGGGATCAACACGCGATCAGCGGCAATCAGCGCCGATACCGCATAGAAATTCAGCGCCGGCGGCGTATCAAGGTAAATCCGGTCGTAATCTTCGCTCAACTCGTCCAGCAGCTTTCGCAGCTTGTTGATCTTGTGCTTGGCTTCAAGTTTGGGCTGCAGGTCCGCGAGCTCGGCGGTCGCGGTGATGACGTGCAGGTTGTCGAACGGCGTTTCGTAGATATCCACGCGGTTCTTCTTGGAAAACGGCCCGGAAGACAGGGTTTGCTTGAAGAACTCGGCAATGCCCATCGGGATATCGTCGCCGGTCAGCCCGGTGAGGTACTGGGTTGAGTTGGCTTGTGCATCGAGGTCCACCAACAGGGTTCGATAGCCTTCACTGGCGCTGACCGCCGCCAGGTTGCAGGCAATGCTGGACTTGCCAACGCCGCCTTTCTGATTGAACACCACACGCCGCATGGAAAAACCTCCGTGTATCAATGAATGTCCGAGTGTAGAGGGCAAAAGCGCCTGTTAGCTACCTCGTTCATTCATGCACTGCTGCATCAACCGCGTGTCTCACCTCGACTGCCATACGTAGCCGATACGCAAAAAGGAATATTCCTACAAGCCAGTCCGGCATCGGGTAAAGGACAATCGGTAAATCTTTACTACCAAATTGTAATTAGCCATGAACAATTCTTTACCAACGTTTGCTAGAACCCCGCAGCACCGGGATAATGCGCGCCACTCGGCTATTGCTCCCTGTCCCGGTATTCGGGGCCAACGGCCGCACATGGAAGCCCGCAGGGGCGGGATAACTTCTCAGTGATCACTTTCAACATCGCCCAATGGCGCGCCTGGGCTCCCGGCCTGGAAAGTGCGCACGACTGGCACGCCTGGTGCCAAGCCCCGGTGTTGCTGCCTGCCAGCGATGCTTCGCCGGACGTATCCTTCCTGCCGGCCATGCAGCGCCGCCGCCTGAGCCGACTGGCGCGCATGGCCTTTAGCGTGGGTTGGCCGCTGGCCGAAGGCCTGCAAGACCTGCCACTCGTGTTTATTTCACGGCACGGCGAAACCCCGCGCACCCTCGATATTCTCAGCGACCTGGCCAATGATCAGCCCCTATCGCCGACCCAGTTCAGCCTGTCGGTGCACAACGCGGTGATCGGCCTGTGGTCGATCCTGCGCAATGAAACCAGCGAAATGACTGCCCTAGCCGCCGCCGGCGATGGCCTGGAGCACGGCATGCTCGAAGCCGCCGCGCTGCTCAACGAGGGCGCCCCCGCGGTGTTGCTGGTAATCACCGAAGAACAACCGCCCGAGGCCTATGCCAGCTGGATCCATGACGTGCCCTTTCCCTACGCCGTCGGCCTGCTGCTGACACCGGGCGACGAGTGGCAAATGGAACTAAACAGCGGCGCTGTCCAACTCAGTCAAACCCAGTGGCCCCACGCCCTGAACCTGCTGCGCACCCTGCTCACTGAACAGGTCGCCTGCCAACATGCTTGGAAGAACCGTGTATGGAACTGGCAACGCAAGCCTTGACCGACAAACCACGGGACGCCTATTACTGGCGCCTGTTCGCCACCGCCGCCAGCTTCTTCATGTTCGGCGTGGGCGGGCTGTGCCTGCGTTTGCTGGTATTCCCGTTGCTCAGTTGCCTGCCGGGCAGCGCTGAACAACACCAGCGTCGCGCTCGCCACACCATCAGCAAACTGTTCTGGTTCTTCATCCGCATGATGCAGCGCGCCGGCGTGCTGACCTACAGCGTCGAAGGCGCAGAAAAACTCGGCCGCCCGGGCCAGATGATCGTCGCCAACCACCCGTCGCTGATCGACGTGGTGTTTTTGATCGGCCTGATGCGCCAGACCAATTGCGTGGTCAAGCAGAGCCTGTTCCAGAACCCGTTCACCCGTGGGCCGGTGCGTGATGCAGGCTATATCAGCAATGACGGCAGCGCCGAAATGCTCGATGCCGCCGCCGAGGCACTGCGCCAAGGCCAGACCCTGATCATCTTTCCGGAAGGCACCCGCACCACACCTGGCGCGGCGCCCGCCTTTCATCGCGGTGGCGCCGCCATTGCGCTGCGCGGTGCGACAATCATCACCCCGGTGGTGATCAAGGTCAGCCCCACCACCTTGACCAAGGCAGAACCCTGGTACCGCATTCCTAAACGTCGATTTCATTTCAGTTTGCGCGTGGGTGCCGATATAGAACCACACGCCTTTGCCGCACTCGGGCCCGCGCCCCAGGCTTCACGCAAGCTCAACGATTACCTGCACCACTATTTTATTAAGGAGCTCGCCGAAGATGAGCGACCAACACCGCCTTGAGCACGACATAAAGACGCTGATCATCGAGGCCCTGGGCCTGGAAGACATCAGCGTCGACGACATCGGCAGCGACCAGACCCTGTTCGGCGAAGGCTTGGGCCTGGATTCGGTAGACGCCCTGGAATTGGGCCTGGCGATCCAGAAAAAGTACGGCATCAAAATCGATGCCGACGCCAAAGACACGCGCAATCACTTCACCAATGTGGCCAGCCTTGCGGCGTTCGTCACGGCCAGACAGGCAGCTTGAGACCGGACCATGCAAACTCGTGACGATATTTTCAACACCTTGCGCGACGCCTTGGTGGAACTGTTTGAACTGGAGCCTTCGCGCGTCACCCTCGATGCCAACCTGTACCAGGACCTGGAGATCGACAGCATTGACGCCGTGGACCTGATCGACCACATCAAACGCCAAACCGGCAAGAAGATCGCCGCCGAAGAATTCAAGGCTGTGCGCACCGTAAACGACGTGGTTGAGGCGGTGTACCGTCTGGTCACACCTGCCGCATGAGCCGGCTGATCGGCCTTGGCCTGTTGCTGGCGGGGCTGCTGTATCCGTTTGCGGTGTATTACGGCACCGAGCACTTTGCGCCGTGGCAATTCGGCTTGCTGCTGGGCAGCCTGTGGCTGCTGCGTGCGCTGACCGGCGCACGACGCCCCGGCAGCCGCTGGATGGCGGTGGCGGTGATTGTGTTTTGCCTGTTGCTGGCCTGGTTCGACAACCCGCAACTGCTGCGCTGGTACCCCAGCCTGGTCAGCGCCTTCATGCTGGCACTGTTCGGCCTGAGCCTGAAATACGGCCCGCCAATGGTCGAGCGCCTGGCGCGCATGACCGACCCGCACCTGCCGCCCAAGGCAATTATCTATACACGCCAGGTCACCGTGGTGTGGAGTGTGTTTTTTCTGTGTAATGGCCTACTCGCCGCCGCCCTCACCTTATGGGCGCCGCTGAGCTGGTGGACGTTGTACAACGGCCTGATCGCCTACGGGCTGATGGGGTTGTTGTTTGCCGTGGAATGGCTGGTACGACAAAGGGTTCGAGGCCGCGTATGAATGGGTTGAAACTTGAGCACCTGCTGCTTGAGCCGCTGGAACAGCGTTTGGTCACCACCGAACCTGCGATGAATCACGCCCAGCTGTGGGCGCAATCCCTGAGCCTGGCGGCAGGCTTGCAGGCGCGCGGTATCCAGCGTTTGGCCGTGCACCTGGAAGACGCAGGCCTGCTGGCGATTGCCCTGCTCGGCGCCTGGCGTGCCGGCGCCAGCGTGTTGCTGCCCGCCGACCTGCAGCCCCAAACGCGCCAGCGCTGGGACGACGCCGTGGATGCCTGGCTGATTGAGGCCGCCGATCTTGACGCGCTGTATCAGCCGCCGTTGAGCGCCGCCGCACTCGACCTGGATACCTGCCAACTGAGCCTGTGTACCTCCGGCTCCAGTGGCGAACCCAAGCGCATCGACAAGACCCTGCGCCAACTGGCTAACGAAGTTCAGGCGCTGGAAACCCTGTGGGGTGCGGACCTTAAAGACGCGTGCATCATCGGCAGCGTTGCCACCCAACACATCTACGGTTTGTTGTTCCGGGTGTTGTGGCCGTTGTGCGCCGGTCGCACCTTTGTGCGCAAACAACTGGCCTTCCCCGAAGACATGCAGCGCGCCAGCCGCGAACACCCACAATTCGCCTGGGTCGCCAGCCCCGCGCTGCTCAAGCGCATGGGCGACAACCTCGACTGGCCCGCGCTGAGCCAGGTGGCACGGGTGTTTTCCTCCGGTGGCGCGTTGCCTATCGAGGCCGCCGGCAGCCTTTATGACCGTTTGCAGCAATGGCCGACGGAAATCCTCGGTAGCTCGGAAACCGGCGGCATCGCCTGGCGCCAAGGCGCGCAGCCGTGGCAGCCGTTCGCCGACGTAGCGCTGAGCCAGGATGCCGACGGCGCCCTGCGCATTGCGTCGCCTTACCTGCCCGAGGGGCATATCGAACAGACCGCCGACGCCGCCCGCATTCATTCCGATGGCCGCTTTGAGCTGCTGGGCCGCCTGGACCGCATCGTCAAGCTGGAAGAAAAACGCATCTCCCTGCCCATGTTGGAGCAGGCGCTGATGGCCCACGCCTGGGTCGCCGAAACCCGCCTGGGCGTGGTGCAGGAAAACCGCGCCTCCCTCGGCGCGCTGGTGGTGCTGAGCGCCGATGGCCTGCATGCGCTGCGCAATCAGGGCCGCCGCACCGTCACCCAAACCTTGCGCCAGCACCTGAGCCAACACTGCGAAGCACTGGCCCTACCGCGTCGCTGGCGGTTGCTGCGCCAGTTGCCACTGAATGCTCAAGGCAAACTGCCCCAGGCGGATGTGGCGGCGCTGCTGCTCGCACCACGGCCAAAAGCGCCCGAAGTGCTGGAGCAAGTCGAAGCCAACGGTGAATGGACCGTGCAACTGAGCATCCCGCCGGACCTGGCCTATTTCAGCGGCCACTTCCCGGTCACGCCGGTTTTGCCAGGCGTGGTGCAGGTGGAATGGGCCTTCAACCTCGGCCAGCAGTTGCTGGATTTGCCCACAACCTTTGCCGGCATGGAAGTGCTCAAGTTCCAGCAACTGGTACGCCCCGGCGACCACGTTGAACTGCACCTGCGCTTCGACCAGGAACGCGCCAAGCTGTACTTCGCCTACCGCAACGGCGTCGCGGCCTGCTCCAGCGGCCGGATCCAACTGGTAAACGCGCATGCATAAGCTTTTGTGGCAGGCGGGATTGTTGTGGCGAGCGGGCTTGCCTCGCATTGGGCTGCGAAGCGGCCCCAGTAAGGTAACCGAGCTGTGTCAGACATACCGAGTGGGCAGGTTTTGGGGCTGCTTCGCAGCCCAACGCGGGGCAAGCCTGCTCACCACAGGAAGTCCGCCACCAGTCGGTTGGGTGAGCCATGCATAACCCCTGCGCCCTGATCCCGGTCTACAACCATGAAGCCGCCGTACCCGCCGTGGTCCACAGCCTGCTGAACAGCGGCCTGCCGTGCCTGTTGGTCGACGACGGCAGCAGCCCGGCCTGCGCGGCGGTCTTGGCGCAATTGGCCACACTCAAAAACGTCACCCTGCTGACCTTGCCCAACAACCAAGGCAAAGGCGGCGCAGTGATGGCCGGTTTCCGCGAAGCCGCGCGCCTGGGCTTCACGCATGCCCTGCAAGTAGACGCCGACGGCCAGCACGACCTGCGCGAAGTCGAGAGTTTCCTCGATACCTCACGCAGGCACCCCGACGCCGTAATCTGCGGCTACCCCGAATACGACGACAGCGTGCCCAAGGGCCGCCTCTACGCACGCTACCTGACCCACGTGTGGGTGTGGATCAACACCCTGTCGCTGCAGATTCGCGACTCGATGTGCGGCTTTCGCGTGTACCCGCTGGCGCCTACGCTGGCCCTGATGGACTCGGCCTACATCGGCACGCGCATGGATTTCGACTCCGACATCCTGGTGCGCCTGGCTTGGCGTAACCAGCCAATGCGCTGGCTGCCGACCAAGGTGCACTACCCCGCCGACGGCGTGTCGCACTTCCGCCTGCTGCGCGACAACGTGCGCATCTCGGCCATGCACACGCGGTTGTTCTTCGGCATGCTGGTGCGTGCGCCGATGATCCTGTGGCGACGGTGGCAGGCATGAGCGACAACACCAAGCACTGGGCCGACCGCGAAGAGCGCGGCAGTTTCTGGCTGATGAAACTCACCGCCGTCGCCGCTAAAGTCCTTGGCCGCCGCCTGCTGAGCCCGTTGCTGTACGGCATCGTGCTGTACTTTTTCCTGTTCGGCCGCACAGCACGCCACAGCGCCTGGGAATACCAGCAGCGCCTGGCCGACTGGAGCGGGCGCGATGAGCTGCGGCCTACGCATAAAAAAGTCTTCGGCCAGTTCATGGCGTTTGCCGACTCATTGCTCGACAAGCTCGACGTGTGGAACGGCAAGCTGCACCTGGAACAGATCGAAATCAACGACCCGGCGCAATTGCGCGGGCAACTGCGCGGTGAACGCGGGCAGATGCTGGTCGGCGCGCATTTGGGCAACCTTGAAGTGTGCCGCGCGCTGGCCGAAATGGGTGAACAAGTCACCATGAACGTGCTGGTGCACACCAAGCACGCCGAGCGTTTCAACCGCCTGCTGGGCGAAGCCGGGGCCACGCATTTGCGCCTGATCCAAGTCAGCGAACTGGACCCGGCGACCATGCTGCTGCTCAGCCAGCGCCTGGACGACGGCGAATGGCTGGCAATTGCCGGCGACCGCGTACCCCTGCACGGCGGGCGCAAGGTGCGTGTGGATTTCCTCGGTTTTGACGCAGCATTCCCCCAAGGCCCGTGGCTGCTGGCCGGGCTGCTCAAATGCCCGGTGAACCTGCTGATGTGCCTGAAACACCAGGGCCGCTATCGCTTGACCATCGAGCCCTTCGCGCAATTGATCGAATGGAAGCGCAGCACCCGCGAGCAGGTCATCGCCCTGTGGACCGCGCGCTACGCCGCACGCCTGGGCCAGTTCTGCCTGGAAGCGCCCCAACAATGGTTCAACTTTTACCCTTTCTGGAAGACCGATGACGACGCATCTTGAGCCGGTAACCTTTGGCGAACGCGCTTTGCGCATTGAAGACGTGCTGGCCTTGGCCAACCGTCAGGCGCCCACGCAGTTGCAGGGCGACGCGGCGTATCGCCAGCGCATTGCCAAAGGCGCGCAGTTCCTCGACTCGCTGCTGGACAAGGAAGGCGTGATCTACGGCGTGACCACCGGCTACGGCGACTCGTGCGTGGTGGCGGTGCCGTTGCAGCACGTCGAGGCGTTGCCACGTCACCTGTACACCTTCCACGGCTGCGGCCTGGGCAAGTTGCTCGACGCACAAGCCACCCGCGCGGTGCTGGCGGCGCGCTTGCAGTCGTTGTGCCACGGCGTTTCCGGGGTGCGTGTGGAGTTGCTGGAGCGTCTGCACGCATTCCTGGCGCACGACGTGCTGCCGCTGATCCCGGAAGAAGGCTCGGTGGGCGCCAGCGGGGATTTGACGCCGCTGTCCTACGTGGCCGCGACCTTGTCCGGCGAGCGCGAAGTGATGTTCGGTGGCGAACGTCGCCAGGCCGCCGATGTGCACCGCGAACTCGGCTGGGAGCCGCTGGTGCTACGCCCCAAAGAAGCCCTGGCCTTGATGAACGGTACCGCCGTGATGACCGGCCTCGCCTGCCTGGCCTTCGCCCGCGCCGACTACCTGCTGCAACTGGCCACGCGCATCACCGCGCTGAACGTGGTGGCGCTGCAAGGCAACCCGGAACACTTTGACGAGCGCCTGTTCGCCGCCAAGCCGCACCCGGGGCAGATGCAAGTCGCCGCGTGGCTGCGCAAAGACCTGGCGATTGATGCGCCAACCGCACCGCTGCACCGCCTGCAGGATCGCTACTCGCTGCGCTGTGCGCCCCACGTGCTCGGCGTGCTGGCCGACAGCCTGAACTGGCTGCGCTCATTTATCGAGATCGAACTGAACAGCGCCAACGACAACCCGATTATCGACGCCGAAGAAGAACGCGTACTGCACGGCGGGCACTTCTACGGCGGGCACATCGCCTTCGCGATGGACAGCCTCAAGACCTTGGTGGCCAACGTCGCCGACCTGCTCGACCGCCAGCTCGCGCTGCTGGTGGATGTGCGTTACAACCACGGCTTGCCGAGCAACCTGTCCGGCGCGCCGGCCGACCGCGCGATGATCAACCACGGCTTCAAGGCCGTGCAGATCGGCACCAGTGCCTGGACCGCCGAAGCGCTGAAAAACACCATGCCGGCCAGCGTGTTCTCGCGCTCCACCGAGTGCCATAACCAGGACAAAGTGAGCATGGGCACCATCGCCGCCCGCGATGCGATCCGCGTGCTGGAACTGACCGAACAGGTGGCCGCCGCCACCCTGCTCGCGGCCAACCAAGGTGTGTGGCTGCGTGCCCAGGCTGAGGATGCGCGGCCACTGCCGCCGGCCTTGGCAGCCATGCATGAAGCACTCGCCAAAGACTTCCCGCCGGTCATCGAAGACCGTGCGCTGGAAGGCGAACTGCGCCTGTGCCTCAAGCGTATCGCCGAGCAACACTGGAGGCTGCATGCGTAGCCAAGGCGTGTTGCATTGCGACACTGAAATCCGCGTGCCGTTTTTCGACATCGACACCATGAACGTGGTGTGGCACGGGCATTACGTGAAGTACCTGGAAGTGGCGCGCTGCGCGCTGCTGGACAAGCTCGGCCATAACTACACCGCGATGCTCGAATCCGGCTACGCCTGGCCGGTGATCGACATGCAGCTGCGCTACGTGCGCGGCGCCACCTTTGGCCAAACGATCAATGTGCGCGCCAGCCTGGTGGAATGGGAGAACCGTTTGAAGGTGAATTACCTGATCACTGATCTGGCCAGCGGCGAACGCCTGACCCGCGCCAGCACCGTGCAAGTGGCGGTAGAGATTGCCAGCCGCGAGATGCAGTTGGCCTCGCCGAAAATATTCACCGACGCCGTCGAAAGGGCCTTGGCATGAGAGTTTTAATCCTGTTTGCAAGCGTGATGCTGAGCCTCAGCGCTCATGCTTTTGACCTGCAACAGCTGAGCGACCAGTTGGCTAAACCCTCAGTGATCCACGGCACCTTCACCCAGGAAAAACACCTGCGCGCCCTGCCGCAACCCTTGGTCAGCAAAGGCACCTTCGTGCTCGCCAAAGACCACGGCCTGCTGTGGCTGTTGAAAACGCCGTTGCAACAGGACTACCGCATCAGCACCCAAGGCATCGCGCGCCGCGACGCCAACGGCTGGCAGCTGCTGCCGAACAAGAGCGCCGGTGCCGAGCAGAACCGTCTGTTCCTCGCCGTGCTCCAAGGCGACAGCAGCGGCCTGCAGCGCGACTTCGACCTGCAACTGCAAGGCGAGGCCAAGCAATGGAAGCTGACGCTGACCCCACGCTCATTGCTGCTCAAGCAAGTGTTCACCCAGATCAATATCGACGGCGGCGAGCTGGTCCAAACCATCCAACTGCTGGAAACCCAAGGCGACAGCACCGTGCTGCGCATGCAGGACAGCACGGCCGGCCAACCGTTGAGTGAAGCGGAGAGCCACGACTTTGCCCAGTGAGCGCCTGTTACCGCGCCTGTTCCTGATCCTGCTGGTGGCTGTACTGGCCCTGGCCGGCTGGCAGTGGCGCCAGGGTGCACCGCTGTCGGCCAACCTGATGGAGCTGGTGCCGGGCAGCACGCCGGATGCACTGGAGCTCAAAGCCGAACAGCGCATGCAGGAACCGCTGAACCGCGAAATGCTGGTGTTGGTGGGGCATGCCGATCGGCAAAAAGCCGTGGCGCTCGCGCAGCAATTGGGCGAGCGCTGGCAAGCCAGCGGGCTGTTTGAAAAAGTGCAGTGGAACCTGCAAGCCGACTTGCCGGCGTTGCGCGAACAACTGCTGCGCGGGCGACTGGCGATGCTCTCAGCCAAAGACCGCGAACAACTGATCGAGCACCCCGACGCCTTCATTCAGCAGCGTGTGCAAGCGTTGTTCGACCCGTTCACCGGGTTCAGCCTGGTGCCAAGCCAGGACGACTGGCTGGGCCTCACCGGACGTATCCAGAACAGCCAGCCGCAGCACGGTTCGGTGCAACTGGATATCGGCAGCGGCGCGTTGATCGCCGATGCCGACGGCAAAAGCTGGGTGCTGCTGCGCGCGCGTACCACCGGCAATGCCTTCGATATGAAACTGCCGCTGCAAGTGGCGGATCTGCTGCAGGCCAGCCGCGCGCAGGCCAGCGAACAAGACGCGCAATTGCTCGCCGCCAGCGGGTTGCTCTACGCGGCCAATGGTCAGCAGCAGGCGACCCGCGAAATCACCTGGGTCGGCGGCGGCGCCACCCTGGGCATTCTGTTATTGCTGTTGTTGGCGTTCCGCCGCTGGCGCGTGCTGCTTGCCTTTGTGCCGGTGCTGGTGGGCATGCTGTTTGGCGCGGTGGCCTGTGTGGCGCTGTTCGGCCATATGCATGTGATGACCTTGGTGCTGGGCTCCAGCCTGATCGGCGTGGCGGTGGATTACCCGCTGCACTACCTGTCCAAAAGCTGGAGCCTGCAGCCGTGGCGCAGTTGGCCGGCGTTGCGCCTGACGCTACCAGGGCTGAGCCTGAGCCTGGCCACCAGTTGCATCGGCTACTTGGCGCTGGCCTGGACGCCCTTCCCGGCGCTGACGCAAATCGCGGTGTTCTCCGCCGCCGGTTTAGTCGGCGCCTACCTGTCGGCCGTGTGCCTGTTGCCCGCGCTGCTCAAAGGCGTGGAGCTGCGCCCGGCGCAATGGCCGCTGCGCATCGCTGAAGGCCTGTGGCTGCTGCGTGCAGCCTTGATCAAACGCGTACCAAGCCCGGTGCTGCTGGCGCTGGTGCTGGTGTTTTGCGCCGGTGGCCTGTGGCACCTGAACAGCAAAAACGATATCCGCCAATGGATCGGCGCCCCGCCGCACTTGCTGCAGGAAGCCCAGGCCGTGGCGCGCATCACCGGGTTCCAGCCCACCAGCCAGTTCTTCCTGGTACGGGCCGACAATCAGCAGCAGTTGCTGGAGCGTCAGGCGGCCTTGGGCCAACGCCTGGACCAACTGGTGAATATGGACAAGTTGCAGGGCTACCTGGCGCTCAACCAGTTGGTCAGCCTGCCCGCCGAGCAACAACAGCTGCGCGATGCGCTGAACCAACTGCCGCAACACTGGCAGCCGCTGCTGGACCTTGGCGTGCCCGCCAGCGCGCTGCAAGCCGAAGTCGCGCAGCTGCAAGCGCTGCCCACCGAAGACATCGATGCCGCGCTGGCAGGCCCGTTGGCCGAGCCTTGGCGCACATTGTGGCTGGGCCCGGTAAACGGCGGCGTGGCGGCGATGGTCAGCCTGCAAGGCTTAAACAACCCTGCGTTGCTACGGGTGCAGGCGCTGGACCTGCCCGGCGTGCAATTGGTCGATCGCCTGGGCGACTTGAACCGCGTGTTCGCCGACACGCAGATCAGCGCCGCTGAATTGAAATTGATGTCGTGCGTGCTGATCGTGCTGTTGCTGATCCTGCCGTTCGGCTTCGGCGGCGCCTTGCGCATCGTCGCGCTGCCGCTGCTCGCGGCGCTGTGCAGCCTGGCCAGCCTGGGTTGGTTGGGCCAACCGCTGACCCTGTTCAGCCTGTTCGGCCTGCTGCTGGTCACGGCCATCAGCGTCGACTACGCGATCTTGATGCGCGAGCAAATCGGCGGCCCTGCCGTGAGTCTTTTAGGTACGCTACTGGCAGCGCTGACGACTTGGTTGTCGTTTGGCCTGCTGGCAGTGTCGAGTACGCCGGCCGTGAGTAATTTCGGCCTGTCGGTCAGTTTGGGCCTGGCGTTCAGCTTTATGCTGGCGCCTTGGGCCGGCCAACAGAAGCACGCCTTATGAATGTGATTACCGCCAAAATGGCAAGGAGCCATCGTGCCCACAGTTGAAATGGAACGTCGCCAGGTGGTGGTGATTGGTGCCGGCCCGTCCGGTGCGATCGCTGCCGCGCTGTTAAAGCGCAACGGGCATGATGTATTGATTATCGAGCGTCAGCATTTCCCACATTTCTCGATTGGCGAAAGCCTGCTGTCGCACTGCATCGATTTTATCGAAGAAGCCGGCATGCTCGAGGCCGTCCAGGCGGCAGGCTTTCAGTTGAAAACCGGCGCCGCGTTTGCCTGGGGCGAGCGCTACAGCGCGTTTGATTTTGGTGACACGTTCAGCAACGGCAAGCCCACCACCTTCCAGGTGCAGCGCGGCGAATTCGACAAATTGCTGGCCGACCAGGCCGCCGTGCAAGGCGTGGACATTCGCTACGGCGAAACCATTGTCGGCGTGGACTTCGCCGGCGAAAGCCGCTACCTGCACGTGCGCCGCGAGAATGGCAGCGAGTACCACCTCAAGGCCAAGTTCGTGCTCGACGCCAGCGGCTACGGCCGCGTGCTGCCGCGCCTGCTGGACCTGGAAGCACCGTCAAATTTCCCGCTGCGCCAGGCGGTGTTCACCCACGTTGAAGACCACATCGACCACCCAGGCTTCGACCGCACCAAGATCCTGATCACCACCCACCCCACCCAGCGTGACATCTGGTTCTGGACCATCCCGTTCAGCAACGGTCGCTGCTCGGTGGGCGTGGTTGCGGCCAAGGAGCATTTCGACGGCCGCGACAGCGACCTCGACGCCTGCCTGCGCGGCTTTATCGCAGAAACCCCAAGCCTTGCCGGCGTGCTGCAAAACGCCGTGTGGGACACGCCCGCGCGCACCATCGGTGGCTACTCCGCCAACGTCAAAACCCTGCACGGCCCGGGCTTTGCGCTGCTGGGCAACGCGGCGGAATTCCTCGACCCGGTGTTTTCTTCCGGTGTGACCATCGCCATGCGCTCGGCAAGCATGGCCGCGGGGCTGCTGCATCGCCAACTCAAGGGCGAAACAGTGGATTGGCAAACCGAGTTTGCCGAGCCGTTGAAGCGCGGCGTCGATACCTTCCGTTGCTACGTCGAAGGCTGGTACGCCGGCACCTTCCAGGATGTGATTTTCCACCCGAGCAGCTCGCCGGAGATTCGCCGGATGATCAGCTCGATCCTCGCCGGCTATGCGTGGGATGAGCGCAACCCGTTTGTCAGCGAACCCAAGCGGCGGTTGCGGATGTTGTCGGAGATTTGTGCGGGCGAAACAGTATGAGCACTCAATACCTGAGTAAAAACTACGTCGAAGAAACCAAGTTCGGCTTCTGGTTCCTGCGCAGCCACACCTGGCAGCATCACGTGTTGCGCGTGGCGATCAACGACCTGCGCAGCTTGTTCACCGAGCCACTACCGGTAGCGCCGGTGTTGCTGGACGCCGGTTGCGGCCAGGGCAAATCGTTCCAGTATTTACAGCACGTGTTCGCGCCGCAGCGCCTGATCGGCCTGGACGCCGACCCTCACAGCCTGGAACTGAGCAAGGCCGAAGCCGCGCGCCAGGGCCTGACCATCGAGCTGATCGGCAGCGACTGCGCCACCCTGCAAGTGCCGGATGAAAGCGTCGATATCCTGTTCTGCCACCAGACCTTCCACCACCTGGTGGAACAGCATCGCGCCTTGAAAGAGTTCTACCGCGTGCTCAAACCGGGCGGCTACTTGCTGTTTGCCGAGTCCACCGAAGCCTACATCGACACCTGGGTGATTCGCTGGCTGTTCCGCCACCCGATGCACGTGCAGAAAAGCGCCGAAGAGTATTTGCAAATGCTGCGCGAGCAGGGCTTTGAATTCGGCCCGCAGAACGTCTCGTATCCGTACTTATGGTGGAGCCGTTCCAGCGATTTCGGCTTGCTCGAGCGCTGGGGCCTGCGCAACCCGCCACCGGTGGGCCAGCGTGAAGAGACCTTGGTGAACTGCGTGGCGCGTAAGCCTTTAGTGAGCGCCGCACCATGATCCGCCTGCTGTTGATCGGCTGCCTGTTGCTGCTGAGCGCCTGCGTCAGCCAGCCGCCATTGCCGGAAAAACCCCCAGCCCTGGCCTTGCCGATGCAACTGCATGTGCAGCGCCTGGCAGGCAGCCAGAGCCAGGATTGGCTGCTGGTGATCCAGCGCGAAGGCGCAGCCATTCGCTGGTCGATGATGGACCCGCTGGGCATTCCCCTGGCCCGGCAAAAGCTGGTAGATGGCCAGTGGCAGGCCGATGGCTTGCTGCCGCCCAACCCTCAAGCCCGCGAGTTGTTCGCCGCACTGCTGTTTGCCCTGACCTCGGCGGATGACGTGCGTGCGCTGTACCCCAGCGCCCAAGCCATGGACCTCACGCGCACGCTGCCAGGCCATTGGCAAATCGTGTATCAGTCTTCCGAGGTGTTTAGCGTGAACATGACGGGCCAGCCGTTGAGCTACCGCATCACGCCGCTTGGGGTTGCCCGATGACGGCTTATCTAAATGCGCTGGGCGTGATCTGTGCCTTGGGGCGCGGCCAGGCCGAGGTCAGCCGCAGCCTGTTCGCCGGCGACTGCTCCGGTATGCGCGCCGAGAGCGGCTGGGTGCCGGAACGTGTGTTGCCGGTGGGTGGCGTGCGCAGCGAGCTAGCGACTATCCCTGTCGAACTGAACCAACAAAGCAGCCGCAACAACCAGTTGCTGCTGGAAGCGGCGTTGCAGATTGAAAGCGAGATCCGCCAGGCAATCCACGATTACGGCGCATCGCGAGTCGGCGTGGTTTTGGGCACCAGCACTTCGGGCATTGACGAAGCCAGCCGTGGCATCGCCAATTACCTGCGCGACCAGCAATTCCCCGGCGACTACGACTACCAACAACAGGAACTCAGCGCCCCGGCGAATTTCCTTGCCGACTGGCTGCAACTGAGCGGCCCGGCCTATGTGATTTCCACCGCCTGCACCTCCAGCGCCCGCGCGTTGATGAGTGCTCAACGCCTGCTGGACCTGGGCATGTGTGACGCGGTGATCTGCGGCGGTGTCGACAGCCTGTGCAAGCTGACGCTGAACGGTTTTACCTCGCTGGAAGCCGTCTCCAGCGAGCGCTGCAATCCCTTTTCAGTGAACCGCAATGGCATCAATATCGGCGAAGCGGCGGTGCTGTTTCTGATGACTAAAACACCTGCACCCATTGCTTTGCTGGGCAGTGGCGCCAGTTGCGACGCGCACCATATCTCCGCGCCCGAGCCCACCGGCAAGGGCGCGTTGCAGGCGATGCGCAAGGCTTTGGCCAGCGCGAAGCTTGCGCCCGAGCACATCGGTTACCTGAACCTGCATGGCACCGCCACCCAACACAATGACGCCATGGAAAGCCTGGCTGTCGCCAGCCTGTTTCCCGAAGGCGTGGCCTGTTCTTCGACCAAGCCCATGACTGGCCACACGCTCGGTGCAGCCGGCGCGCTGGAAGCGGCGTTCTGCTGGCTGAGCCTGACACACGGCTTGGTACCACCGCATGTGTGGGACGGCCACGCCGACCCGGCGCTGCCGGCCTTGCAATGGGCGCAGGCCGGCGACACCCTGAAAAAGCGCTGCCTGATGAGCAACTCGTTTGCTTTCGGCGGTAATAACGTCAGCCTGATAATCGCAGAGGCCCCATGATCGATTGGCCACTCGCCGAACTGCTGCCCCATGCGGGCGACATGATCCTGATCGACCAGGTGTTGTCGTTCGATGAAGAGCAGATTCACACCCGCCTCACCGTCAAGCCCGGCGGCCTGTTCAACCGCGCGGACGGCAGCCTGCCGGCCTGGGTCGGCATCGAGCTGATGGCGCAAAGCGTCGCCGCCTATGCCGGGTGCCGCGCGCGCCAGAAAGGCGATGCGGTGGAATTGGGCTTCCTGCTCGGCACCCGCAAGTTCGAGTGCAACGTGGAACACTTCCCGGCAGGCGCCGAGTTGCGCATCCACGGCCTGCGCTCGCTGGAAGACGACAACGGCATGGGTGTGTTCGAATGCCACCTCACCGGCGACGGTATCCAGGCCAGCGCACGCTTGAACGTATTTCGACCGCCACAGGCGGCCAATTATTTAGATGAACCGAAGGACGAAACGCCATGACTGAATCCGTACTGGTCACCGGCTCCAGCCGTGGCATCGGCCGCGCCATTGCACTACGCCTGGCGCAGGCCGGGCATGACATCGTGCTGCATTGCCGCAGTGGCCGCGTTGAAGCGGACGCGGTGCAGGTCGAAATTGAAGCCTTGGGCCGCAAGGCTCGCGTGCTGCAATTCGATGTGGCGGATCGCGCCAGCTGCAAGGCAATCCTTGAGGCCGACGTGGAGCAACATGGCGCCTACTACGGCGTGGTGCTCAATGCCGGCCTGACCCGCGACGGTGCGTTCCCAGCCTTGTCCGAAGACGATTGGGACGTGGTGATGCGCACCAACCTCGACGGTTTCTACAATGTGCTGCACCCGGTAATGATGCCGATGATTCGTCGTCGCGCCGCCGGCCGTATCGTGTGCATCACCTCGGTGTCGGGGCTGATCGGCAACCGTGGGCAGGTCAACTACAGCGCGTCGAAAGCCGGCTTGATCGGCGCGGCCAAGGCCCTCGCTATTGAATTGGGCAAGCGCAAAATCACCGTCAACTGTGTGGCGCCCGGCTTGATCGACACTGCGATGCTGGATGAAAACGTGCCGGTAGAAGAGCTGATGAAAATGATCCCGGCACAGCGCATGGGCACGCCGGAAGAAGTCGCCGGTGCAGTGAATTTCCTGATGTCGGCCGAGGCTGGCTACATCACGCGCCAGGTGTTGGCCGTGAACGGAGGCCTGTGCTGATGAAGCGCGTCGTCGTCACCGGCATGGCCGGCATGACCTCCCTGGGCTGCGACTGGGACACCATCGCCGCCAACTTTCGCGCCAACCACAGCGGCATTCGGCGCATGGACGAGTGGGACCGTTTCACCGAACTGAACACGCGACTGGCCGGGCCCATCGACGATTTCGTGGTGCCTGCCCATTGGACGCGCAAGCAACTGCGCAGCATGGGCCGCGTCTCGCGCCTGGCCGTGTGGGCGGCAGAGCAGGCGTTGCAGGACGCCGGCTTGCTCGGCGACGAGTCGATCAAGGACGGGCGTATGGGCGTGGCCTGTGGCTCGTCCACCGGTAGCACCGATGAGATCAAGGCGTTCGGCAATATGCTGCTGAACTCCGTGGCCGAGGGGCTGAATGCCAACTCCTATGTGCGCATGATGCCGCACACCACGGCGGCGAATATCAGCATCTTCTTTGGCCTCACCGGGCGGCTGATCCCGACGTCCAGCGCCTGCACCAGTGGCAGCCAAGGCATCGGCTATGCCTACGAGGCGATCAAGTTCGGTCGCCTGCCGTTGATGCTCGCCGGCGGCGCGGAAGAATTGTGCCCTACCGAAGCGATGGTGTTCGACGCGCTGTACGCCACCAGCCTGAAAAACGATGCGCCACAGACCAGCCCACGCCCTTACGACAGCGGCCGCGATGGCCTGGTGATCGGCGAAGGCGGCGGCATGTTGGTGCTCGAAGAACTCGAACACGCGTTGGCACGCGGGGCGCACATCCACGCCGAGCTGGTGGGTTTCGGCAGCAACGCCGACGGCCAGCACACCACCCGCCCGGAGCAGAAAACCATGCGCCGCGCGATGGAACTGGCCCTGGAAGATGCCGGGCTTGAGCCTTCGGCCATCGGCTACGTGAACGGCCATGGCACTGCCACTGATCAAGGCGATATTGCCGAGACATTGGCGACCAGCAGCCTGTTCGGCAGCCGCATGCCCATCAGCTCGCAGAAAAGTTTCCTCGGCCACACCTTGGGCGCGTGCGGCGCACTGGAGTCCTGGTTCAGCATTGAAATGATGAACCGCGACCAGTACGTGCACACCTTCAACCTCGATTCGGTCGACCCGCAATGCGGCGAGCTGGATTACCTGCAAGGTGGCTTTCGCGAAATGCACAACGATTACGTGATGAACAACAACTTTGCGTTTGGCGGCGTCAACACCTCGCTGATCTTCCGCCGCTGGTCCTGAATTTTTAATCGATTGGAGAAAACGGAATGTCTTCCTTGCTACGCGCCACCCTGATCACCCTGGCGTTGCTGACCACCGCCGGCTGCACCAACAAACCGGTGCTCAACACCCAGCACGCGCTGCCGGCCGACACCCAGGTCAGCGAAGACAAAATGAAGCAGGTCATCGTCAACGCCCTGCAAAAACGCGAGTGGACCGTGCAACGCCTGAGCCCACAACTGGTGCAGGCCGAAATCACCGTGCGTAACCAGTACTACGCCGCCATCGACATCCGTTACACCCGCAACAGCTACGCCATCACCTACCGCGACAGCCGCGACCTGGGCTACAAGGACGGCAAGATCCATCGCAACTACAACCGCTGGGTGAACAACTTGGACAGCGACATCATGGCGGGTTTGCGCAGCAATGGCGCGAATGAGCCGGGGTCGGCGGCGCAGTTGTTTGAGCAGACGGGGACGTCGAAGCAGAACTGATACACCCGCTTTCCTGTGGCGAGGGAGCAAGCTCCCTCGCCACAGGTTATTCGCCCGTCATACCAACGCCTTACGGGTTAGAAGTTCCACAAACGCCTTGGCCATCGGGGTTTGCGCGCCTTTGCGTTGCACCAGCCACACGGCCGTCACCGCTTCCTGATCGAGCAACGTGCGATACACCACGCCATCAATGCGTATGCGCTGGTAAGACGCCGGCAGCACCGACACACCCAACCCCGCCGCCACCAAACCGATGATGGTCATCGCCTCTCCGGCTTCCTGGGCGAAGTGCGGGCTGAAGCCGGCGTCACGGGCCAGGTTGAGCAGTTGCGCATACAGGCCACTGCCATAGGTGCGCGGAAAGAATACAAACGGCTCCTGCGCCAGTTGCGCCAGGTGCAAACCGCGCTCGCTGCCTTCCACCAGCGGGTGGCCGGCATTCAGTACGGCGACCAGAGGCTCACGCATCAGTTCGATGACGCTAAGCGAGTCGGGCAACGGCAGCGGCCGCATAAGCCCGACCTGGATCGACTCATCCACCAGCGACTCGGCCACTTCGGTGCTGCTCATCTCTTGCAGGTTCAGGTGCACCGCCGGGAACGCCTGACGAAACGCAAAGATCGCCTGCGGAATGCTGGAATTGAACGGCGCCGACGAGGTGAAGCCAATCTTCAACTCCCCCAGTTCGCCCAACTGCGCGCGCCGGGCCACGTCCGCCGCCTTGTCGACCTGCGCCAGCACTAACCGCGCCTCGTGCAGGAACAACCGCCCCGCCTCACTCAGCTCGACCCGACGATTGGTCCGCTCAAACAAGCGCGCGCCCACCTCTTGCTCCAGCGCCTGAATCTGCTGGCTCAGCGGCGGTTGCGAGATGCCCAGTACCTGCGCGGCACGGCCAAAATGCAGCTCTTCGGCGACGGCGATGAAGTACCGCAGGTGACGCAATTCCATGCAAACCTCATTAGGTCGTTAAAGCTATCAAACAGGTCGAATAATATATTGGAAAGAATCATTAGGCAGCTATATTCTTTTTTGCATTGCCAGTCCTGGCAGGCTTTCCCTCGCCGAGGTCCCCGTGAAATCTGCTGTCGCTCCATCTGCTCAAGACATCCCGCCTACCGCCTTAGATGAGGTGGTGGCACAGCTCAACGAGCAGTTCATCGAAAAAGGCACGCCGATGTTCATGCGCACCGTGCTGGCGCTGTTCTCCGGTGGGTTTGCGACCTTTGCGCTGCTGTATTGCGTGCAGCCGATGATGCCGGCGCTGTCCCACGAGTTTTCCATCAATGCGGCGCAAAGCAGCCTGATCCTATCGGTTGCCACGGCGATGCTTGCCTTGGGATTGCTGATCACCGGGCCGATTTCCGACCGGCTGGGGCGCAAGCCCGTGATGGTGTCCGCGTTGTTCTGTGCCGCGCTGGCGACCATCGCCAGTGGCTTGATGCCGACGTGGGAAGGGATTCTGCTGATGCGCGCGTTGGTGGGTTTGTCACTGAGCGGTCTGGCCGCTGTAGCGATGACCTACCTGAGCGAAGAGATTCACCCGCAACACATCGGCCTGGCCATGGGGCTCTACATTGGCGGCAACGCGATTGGCGGCATGAGCGGGCGCCTGATCATGGGCGTGCTGATCGACTTCGTCAGTTGGCACACCGCCACGCTGATCATCGGCGCCCTGGCGCTGATCGCGGCCACGGTGTTCTGGAAGATCCTCCCCGAGTCGCGCAACTTCCGCGCCAGCAGCCTCAAGCCACGCAACCTGCTGGATGGCTTTGTCATGCACTTCAAGGACGCGGGCCTGCCCTGGTTGTTCCTCGAAGCGTTCCTGCTGATGGGTGCGTTCGTGACGATGTTCAACTACATCGGCTATCGCCTGCTGGCTTCGCCTTACGAATTAAGCCAAGCCCTGGTCGGCCTGCTGTCGCTGGTGTACCTCTCGGGCATCTACAGCTCGGCGAAAATCGGTTCATTGGCTGATCGGCTCGGCCGTCGTCGTGTGTTGTGGGGCACCATCGTGCTGATGCTTTCGGGGATGTTACTGACACTGTTCACCCCGCTATGGCTGGTGGTGCCGGGCATGCTGATCTTTACCTTCGGCTTCTTCGGCGCCCACTCGGTGGCCAGCAGCTGGATCGGACGCCGCGCAGTCAAGGCCAAGGGGCAGGCGTCGTCGCTGTACTTGTTCTGCTACTACGTGGGCTCGAGTATTGCGGGTACGGCGGGTGGGTTCTTCTGGCATTTTGCCGGGTGGAATGGGATTGGTGGGTTTATCGTGGCGCTGTTGATTGGCGCGCTGTTGGTGGCGTTGAAGCTGGCGAAGCTGGCGCCGCTGGGGAATGTATAGGCCTGACGCGATTTGCTGTATGTGGGAGCTGGCTTGCCTGCGATAGCGGTAGTGAATTCACCACCGCTATCGCAGGCACGCCAGCTCCTACATTTGTTTTGTGTACACCCTAATAAAAAGCCCGGCACTGCCGGGCTTTTTCATTACTCGTGGTACTGCGCCGACAGCTCATGCACCGCGCGCAGGAACGCGCCGGCATGTTCCGGGTTCACTTCCGGCGTGATGCCATGGCCGAGGTTGAACACGTGCCCGCTGCCCTTGCCGTAGCTGGCCAGGATGCGGCCGACTTCGGTGCGGATCGCTTCCGGCTTGGCGTAGAGCACGGTGGGGTCCATGTTGCCTTGCAGCGCCACCCGGTTGCCAACGCGGCTGCGCGCGTCACCGAGGTCGCAGGTCCAGTCCAGGCCGAGTGCATCGGCACCGGCGTCGGCGATGCTTTCCAGCCACAGGCCACCGCCTTTGGTGAACATGATCACCGGTACTTTGCGGCCTTCGTGTTCGCGGATCAGGCCGCTGACGATTTTGCGCATGTAGGCCAGGGAGAATTCCTGGTACGCCGCCGACGACAGGTTGCCGCCCCAGGTGTCGAAGATCTGCACCGCTTGCGCGCCGGCCATGATCTGGCCGTTGAGGTAGCTGGTCACCGACTGGGCCAGTTTGTCCAACAGCAGGTGCATGGCTTGTGGGTTGTCATAGAGCATGGCCTTGGTCTTGCGGAAGTCTTTCGACGAGCCGCCTTCGACCATGTAGGTGGCCAGGGTCCATGGGCTGCCGGAGAAGCCAATCAGCGGCACACGGCCATTCAGCTCGCGGCGGATGGTGCTGACGGCGTCCATCACGTAACCGAGGTCTTTGTGCGGATCAGGGATCGGCAGGGCTTCGATGTCGGCCAGGGTGCTGACGACTTTCTTGAAACGCGGGCCTTCGCCGGTTTCAAAGTACAGGCCTTGGCCCATGGCGTCAGGGATGGTGAGGATATCGGAGAAAAGGATGGCCGCGTCCAGTTGTGGGTAGCGGTCCAGCGGCTGCATCGTGACTTCGCAGGCGAACTCCGGGTTCATGCACAAGCTCATGAAGTCGCCGGCATTGGCGCGACTGGCGCGGTATTCCGGCAGGTAGCGACCGGCCTGACGCATCATCCACACGGGCGTGACATCTACGGGTTGCTTGAGCAGGGCACGAAGGAAACGGTCGTTCTTGAGGGCAGTCATGTCGGCATCCGCAAAAAAAGTACGGGCATTTTCTCAGAGCGCGACGCAAAAGGCACGGAGTGAGCCGTGCCTTTTGTCTATCGGGTCAATTTGTCGCGGTGATTGGACCTCGCACTTGAGCCTCTTCGCTGCAATAACTTGAAACTAAGCGTCACATTTGCTCGCACTCTTGCAACGTCGACTTAACAGCAAATTAACTGCTCGTTCCTAGCATCCATGCCTCTTTATGGAGGCATGTCGATGTATAGAGAACTGCGTTTCGCATCAGGTTCACTGGTGTTGGCGATTGCTGTGAGCGGCTGCACTCCGGCAACCGAGCCGCAGGCATCCGCCCCCGTAAAGGTGAGCACCGAAACCCTGCAAGCCAAACCCCTGTCTATCACCAGCGAGCTCAGTGGGCGCATTGCGGCACCACGAACGGCCCAGGTAAACGCTCGGGTAGCTGGGGTGGTGCTCAAAAGTGTGTTCGCGCAAGGCGCTGACGTAAAACAGGGCGACGTGCTGTTCTACATCGACCCGGCGCCGCTCCAAGCTGACTTGGATAGCGCGCTGGCCGGACTCAAAAGGTCTCAAGCCGATGCTTCACGCGCGCGCCAGCAAGAACAGCGCTACCGCCAGTTGATCTCAGGCAATGCGATCAGTGCTCAGGAATATGACAACGCACGGGCGGGCGCACGGCAGGCCGAGGCTGACGTCGCGGCCAATGAGGCCTTGGTACAACGCGCGCGTCTTAATTTGGGTTACGCCACCGTTACCGCGCCCATCTCCGGGCGTATCGGGCGCGCCTTGGTGACCGAAGGCGCCTTGGTCGGCCAGAACGAATCAACCCCGCTGGCGCTGATCCAGCAACTGGACCCGGTCCATGTCGACCTCACGCAATCGACCCGTGAACTCAACGAACTGCGCCGCGCATTCCGCTCCGGCCAGTTGCAGCAATTGAGCCCAGGCCAGGCCAAAGCCACCTTGCTCCAGGACGACGGCAGCGCGTACCCGTTGCCCGGCAAGCTGCTGTTCAGCGACATCGCCGTCGACCCCGGCACCGGCCAGATCATCCTGCGCAGCGAATTTCCCAACCCCGACCTCGATTTGCTGCCCGGCAGCTTTGTGCGTGTGCGGCTGGAGCACGCCATCGACCAACAAGGCATCAGCGTGCCGCAGCGCGCCATCCTGCGTAACAGCGCGGGGTTGCCACAGGTGCTGTTGGTGGATGACCAACTGCGCGTGAGCCTGAAAACCGTGCAACTGGGCGCGGTGCACCAGAACCGGTGGGTCGTCACCGACGGCCTCAGCGCCGGCGACCGCATCGTCGTCGAAGGCCTGCAGCATGCCCGACCAGGCGAGCAGGTCGTGCTCGACAACGCCGCTCTTCCACTCGACCAAGCTATTGGTCAGTCAGCAGGACGCTAGCTTATGCCGCAATTCTTTATCGATCGCCCGGTATTCGCCTGGGTCATTGCGCTGTTTATCGTGCTGGCCGGTGTCCTGGCGATTTCGCAGTTGCCCGTGGCGCAATACCCCAACATTGCACCGCCCAAAATCGAGGTCGTTGCCACCTACCCCGGCGCGTCGGCGCAGGCCATGGACCAAAGTGTCGTCAGCCTGATCGAAGAAGAGCTCAGCGGGGCTGATCACCTGCTGTATTTTGAATCGCGCAGCAGCCAAGGCTCCGCCACGATCACCGCGACCTTCAAACCCGGCACCAACCCTGAGCTGGCGCAGGTCGACGTGCTCAATCGCTTGAAGGTCATCGAGTCGCGCCTGCCGCAAGCGGTGATAGAACAGGGCTTGCGCGTGGAGAAAGTTTCCACGGGTTTCCTGCTGTTCATCTCACTGATCGGCACCAGCGATGACGTCGACAACGTGTCCCTCAGTGATTACCTGGCGCGCAACGTGGTCAATGAGATCAAACGTCTGGACGGCGTCGGCAAGGTGCAGATGTTCGGCGCCGAGCGTGCCATGCGTATTTGGGTCGATCCGCAAAAGCTGATTGCCTTCAACCTGACAGCGGCGGACGTGAATGCCGCGATCATCGCGCAGAACGCCCTGATAGCCGCCGGCAGCCTCGGGGAGCTGCCGGTCGCCGGCAGCCAGGAAATCACTGCGAGCATCCTCGTAGACGGCCAACTGTCGAGCCCTGAAGCATTCGCCGATATTGTGCTGCGTGCCCAGCCCAATGGGGCCAGCGTGCGCATAGGTGATGTCGCCAGGGTCGAGATCGGCAGCCAGGAATACCAGTTCGGTACTCGCCTCAACGGCCAGCCTTCCAGCGAATTGGGCGTGCAACTGACACCCGGCGGCAACGCATTGAGCACTGCGACGCTGGTGCGCGCGAAAATGGATGAGTTGACGCGCTACTTTCCGGCAGACATGAAATACCAGATCGCTTACGACACCTCGCCCTTCGTCAAAGTCTCGATCACCAAAGTGGTTTACACCTTGCTCGAAGCGATGGTGCTGGTGTTTGCCGTGATGTACCTGTTCTTGCAAAACATCCGCTACACATTGATTCCGACATTGGTTGTGCCGGTGGCCCTGATGGGCACCTTTGCACTCATGCAGGTGCTGGGGTTCTCCATCAATGTGCTGACCATGTTCGGCATGGTGCTATCCATCGGCATTCTGGTGGACGACGCCATCGTGGTGGTGGAGAACGTCGAACGCATCATGCTTCAGGAGCGCCTCTCACCCAGGGACGCCACGCGCAAGGCGATGAAACAAATCGGCGGCGCCATCGTCGGCATCACCCTGGTGCTGGTGGCCGTGTTTATTCCGATGGCGTTCATGCAAGGTTCGGTCGGGATCATTTACCAGCAGTTTTCCCTGACCATGGCCACGTCGATTCTGTTCTCGGCGTTCCTTGCCATGACCCTCACACCGGCACTGTGCGCCACGCTACTGAAACCCGTTGCACCGGGTGAGCACAAGGCCCGCGGATTCTTCGCCGGGTTCAACCGCCGATTCGAACAACTGACCGAGCGCTATCAGGGCTGGGTCGCACAGGCCTTAAAACGCAGTGGCCGCTATTTGTTCATCTATGCCGCGCTGCTGATCGTGCTGGTGGTGAGTTTCAATCGTCTGCCCTCCTCGTTTCTTCCAGTCGAAGACATGGGCTATACGATCACCGATATTCAACTGCCTCCCGGGGCGAGCCAAAGCCGCACGATCGAGGTCATCAAGCAGATCGAAGCACACAACGCCACCGAGCCGGGTGTGGACAACAGCACCTTTGTGCTCGGTTTCAGTTTTTCCGGCAGCGGGCAGAATGCCGGGCTGGGTTACACGGTGCTCAAGGATTGGTCGCAGCGGGGCAGCAATGACACGGCGGCCGCGATCGCCGAACGGGCGAACGCGGTGGCCAGCCAAATCAAAGGCGCCGAAGTGTTCGTCGTATTGCCGCCGCCGATTGACGGTCTTGGCACTTCCAGCGGGTTTGAGTTCCGCC
Organism: Pseudomonas sp. D47; assembly: GCF_045447305.1. Lineage (NCBI taxonomy): Bacteria > Pseudomonadati > Pseudomonadota > Gammaproteobacteria > Pseudomonadales > Pseudomonadaceae > Pseudomonas > Pseudomonas sp. D47. Next base: position 55,370 of record NZ_JBJGXU010000002.1, on the reverse strand, counting down.
TGCAAGACCGTGGCGGCCTTGGGTACGCGACATTGATGCAGGCACGCAGCGATTTGCTGGAGGCCGCTCAAGCCAGCCCGATCCTGATCAATGTGCGCGAAAGCGCGCTGGCCGAAGCGCCCCAGGTAAAACTGGAAGTCGACCGCCGACATGCCAATGCGCTGGGTGTCGCCTTTGCCGATATCGGCAACGTCGTGTCCACCAGCATCGGTTCGGCCTATATCAATGACTTCCCCAATCAGGGCCGCATGCAACGGGTGGTGGTCCAGGCTGAAGGCGAGCAACGCAGGCAGGTCGAGGACTTGCTGAAGATGCACGTACGCAACAACGAGGGACAAATGGTGCCGCTGTCGGCTTTTGTCCAGGCCAATTGGATTAAAGGGCCGGCGCAACTGAACCGCTACAACGGCTACCCGGCGATCAGCATTTCCGGCGAACCGGCGCCCGGATACAGCACCGGCGAAGCCATGGCGGAAATCGAGCGCCTAGTGGCGCAAGGGCCTGCCGGGCTGGGGCAGGAATGGACGGGGCTGTCATTGCAGGAGCGTTTGTCGGGCAACCAGGCGCCGATCCTGTTCGGCTTGTCGCTGCTGGTGGTGTTCCTGTGTCTGGCGGCGCTGTACGAGAGCTGGTCGATCCCGACGTCAGTCCTGCTGGTAGTGCCCCTGGGCGTGCTCGGTGCCGTGCTGGCGGTGACCCTGCGCGAGATGCCCAACGACGTCTTCTTCAAGGTCGGTTTGATCACCATCATTGGCCTGTCGGCGAAAAACGCGATCTTGATCATCGAGTTTGCCAAGAGCCTCTACGACGAGGGCCACGACCTGGTCGACGCCACCCTGCAAGCCGCGCGGCAGCGGTTGCGGCCGATTGTGATGACCTCCATGGCGTTCATCCTTGGCGTGGTGCCCCTGGCCATTGCCACCGGTGCCAGTTCGCAAAGCCAACAGGCCATCGGCACGGGCGTGATCGGCGGGATGATCACCGCGACGTTGGCCGTGGTGTTTGTACCGGTGTTTTTTGTGGAGGTGACGAAGCGAGTAAAAACCCGCCGTCGCTGAAACGCAAAAAGCGGGCTTGTCCGTAAAGAACACGCCCGCTTTTGTGTGTGGCTTAGCCGGGCTTAGACGCCCAGGTAATCCAGGATCCCTTCAGCGGCATTACGCCCTTCGAAGATCGCGGTTACCACCAGGTCAGAACCCCGAACCATATCGCCACCGGCGAAGATTTTCGGGTTGCTGGTCTGGTGCTTGTACTGGCCTTGTTCCGGGGCTACAACACGGCCCTGGCTGTCGGTCTGGATTTCGAACTGCTCGAACCACGGCGCCGGGCTTGGGCGGAAACCGAAGGCGATGACCACGGCGTCAGCCGGGATAATCTCTTCAGAACCCGGGATCGGCTCAGGGCTGCGACGGCCACGGGCGTCCGGCTCGCCGAGACGGGTCTCGACCACCTTCACGCCTTCGACACGGTCTTCACCGACGATGGCGATCGGCTGGCGGTTGTAGAGGAATTTCACGCCTTCTTCCTTGGCGTTCTTCACCTCTTTGCGCGAGCCTGGCATGTTGGCTTCGTCACGACGGTACGCACAGGTCACCGACTTGGCGCCCTGGCGGATCGAGGTGCGGTTGCAGTCCATCGCGGTGTCACCACCGCCGAGCACCACAACCTTCTTGCCTTTCATGTCGACGAAATCTTCCGGCGACTTTTCAAAGCCCAGGTTGCGGTTGACGTTGGCGATCAGAAAGTCGAGCGCGTCGTAAACGCCCGGCAGGTCCTCACCGGCAAAGCCGCCCTTCATGTAGGTGTAGGTGCCCATGCCCATAAACACCGCATCGTATTCGGCGAGCAGTTGCTCCATGGTGATGTCTTTACCGATTTCGGTATTGAGACGGAACTCGATACCCATGCCGGTGAACACTTCGCGACGGTGGCTCAGTACTGTTTTTTCCAGCTTGAACTCGGGGATGCCGAAGGTCAGCAGACCGCCGATTTCCGGGTTCTTATCGAACACCACCGGGGTCACGCCGCCACGCACCAACACGTCGGCGCAGCCCAAGCCCGCCGGGCCTGCTCCAACGATCGCGACACGCTTGCCGGTCGGCTTGACCTTGGACATGTCCGGGCGCCAGCCCATGGCGAACGCGGTGTCGGTGATGTACTTCTCCACCGAACCGATGGTCACCGCGCCGAAGCCGTCGTTAAGGGTGCAAGCACCCTCGCACAGACGATCCTGCGGGCACACCCGGCCGCAGACTTCCGGCAGGGTGTTAGTCTGGTGCGACAGCTCGGCGGCGGCAAGGATGTTGCCCTCAGCCACCAATTTGAGCCAGTTGGGAATGAAGTTGTGCACCGGGCACTTCCATTCGCAATACGGGTTACCGCAACCCAGGCAGCGGTGGGCCTGGTCGGCCGAGTGCTGGGGTTTAAAGGGCTCGTAGATTTCCACGAACTCTTTCTTGCGTTGACGCAACAGTTTCTTCTTCGGATCTTTGCGCCCGACATCGATGAACTGGAAGTCGTTATTCAGACGTTCAGCCATGTTAAAACCTCATCAAACTGTTCAGGCGCATATCACTGCGGGTTGGCACGGATGCTGGAAAGCAACGATTTCAGGTTGGCAGCCTTGGGCTTGACCAGCCAGAAACGACGCAGGTAATCATCGAGGTTTTCAGCGAGGTTACGCCCCCATTCGCTGCCGGTTTCCTCGACGTATTCGTCCAGCACGTGCTGCAAGTGGTTCCGGTAGGATTCCATGGCTTCACCGCTGATCCGCTGGATCTCGACCAACTCGTGGTTGACCTTGTCGACGAAGGTGTTGTCCTGGTCGAGCACGTAGGCGAAACCGCCGGTCATGCCCGAACCGAAGTTGTAACCGGTCTTGCCCAGTACCGCGACAAAGCCCCCGGTCATGTACTCGCAGCAGTGATCGCCAGTGCCTTCCACCACGGTGTGGGCACCGGAGTTACGCACGGCGAAACGCTCACCGGCCGTACCGGCGGCGAACAGCTTGCCGCCGGTGGCACCGTACAAGCAGGTGTTGCCGATGATGGCACTGTCCTGGGTCTTGTAGATGCTGCCTTTAGGCGGAACGATCACCAGCTTGCCGCCGGTCATGCCCTTGCCCACGTAGTCGTTGGCGTCACCTTCCAGGTACATGTGCAGGCCGCCGGCGTTCCACACGCCGAAGCTCTGGCCCGCAGTGCCGTTGAAGCGGAAGGTGATCGGCGCTTTCGCCATGCCTTGGTTGCCGTGCTTGCGCGCGATTTCGCCGGAGATGCGTGCGCCGATGGAGCGGTCGCAGTTGCAGATATCCAAGGCGAATTCGCCACCGCTGGCGTCGTTGATCGAGGCGCTGGCCATCTCGACCATCTTCTCGGCCAGCAAGCCTTTGTCGAACGGCGGGTTGCGCTCCACCTGGCAGAATTGCGGCTTGTCTGCCGGGATGTGATCGCTGCCCAACAGCGGCGTCAGGTCCAGGTGCTGTTGCTTGGCAGTCTGGCCTTCGAGGATTTCCAGCAGATCGGTACGCCCGATCAGCTCTTCCAGCGAGCGCACGCCCAGCTTGGCTAACCACTCACGGGTTTCTTCGGCGACGTAGGTGAAGAAATTCACCACCATGTCGACGGTGCCGATGTAGTGATCCTTACGCAGCTTCTCGTTCTGAGTCGCGACGCCGGTGGCGCAGTTGTTCAGGTGGCAGATGCGCAGGTATTTGCAGCCCAGGGCGATCATTGGCGCGGTGCCGAAGCCGAAGCTTTCGGCGCCGAGGATCGCAGCCTTGATCACGTCGAGGCCGGTTTTCAGGCCGCCGTCAGTTTGTACACGGACTTTGCCGCGCAGGTCGTTGCCGCGCAGGGTCTGGTGAGTTTCAGCCAGGCCCAGTTCCCACGGCGCGCCGGCGTACTTGATGGACGTCAGCGGCGAAGCGCCGGTGCCGCCGTCGTAGCCGGAGATGGTGATCAGGTCGGCATAGGCCTTGGCCACGCCAGCGGCGATGGTGCCCACGCCGGCTTCGGCTACCAGTTTCACCGAGACCAGCGCCTGCGGGTTGACTTGTTTCAAGTCGAAAATCAGCTGCGACAAGTCTTCAATCGAGTAGATGTCGTGGTGCGGCGGCGGCGAAATCAGGGTCACACCCGGCACCGCATAACGCAGCTTGGCGATCAAACCGTTGACCTTGCCGCCTGGCAGCTGGCCGCCTTCACCGGGCTTGGCGCCCTGGGCGACTTTGATCTGCAGCACTTCGGCGTTGACCAGATATTCCGGGGTTACACCGAAACGGCCAGTCGCAACCTGCTTGATTTTCGAGCTCTTGATAGTGCCGTAGCGCGCCGGGTCTTCACCGCCTTCGCCGGAGTTGGAACGCGCACCCAGGCGGTTCATGGCTTCGGCCAGGGCTTCGTGGGCCTCAGGCGACAAGGCGCCGAGGGAAATACCCGCGGAGTCGAAGCGCTTGAGGATCGATTCCAGCGGCTCGATTTCGCTGATGGCCAGCGGCGTGTCCAGGGTTTTCACCTTGAACAGGTCGCGGATCATCGACACCGGGCGGTTATCCACCAGCGCGGTGTATGCCTTGAACTTGGCGTAGTCGCCCTGCTGCACAGCGGCTTGCAGGGTGCTGACCACGTCCGGGTTGTAGGCGTGGTATTCGCCACCGTGCACGAACTTGAGCAGGCCGCCTTGCTGGATCGGCTTGCGCGCGCTCCAGGCTTCGGCGGCCAGGGCTTTCTGTTCGGCTTCGATGTCGACGAAACGCGCACCCTTGATGCGGCTCGGCACGCCACGGAAGCTCAGCTCGCAGACTTCTTCAGACAGGCCGATGGCTTCGAACAATTGAGCGCCGCGATAGGACGTGACGGTGGAGATACCCATCTTCGACAGGATCTTCAACAGGCCCTTGGTGATGCCTTTACGGTAGTTCTTGAACACCTCGTAGAGGTCGCCCAGCACTTCACCGGTACGGATCAGGTCACCGAGCACTTCGTACGCCAGGAACGGATAAACCGCCGAGGCGCCGAAACCGATCAACACCGCAAAGTGATGCGGGTCGCGGGCTGTGGCGGTTTCGACGAGGATGTTGGAGTCGCAACGCAGGCCTTTTTCGGTCAGGCGGTGGTGCACCGCACCGGTCGCCAGGGAAGCGTGGATCGGCAACTTGCCTGGAGCGATATGACGGTCAGTCAGAACGATCTGGGTACGACCGGCACGCACCGCTTCTTCAGCCTGATCGGCGACGTTACGCACAGCGGCTTCAAGGCCGAGGCTCTCGTCGTAGTTCAGGTCGATGATCTGGCGGTCGAAGCCTGGGCGCTCCAGGGTCATCAACGAACGCCACTTGGCTGGCGAGATCACTGGCGAGCTGAGGATCACGCGGGAGGCGTGCTCAGGCGACTCCTGGAAGATGTTGCGCTCGGCACCGAGGCACACTTCCAGCGACATCACGATGGCTTCGCGCAGCGGGTCGATCGGTGGGTTAGTCACCTGGGCGAACTGCTGGCGGAAATAGTCGTATGGCGTGCGCACACGCTGGGACAGCACGGCCATCGGCGTGTCATCGCCCATGGAGCCGACCGCCTCGTAGCCTTGCTCGCCGAGCGGGCGCAGCACTTGGTCGCGCTCTTCGAACGTGACCTGGTACATCTTCATGTACTGCTTGAGTTGGTCGACGTCATAGAAAGCCGAACCGTGGTCGTTGTCTTCCATGGTCGCCTGGATGCGCAGGGCGTTCTTGCGCAGCCATTGCTTGTACGGGTGACGCGACTTCAAGCGGTTGTCGATGGCGTCAGTGTCGAGGATCTGCCCGGTTTCGGTATCCACGGCCAGGATCTGGCCAGGGCCTACACGGCCTTTGGCGATAACGTCTTCAGGCTTGTAGTCCCATACGCCGATTTCCGACGCAAGGGTGATGAAACCGTTGGTGGTGGTGACCCAACGCGCCGGGCGCAGACCGTTACGGTCGAGCAGGCACACCGCGTAGCGGCCGTCGGTCATTACCACGCCGGCCGGGCCGTCCCACGGCTCCATGTGCATCGAGTTGTACTCGTAGAACGCACGCAGGTCCGGGTCCATGGTCTCGACGTTCTGCCACGCTGGCGGAATGATCATGCGCACGCCACGGAACAGGTCAATGCCGCCGGTAACCATCAGCTCGAGCATGTTGTCCATACTGGAGGAGTCGGAGCCCACGCGGTTGACCAGCGGGCCGAGCTCTTCGAGGTCCATCAAGTCGTTGGCGAATTTGGTGCGACGGGCCACAGCCCAGTTGCGGTTGCCGGTGATGGTGTTGATCTCGCCGTTATGGGCGAGGAAGCGGAATGGCTGGGCCAGCGGCCATTTCGGCAGGGTGTTGGTGGAGAAGCGCTGGTGGAACACGCAGATTGCGGTTTGCAGGCGCTCATCGCTCAGGTCTGGATAGAAGGCGGTCAAATCCGCCGGCATCATCAGGCCTTTATAAATGATGGTCTTGTGCGAAAAGCTGCAGATGTAGTGGTCGGTATCCAAGGCGTTGTACACTGACGAACGACGACGCGAGGTAAACAGCTTGATCGCCATGTCCTGGTCGCTCAGGCCACTACCTGCGATGAACACTTGTTCGATCTGCGGCAGGCGCTCCAGGGCCAGGCGGCCGAGCACGCTGGTGTCGATCGGCACTTTGCGCCAGCCGACAAGTTGCAGGCCGGCAGCGAGGATCTCGCGGTTCATGTTCTCGCGAGCGGCTTCGGCTTTGACTGGGTCCTGGTTGAAGAAAACCATGCCCACGGCGTATTGCTTGGGCAGGTCGACCGCAAATTGCTCTTTGGCGACAGCGCGCAGGAACTGGTCGGGCTTTTGAATCAGCAAGCCACAACCGTCACCGGTCTTGCCGTCGGCGTTGATCCCACCGCGGTGGGTCATGCAGGTCAGGGCCTCGATGGCCGTTTGCAAAAGGGTATGACTGGGCTCGCCCTGCATGTGGGCTATCAGGCCGAAACCGCAGTTATCCTTGAATTCATCGGGTTGGTACAGACCTGCTTTCATAGACACTTTCTCACCAGGCTGCCTCTTATACCGAGGCAAATTTCTTTTTAATTCAACCGGTTACCTTCCACGCCGAACGTACGCCGGCTTAGCGGGGGCAAAAGGGAGGTCATTGTACACACCGACACGAACGCTCACAAATTTAGCGACGAAATGTCGCAAATCTATGTCGCATTTATGAAAGGTTTAAAGCGATATGCTGTGCTAGTCAAAACTTTTTTAATTCTGACCGCTACGACTCAAAAGTGACGTGTGCAGACACCACAAAGCGCGCGGCCTTCAGGGCTGCACGCTTTGTCGTTTTTTTTTGAGGTGCCGAGAGGGCGGCCTGGGTAAGGCCGCCGAATCTTCAGCGAGTTGTTGCGAGTTCTTGTTGAACGCTGGCAACAGTGCGAGGCCAAGGTTTACCAGCCTGAACCTTCGCTGGCAAGGCCTTGATAGCGGATTCAGCTGCTGCGCGGCTGGAGAAGTTGCCGTAAGTGATCACGTAGAGAGGCTTGCCGTTGAGCACTTTCTTGAAATAACGGTACTCGCCGCCCTGCTCTTTCACGAACGCCTGGGCATTGGCTTCGGAGCTGGTGCCGAGGATCTGCACCACGAAGTTGCCGGTCGGCTGGCTGGTGTACCAGCTGCTGCCGGCGGCGCCTGCCTTGGCGACAGTGGCTGCTGGTTTTTCAGCAGGCTTGGCAGCCGGTGCCGGCTTGGCGGCTGGTGCCGGTGCGACAGGCTTGGCAACCGGAGTCGGTTTGGCGGTGGCGACGGTCGGTGCCGGGGTCGGCTTGGCCGCTGGCGTGGCTGCCGGGCCGGCTGGTACGCCTGCAGGCGGCGCGGTAGTGGTCACGGTCGGTGGCGTGGCACTGGAGCCTTCCACCGGCACACCGTCGTCGCCTTCGGAGATACCACCGGCTTCTTCGGCGAGCGGGCCGCGCATCACCGGCTGGCCCACCATCGGCAGGTTGGTCGGTTGGCCGGAGTTGGCGAATTCGACATTTGGCGTGGGCTTGCCCAGTGGCAACTGCGCCTGTTCGGTTGGCGCGCCGGCGGTGGCGGGTGCCTTGCTGCGACCTGGGATCAACCAGGCGGCGGCGACAGCGACCACGACAACGGCGGAAATAGCCAATACGTGCTTCTTAGGCATAGTAAACCCCATCTTTGGACGCTTAACCGCAGAGCGGCTTGCAATCATGGCTTCGATCAAGGCATCCCGGGCAACCTGGTTGATGGTGCCAGGCCAGCCGTCGGAGCTTTCGTGAATATCAGAGATCTGCGCAGCGGAGAAAAGTTCGATACCGGCCCCGGCGCCTTCGAGGCGTTGAGCCAGGTATTCGCGGGTCTCTTCCTCTTCGTACGGCTGCAATTCGATAACGTGAAACAGCTCCTGGTCGCCACTGATCTGCTCCAGATCAGCGATCAACGACGATTCGCCAAAGAGGAACACGTGCGGGCGGCCTTCAGGCGTGCCCGCGGCCAGCGCCAGCAGGGCTTCCAGAGCGGATTCGTCGAGCTGCTCGGCGTCGTCCACCAGCAGGTAGACTTCCTGGCCGGTCAGGCCCAGTTGCACCACTTGCTTGAGAATCGCGTTCGGCTCGGCCGTGGCCACGTTCAGCGCTTGGGCCACTTGGCGCAACACGCCCGCCGCATCACCGGCGCCACGGGCCGACACCACCACGCTCTGTACCGATTGCTTGTTGGTGCTGGCGACCAGCGCCTGGCGCAGCAGGGTCTTGCCGCTGCCCAACGGGCCAGTGACTACCAGCAGCAATTGGCTGTAGCGCGCCAAATGGTGCAGTTGGCCAAGCACCGGCTTGCGCTGGGCAGGGAAAAATTTGAAGCCCGGCACCCGTGGAGCAAAGGGGTCGTGGCTTAGCTGGTAATGGCCGAGGAACGCCTCGTCGGCATGCAAACTAGTCATCGGGATCTTATTAACCTTTAAGCTGGGCCAGGGCGCGGTAATCCGCTCCCAGCGTGGCCTGTAAAATCTCTTTCGGATAATCGTCGGTCACTACCGCTTCGCCCATGCGGCGCAGCAGTACCAGTCGCAGGCGACCGTCGATCACTTTCTTGTCGATTGCCATATGTTCGAGGAAATCCGCCTCGGTCATCTCGGCAGGAGGAACGACCGGCAAACCGGCGCGCTGGAACAGGCGAATGCCACGATCACGTTCCTGGGCGCTGATCCAGCCCAGCCGTTGCGACATCTCCAACGCCATCACTGTGCCAGCCGCTACGGCTTCCCCATGCAACCACACACCATAGCCCATGTGCGTTTCGATCGCATGGCCGAAGGTGTGGCCAAGGTTCAGGGTGGCGCGTACGCCGGACTCCCGCTCGTCGGCATTCACCACCAGCGCCTTGGCGGCGCAGGAGCGGGAAATCGCTTCGGTGAGTGCAACCTGGTCCAGAGCGCGCAGGGCGTCCATTTGTTCTTCAAGCCAGGTCAGAAACGGCTCGTCGCAGATCAGCCCGTACTTGATGACTTCCGCCAGGCCCGCCGACAGCTCGCGCGGCGGCAGGGTGTTGAGGGTGGCGGTGTCGATCAGCACAGCTTGGGGCTGATAGAACGCGCCGACCATGTTCTTGCCCAGCGGGTGGTTGATGCCGGTTTTGCCGCCCACCGACGAATCGACCTGGGACAACAAGGTGGTCGGCACCTGGATAAAGTCCACACCGCGCTGGTAACAGGCCGCCGCAAAGCCGGCCATGTCGCCGATCACACCGCCGCCCAGGGCAACCACGGTGGTACGCCGGTCATGACGCGCGGTCAGCAGACCATCAAAGATCAGTTGCAGGGTTTCCCAGTTTTTGTGGGCCTCGCCATCCGGCAAGATCACCGAAATCACCGAGTACGCCGCAAGGCTGCGGCTCAGACGCTCAAGATACAGCGGCGCGACCGTTTCGTTGGAGATGATCGCCACTTGCCGCCCGGCAATATGCGGTGCGAGCAACTCGGGCAGGTCCAACAAACCTTCGCCAATATGGATTGGGTAGCTGCGCTCGCCTAGATCGACCTTAAGTGTCTGCATGTGTCCCCGCGTGAAGATGTATGTACGATCGGCAACGCTCGGATCTGACGTCGCCTGATGGCTCTGCGCCACACCCCTAAGGCTGATAGCGCGCCGCCGAGAATAGCGCATTTCGGGTCTGGCTTTAACGGGGTGGCAACTGCTGCAAGCGCTCAAGAATGTCGAGAACCACCATTCGTGGTGGCCGCTCATCGGTTTCCACCACCAGATCGGCGATTTCCCGATAGAGCGGATCGCGCAGCGCCAGCAAATCCCGCAAGGTCTTGGCTGGGTCGGCGGTACGCAACAGCGGGCGATTGCGATCACGGGCGGTACGGCCCACTTGCTGCTCGACCGACGCATGCAGATAAACCACGCGACCACCGGCATGCAGCGCCCGACGGTTTTCATCGCGCATGACCGCGCCGCCGCCGGTGGCCAATACCACGCCATCGCAGCCGCACAGCTCGGCAATCATCGCCTGCTCGCGGTCGCGAAAGCCCAGTTCACCTTCCTTATCGAAGATCCATGGGATATTGGCGCCCGTGCGCAATTCAATTTCCTTGTCGGAATCTTTGAATGGCAGGCGCAGCTCTTTGGCCAGCAAACGGCCGATGGTGCTTTTACCAGCCCCCATCGGTCCTACAAGAATCAAATTTCGCACAGAATCAACGACTCACAGCAATCGCCTGGTTATTCATAATACGCGGAGTCAGGAATACCAGCAGCTCGGATTTTCTTTGCGCAACCACATCGCGCCGGAAAAGGCGGCCAAGATACGGCACATCGCCCAAAAATGGCACTTTATCTACCACTTTGCTTTGGGTATTGGAGAAAACCCCGCCGATGACGATGGTCTCGCCATCCTTGACCAATACCTTGGCATTAACTTCGTTTTTCTTGATCGGCGGCACGTCATTGAGCTTATTCAGGTAATCGGGCTCATCCTTGGTGACCTTGACCTCCATGAACACCCAGCCGTCAGGGGTAATTTGCGGGGTGACCTCCAGCGACAGCGAAGCCTCCTTGAAGGACACTGACGTTGCACCCCGGCCGCTGGATTCCTGGTAGGGGATTTCGGTGCCCTTGAGGATGCGCGCGGTTTCCTTGTCGGAGGTGACCACCTTGGGCTGTGAGACGATTTCACCGTTGCCGGTTTTCTCCATGGCGGTCAGCTCCAAGTCCAGCAACAGGTTGTCGGTGATATAGGCGATGCCCAGGCCTGCCGTACCGGTGAGCGAACCCATGTCGACAAACGGTGAGCTGGGCGGGTTTACCGGCGGCTCAACCCCTTCGCCCAAGGGCTTGCTGATACCACCCGCGCCCCAGTTACCACGGTTGAGTCGGCCGCCCCAGCGCACGCCCAGGCTTTTGTCGTAATCGACATTGGCCTCGACGATCCGCGCTTCAATCATCACCTGGCGCACTGGAATGTCCAACTGCGCCACGATCCGCCGCAGCTCTTCGAGCCGCTCGCTGGTCTGGTAGGCGATGATGTTATTGGTGCGGTCATCCACCGCCACTGAGCCGCGCTCATCGGTGATGCCTTCCAGGCCCGTCACCGACTGGAACAACTTGGCCAGGTCCGCCGCCTTGGCGTAATTGACCTGCAACAGCTCCCGGCGCAACGGCGCCAAATCCGCCATCTGTTTACTTGCCTCCAGTGTCAGCAGTTCGCGAGCCGCCAGCTCTTCGGCCGGCGCCACCAGCAACACACCGGCTTTCACGCGCTTGTCCAAGCCTTTGCTTTGCAGCACCAGGTCCAGCGCCTGATCCCAGGGCACCTCTTTGAGCCGCAGGGTGATCGAGCCCTGCACCTCATCGCTGGCCACCAAGTTAAGCCCCGCGACATCCGCAATCTGCTGCAATACGACACGCACATCGATGTTCTGGAAGTTAAGGTTCAGCTTGTCGCCGGCATAGGGAGTGCCCAGAGCTGCCTGACCGGGAGGCGGCAGCTGGATCAGATCCACACGATTGGGCACAGCAGATGCCATCGGTGCCGTGAACGCTATCCATAGCGCCACACCGAAGGACGAGAAAGTCCTTTTCATTGTTTGATTCCGTTATGAGTTGACGTTTAACACGAGGGTTCGCGAACGCTCCAGCCATGCGCCCTGTTCATCCGGGAACAGTTCGGCCAGTTCGATGTAGCTGTCATGAATAGCTGTGACCCGGCCATGGTGAGGCCCCAAGTAATCGCCGACTGCTAGGCGATGCACCGTCGAGGCAGCACGCAGCAATACAAAGGTCTGTAAGCCACGGGACAACGTGCCGACCATTTCGAACTGGTCGATGGCCAGACCTTCCAAGGCACCACGCTTGCGCGCGAGGTCCGGCGCACGCGCCGGCCGGCCTGACACGTGGCCCACTTGCAAGGCCAGCGGCTGGAACGGATCACGCAGGGAGGCGGCGGCGTAGACAAATCGCGCGCCCTGCTCGACTGCCTGGGCAGGCTTGCCATGGCCTGAGGCGCTTCGATAACTCTTGGCCAGCAGATCAAGGCGCAGCAACGACCCATCAGGCCGAAGCACCACATCATGTGCGGAGACGATGCGCGGCAGCCCGCCCAAGCCGCTCACAAACATTGCCAGGTCGTGGTAGGCGCCAAACACACCGACCTGCACGGGTTCCTCGATGTAGAACGGATGAGGCTGTTCATCCAATACCGTGACGTCCTCGACCACCAGACCATTGGCAACCGCCAGCCGGGCAATGTCTTCCAACAAGCCGGGCATGTCGGATTCGCCGGGCAACTGCCGTAAAAGCCCGGCGACCTGATCCTCCGTCACTTGAGCCTGACGGGTGAGCCCCTCAAACCCCGCGACCTTGCCGGCATTTTGCGCGTGCGCCTGTTGCAGGATTACTTCCTGCGCCTCTAACGCTTGCAGCCGCTCACGGGCCGGGGCCAGCAACACAACATCGCCCACCAGCACCACCAGGCCCGCCAACGCGCAGCCCAACAGGGCCTTACCGGGTAAGGGCCATTTCGCAGCGTTGTGAGAGAGCGTAGAGAAGTCGAGCCTGGGCAGGCTCATGGCTGGGCCTCGGTGGATTCGCCCTGGCGCACCATGAGTTGGAATTCGTTGCCGCCACCCTCGCCCTGCGCACGCACATGCTGCAACCGGGTAGCGTGGGCACCTTCAGAGGCCTGCAAGCGGCGCATCAACTGGGCGATATCCTGGCTGGACTCGGCACTGCCACTGATACTCACCGTGCCGCCCTTGGCGACAACCTCATGCAGGTGCACGCCATCGGGCACCGCACGCGCCAACTGGTCCAATAGCTGCGCGCTGGCCGAACGGCCTTCGTGCAGGTCCTGCACCACCTTCATGCGTTGCGCCAATTGCTGGCTTTGTTCTTGAAGGTTGTCGAAGGTCTTGAGGCGCGCATCCTCGACGGTGACTTCCTTGCCCAGATGGTTATTTCGCGCGGCTTGCCGGTCAATTGCCTGGTCGATCACCTGATCCGCCAGCCACACCGCCGCGAGCGCCACACAAGCGAACGCCAGCAAAAATATCAGGAAGTATTTGCGCCGCCGTTCCGCCAGCGCCTGGCGCCAAGGCAAAAGATTGATTCGTGTCATCCAGCGAAACTCCTCAGGGCCAACCCGCAAGCAATTCCCATCCCGTGGGCATCCACGGCCCACTGTGCGCCATCGACTCGATGGCCCGGCATGAAGCTGGCGAAATCCTGACTGCAAGCGCGCTCCAATGCAAACCCTTCGACATCCACGACCCGCGTCACCAGCCCGGCCAGGGCCAAAACCGCTTCGCGGGCTTCGACCTGCTGCTTGAGGCACGCCGCCAGCAGCACCTCGACGCGGGCCGGGTCGTGAGCCGAAGGGCCGCGCACCTGAAAATCGATGGCGACGTCGTCCAAGGGGTAAGGAATGTATTGATCGGCCTCCATCTGGATCTTCCAGACCATCTCCTCGTCGCTGAGCCCTGCCGCCATTTCTATCACCCGCGTGATAACCGAAGGGCCCGCCACCGCCACAGCCGCCTGCCTGGCCGAAGTATGCAACTCAGATAACGCCTGTTGCAGTACCCGCCCAATCGCCTCAAGGTCCAGCAGCGTGCCATCAACCACCGCATTGGCAGGCAAGCACTGTGTGACATAGCCATGAACGCTATAGCCACGGGTTGAACGGCCCAGTTCAATCAGCTTGATGCCGGTGTCATTGATGTCGACGCCCAGCATGGTGTCGACTTTTCGCCTGAAAAATCCCTTTCTCATAAAACTCCCTAAAACTTTGCCTGTCATACCGCCTGATTAGCGCGGGGCATCGTGCATTCGGTCGACTTGTTTGAGTGGTGCGAATGACGCCCCAGGCCGAAAATGCTTTAATGCCCAGCGTTTTTCCCCGCTTTTTTTCTGCTGCTCGGGTTGATCCATCGTTTGTTATGCATGCCCCGACGCGTAACTCATTCTTTTCTCTGGAAATCCAAAAGCCTTGATTCGTCTGCTGAAGTTTTTCGGGTACTCCATTGTCGCGATCGTCTGCGGGCTGATGCTCGTACTCAGCGGGGCCTACCTCTACCTTAGTCCGGGTTTGCCCTCCGTAGAGGCACTCAGAAGTATCCAGTTGCAGATTCCTTTGCGGGTCTACAGCAGCGACGAAAAACTGATCGCGGAGTTCGGCGAAATGCGCCGCACACCGATCCGTTTCGCCGATATTCCGCCCAATTTCATCAATGCCCTGCTCTCGGCTGAAGATGATAATTTCGCCAACCACTACGGTGTCGATCCCAGCAGCCTGGTGCGTGCGGCCACTCAGTTGGTAAAAAGCGGACACATTCAATCCGGCGGTAGCACCATCACCATGCAGGTGGCGAAGAACTTCTTCCTCACCAGCGAGCGCAGCTTTTCGCGCAAGGCCACTGAAATCCTGTTGGCCCTGCAGATCGAACGCCAGCTGACCAAAGATGAAATCCTTGAGCTGTACGTGAACAAGATCTACCTGGGTAACCGCGCCTACGGCATCGAAGCGGCGTCCCAGGTCTACTACGGCAAGTCGATTCGTGACGCCAGCCTGGCGCAGATGGCGATGATTGCCGGCCTGCCTAAAGCCCCTTCACGCTTCAACCCACTGGCCAACCCGGCGCGCAGCAAAGAGCGCCGCGACTGGATCCTGGGCCGCATGTACAAGCTGGGCAAGATCGACCAGGTCGCCTATGAAAGCGCCGTGGCTGAGCCGTTGAACGCCAGCTACCACGTGCCGACGCCGGAAGTGAACGCACCGTACATCGCGGAAATGGCGCGGGCCGAGATGGTCGGCCGCTATGGCAGCGAGGCCTACACTGAAGGCTTCCGCGTGACCACAACGATTCCGAGCGACCTGCAGGAAATCGCCAATAACTCGGTACACACAGGCTTAGTCACCTACGACCAACGCCATGGCTACCGTGGCCCTGAATCGCGCCTGCCGGGCAAGACCTTGAGCGCCTGGACCACAGAATTGGGCAAACAGCGCCCAATCAGCGGCCTGGAGCCGGCCATCGTCACCCAAGTGAATAAAGATGGCGTGCAGGTGCTGACCCGCACCGGCGAAGGTCATGTTTCGTGGGACAGCATGAAGTGGGCACGCCCCTTCCTGAACACCAACAGCATGGGCCCGATGCCCAAGCAGCCGTCTGACGTGGCGCAAGTGGGTGATTTGATCCGCGTGCAACGCCAGAAAGACGACAGCCTGAAGTTCAGCCAAGTACCTGTGGCGCAAGGCGCGCTGGTGTCCCTGGACCCGCAGAACGGTGCGATCCGCGCCCTGGTCGGCGGTTTTGCCTTCGAGCAAAGCAACTACAACCGCGCGACCCAGGCCAAGCGCCAACCGGGCTCGAGCTTCAAGCCGTTCGTCTACAGCGCTGCGCTGGATAACGGCTACACCGCCGCCAGCCTGGTCAACGACGCGCCGATCGTGTTTGTCGACGAGTACCTGGACAAGGTCTGGCGCCCGAAGAACGACACCAACACCTTCCTCGGCCCGATCCGTATCCGCGAGGCGCTGTACAAGTCGCGCAACCTGGTGTCGATCCGCTTGCTGCAGGCGATGGGCGTGGGCAAGACCATCGACTACATGACGCGCTTCGGCTTCGCCAAGTCGGACCTGCCGCCAAACCTGTCCCTGGCCCTCGGCACCGCGACCCTCACGCCAATGGAAATCGCCACGGGCTGGAGCACCTTTGCCAACGGCGGCTACAAGATCACGCCGTACCTGATAGAAAAGATCGAAAGCCGTAACGGCGACACCCTGTTCACCGCCAACCCGCCACGCGTGCCGGGTGACGTGGTCAATGGCGTGGCCGCGACGGATGGCCTCGCGGCACCGAGCAACGGCGGAATCACCATCGAACCGACCCCAGGCGCAGCGCCTGCGGCAAACGCCGCTGCGCCCACCGAGCCACAAGCGCCGGCAGTGGCTGAGCGGATCGTGGATGGTCGCACCACATATATCCTCAACAGCATCCTGGAAGACGTGATCAAGAAAGGCACCGGCCGTCGCGCACTGGCCCTGGGCCGTGCGGATATCGCGGGCAAGACCGGTACCACTAACGAATCCAAGGACGCCTGGTTCTCCGGCTACAACGGCGACTACGTGACCACCGTGTGGACCGGCTACGACCAACCGGAAAGCCTGGGCCGCCGCGAGTTTGGTGGCACCGTCGCGCTGCCGATCTGGATGAGCTACATGGGCGCGGCCTTGAAGGACAAGCCGCTGCACACCCAGCCCGAGCCGGAAGGCATTCTCAGCCTGCGGATTGACCCGGTGAGCGGCCGTGCGGCATCGCCGAGCACGCCGAATGCGTTCTTCGAGCTGTTCAAAAGCGAAGACACGCCACCGTCGGTCAACGAGCTGGGCAATGGCGTTGCACCGGGCAGCCCGCTGCCGGCGGATGAGGGGGCACCGATCGATCTCTTCTAACTCGATCTGCGGCTGAGCGCAGCTCCAATGTGGGAGCGGGCTTGCCTGCGATAGCGGTCTACCGGATACACCGCCATCGCGGGCAAGCCCGACTTACACAGGGCTCACCCGACGTCTGAAGAGCGTATTCACCCCGCCACAAAAAAGCCCCGACTCGCGAGAGCCGGGGCTTTTTGTTGGTGCGCTACAACGGCTTAGCCGTTGAACACATCATCCACGCTTTGCAGCGGGTAGTGCTTCGGATACGGCAGGGTAGCCACACCGGTCTCGATGGCGGCTTTGGCCACGGCATCGGAGATCAGGGTGATCAGGCGCTTATCCATTGGCTTGGGAATGATGTACTCACGGCCGAATTCCAGCTTGATGCCACCGTAGGCGTCGCACACTTCCTGAGGCACCGGCAGTTTGGCCAGTTCACGCAGGGCGTTGGCGGCAGCCACTTTCATCTCTTCGTTGATGCGCTTGGCGCGAACGTCCAGGGCACCACGGAAGATGAACGGGAAGCCCAGTACGTTGTTGACCTGGTTCGGGTAGTCCGAACGGCCGGTGGCCATGATCACGTCGTCACGGGTGGCGTGCGCCAGTTCCGGGGCAATTTCCGGATCAGGGTTGGAGCAAGCGAACACGATCGGGTTGGCCGCCATGGACTTGAGGCCTTCAGCGCTCAGCAGGTTCGGGCCGGACAGGCCAACGAACACGTCTGCACCGTTGAGGGCGTCAGCCAGGGTGCGCTTGTCGGTCGCGTGGGCAAACATCGCCTTGTACTGGTTCAGGTCGGTACGCTCGGACTGAACAACGCCCTTGCTGTCGACCATGAAGATGTTTTCAAGCCGGGCGCCCATGCTCACCAGCAACTTCATGCAGGAGATGGCCGCCGCGCCGGCGCCCAGGCAGACGATTTGCGCGTCAGCCAGCGTTTTGCCGGCGATTTCCAGGGCGTTGATCATGCCGGCCGCGGTAACGATCGCGGTACCGTGCTGGTCATCGTGGAATACCGGAATGTCGCACTGCTCGATCAGGGCCTTTTCGATCTCGAAGCACTCAGGTGCCTTGATGTCTTCCAGGTTGATGCCACCGAAGGTGATGGAAATGCGCTTAACCGTGTCGATGAACGCCTGCGGGCTTTCGGAGTCGACTTCGATGTCGAAAACGTCGATGCCGGCAAAGCGCTTGAACAGCACGCCCTTACCTTCCATGACTGGCTTGGATGCCAATGGGCCGAGGTTGCCCAGGCCGAGAATCGCGGTGCCATCGGAAATCACTGCAACCAGGTTGCCTTTGCCGGTGTACTTGTACGCCAGTTCAGGGTCGCGGGCGATTTCACGTACGGGCTCGGCAACGCCAGGGCTGTAGGCCAGCGACAGGTCGCGGGCGGTGGCAGTGGCTTTGGTGAGCTCTACACTCAGCTTTCCTGGACGAGGATGGGCATGATATTCGAGAGCGGCAGTTTTCAAATCAGACATATCGGCATTCCGCTTTTACTGTTGGTCGACGGACCGCCGAGGATACGCGTGTCGCAAAGTCCCTACAAGACTGGGCAGTCACAGGTGTCAAGGGCCCTGCGCTACGACTTTTGGCCAAGAGCCACGGGATACAAGGGCTTAACTGTTCACAATCACATTAAAAAATGTCTACAATTTTTTATTCAAAAATCAATTTTGCAACGCTTCGCCAAATCGCGGCCACAAAAAAGGCGCCCACAAGGGACGCCTTTTTCAACAGCTGACAAAAACCCAAAGGGCTTTTGAGCCTTACTCTGCTGGAGTAGCAGCAGGCTTCTTGCCGAAAGCACCAAAGCGATCTGCGAAGCGCTGTACACGGCCGCCGGTGTCCAGAGTTTTCTGCTTACCGGTGTAGAACGGGTGGCACTCGTTGCATACGTCAGTACCCAGTGGCTTGCACAGGTTCGAACGCGTTTCGAACTTGTTGCCGCAGCTGCAGGTTACTGCGATGGTTTCGTACGCTGGATGGATATCGGCTTTCATGGTGACTTCCTCGGGCTAGCGTGCCGCCACACGACACTATTGTCGAATACCGCACGTAATTAGGCCGCGGATTCTACCAGACCTTTTTAAACGCGCAAGCGGCGGCGCCTGTCGTTTGCGCACATAAAAGCCCCTTTCATCAGAAAACTTCCGGCTCACCACGATCATTGTGGGAGCCGGGCTTGCCCGCGATGGCGGCGTGTCAGGCACCCAATCCGGCGACTGATACGCCGCTAGCGCGGGCAAGCCCGGCGCCCACAGAAGTGCTGCCTCCAACACCCGAGACGGGACACCTCCACCGCAGGTCTGCTAGGCTCGCGCCCCTGCGCCACCGCCTGCCTTTATAAGAGACCCCCCGCGTGCCCGACGCCATTTTGCGCCTAGCCCTGCCCTCGCCTCTGCGCCGCCTGTTCGACTACCGCGCCCCGGCCGGCGTGCTGCGCGCGCAGTTGCAGCCGGGCATGCGTGTGCGCGTGCCGTTCGGGCGGCGGGAAATGATCGGCATCCTGGTGGAAGTCGCCGACCACAGCGAAGTGCCCGCAGAAAAGCTCAAGCCCGCCATCGCTATCCTCGACGCCACTGCGCCACTGCCCCCGGCCTTGTTCAAGCTGTGCCTGTGGACTGCCCAGTATTACCAGCACAGCCTGGGTGACACGCTGAGCTGGGCGCTGCCGGTGCTGCTGCGCCAGGGCGAGTTGGCCGAAGCACGCCAAGAACGCTTCTGGTCGATGGTGCCCGGCGCCCGCCTGGACGACCCGCGCATCGCCCGCGCGCCGCGCCAGCGTGAAGCCCTGGCCACGCTGGCGCAGCACCCCCACGGCGTGGCGCATCAGCTATTAAGCAAGCTGATGCTGAGCAAGGACAGCCTCGACCTGCTGCTGGCCAAGGGCCTGGTGCAGGTGGAAATCCGCAAGCACGCGCCGGACCCGCGCCACGAACACTGGCTGGCCCAACCCGAACTGCCGCTGAACCCCGAGCAACGGGCTGCTTATGAAGCCATCCGCGCAGGCGCAGGCAGCTTCCATGCGTTCCTGCTGGCCGGCGTGACCGGCAGCGGCAAGACCGAAGTCTATTTGCAGCTCATCCGCGAAACCCTGAAGGCCGGCAAACAGGCACTGGTGCTGATCCCCGAGATTAACTTGGGCCCGCAAACCCTGGCGCGTTTCGAGCAGCGCTTCAATGCGCGCATCGCCCTGGTGCATTCGGCGGTCAACGACCGCGAACGCCTGGAGTCCTGGCTGGCGGCGCGGGACGGTGAGGCCGACATTATTATCGGCACCCGTTCGGCGCTGTTCACGCCAATGAAAAACCCCGGGCTGATAATCATCGACGAGGAGCACGACGGCTCCTATAAACAGCAGGAAGGCCTGCGCTACCACGCCCGCGACCTGGCGCTGGTACGCGCACGCCAGGAAGACATCCCGATTGTGCTGGGCTCGGCCACGCCTTCCCTGGAAAGCCTGCACAACGCCTACACCGGCCGTTACGGGCTCCTACGCCTGAATGAGCGCGCAGGTGGCGCCAAACAACCGCGTTTCCTGCGCCTGGACGTCAAAAGCCGCCCGCTGGACAGCGGCATTTCCGGGCCAATGCAACAAGCCATCGGCCAGACCCTCGCCGCCGGCCAGCAAGTGCTGGTGTTTCTCAACCGCCGGGGCTTTGCGCCGACGCTGCTGTGCCATGACTGCGGCTGGATGTCCGAGTGCGAGCGCTGCGATGCGCGCATGACCGTGCACCAGCGCCACGGCGAGTTGCGCTGCCATCACTGCGGCCATGTGGAACGGGTGCCGCGCCACTGCCCGCAATGCGGCAAGGTGGACTTGCGCCCAGTGGGCGCCGGCACCGAGCGTGCTGAAGAGCGCCTGGGGATTTTGTTCCCGGACTACCCGGTACTGCGAGTCGATCGCGACAGCACGTCGCGCAAAGACGCGATGAACCAGCTGTTCGCGACCATCCAGAAAGGCCAGCCGTGCATCCTGATCGGCACGCAGATGCTTGCCAAAGGGCACCACTTTCCACGGGTGACGCTGGTGTCGATCCTGGATGCCGACGGCGGCCTGTTCTCCGGCGACTTCCGCGCCAGCGAACGCATGGCGCAGTTGATCGTGCAGGTCGCGGGCCGGGCCGGGCGGGCCGAAGAGCCGGGCCGAGTGATTATCCAGACGCACCTGGCCGACCATCCGCTGTTGATCCAGCTGACCGAACAAGGCTACTTTGCCTTCGCCGAACAGGCCTTGAGCGAACGCCGCGCCGCCGGCCTGCCGCCCTTTTCCCATTTGGCCTTGCTGCGCGCCGAAGCCCACAAACCGGGGCAGGCAGAAAGTTTTCTGGATGAGGCGTGCAGCGCCGCCGAACGTTTGCTTGGCGAACTGGGTCTGACCGGCATCGAATTGCTCGGCCCGGTGCCCGCGCCTATGGAACGCCGCGCCGGGCGTTATCGCGCCCAGCTACTCTTGCAGGCAACGTCCCGCGCACCACTGCATCGGCTATTAAGTAGCTGGTTACTTGCCCTGGAGCAAATGCCCAGCGGCCGGCAAGTGCGATGGTCGTTGGATGTGGACCCGGTAGACCTGTATTGATAGCAGGCACGCCAGCGCCCACATTTTGAAATGTGAATACCCTTAAATGTGGGAGCGGGCTTGCCCGCGATGAGGCCCGCAGGTCCGCCATCTGGTCTGAACGGTTGGCAAGCCCGCCCTCGCCACGGATAATGCCCAGTTTTTCCACCTGCGCATCGCGCGCCGCCGCTTGCGGTCGAAAGAGAACACCATGAAAGACACCATTCGCCAGTTGATCCAACAAGCCCTCACCCAACTCGTCAACGAAGGTGTGTTGCCTGAAGGCCTGACGCCGGCGATCCAGGTGGAAAACACCCGCGACAAGACCCACGGCGACTTCGCCAGCAACATCGCGATGATGCTGGCCAAGCCTGCGGGCATGAAGCCGCGCGACCTGGCGGAAAAAATCATCGCCGCACTGCCGGCTGACGAGAGCGTCACCAAGGCTGAGATCGCCGGCCCAGGCTTCATCAACTTCTTCCAGAACACCCAGGCCCTGGCTTCGCGCCTGGACGCCGCCCTGGCCGACGCCAAGATCGGCGTGCGCAAGGCCGGCCCGCTGGAGCGCGTGGCGATTGACCTGTCGGCCCCCAACCTGGCTAAAGAGATGCACGTGGGCCACTTGCGTTCGACCATCATTGGCGACGGCGTGGCGCGGGTGCTGGAGTTCCTCGGTGACACCGTAATCCGTCAGAACCACGTGGGCGACTGGGGCACCCAGTTCGGCATGCTGATGGCCTATCTGCAGGAAAACCCGATCACCAGCAACGAGCTGGCCGACCTGGAAAACTTCTACCGCGCCGCCAAAAAGCGTTTTGACGAGTCCGAAGAGTTCGCCGACCGCGCCCGTGGCCTGGTGGTCAAGCTGCAAGCCGGCGACAAGGAATGCCTGGCGCTGTGGGGCCGCTTCCGCGAGATCTCGTTGTCGCACTGCCAGGAAATCTACGAGCTGCTCAACGTGAAGCTGACCATGGCCGACGTGATGGGCGAAAGTGCCTACAACGACGACCTGATCAACGTGGTCAACGACCTCAAGGCCAAGGGCCTGCTGGTGGAGAGTAACGGCGCGCAGTGCGTGTTCCTCGAAGAATTCAAGACCGCCGACGGCGAGCCGCTGCCGGTCATCATCGTCAAGGCCGATGGCGGCTACCTCTACGCCACCACCGACCTGGCGGCCGTGCGCTACCGCAGCGGCGTGCTGAAAGCCGACCGCGCGCTGTATTTCGTCGACCAGCGCCAGGCCCTGCACTTCCAGCAGGTGTTTGAAGTGGCACGCCGCGCAGGTTTCGTCACCCACCCGATGCACATGGAACACATGGGCTTCGGCACCATGAACGGCGCCGACGGCCGCCCGTTCAAGACCCGCGATGGCGGCACCGTGAAGCTGATCGACCTGCTGAACGAAGCCCAGGAGCGTGCCTACAACCTGGTGAAGGAAAAGAACCCGGAGCTGGCCGAAGCCGAGTTGCGCAACATCGCCCGCGTGGTGGGTATTGGCGCGGTGAAATACGCCGACCTGTCCAAGCACCGCACCAGCGACTACAGCTTCAACTTCGAACTGATGCTCAACTTCGAAGGCAACACCGCGCCGTACCTGCTGTACGCCTACACCCGCGTGGCCGGCGTGTTCCGCAAGCTGGGCAAGGACTTCAGCGAAGTTGAAGGCCAGGTCGTGCTCGATGCTCCTCACGAACAGGAATTGGCGGCCAAACTGGCGCAATTCGCAGAAGTGTTGAACAGCGTCGGTGAGAAAGGCACGCCGCATGTCCTCTGCACCTATTTGTATGAAGTCGCCGGCCTGTTCTCCAGCTTCTACGAGCACTGCCCGATCCTCACCGCCGACGACGAAGCCCAGAAGCAAAGTCGCCTGCGCCTCGCCGCACTGGCTGGACGGACCCTCAAGCAAGGCCTGGAATTGTTAGGCCTGGAAACCCTGGAGCGTATGTAAGTTGGCTGCCAAGAAAAAACCTGCACCCAAGCGCGGCGCCAGCCGCTATCAAGCCCCGGCGAAAAAGCCGATTCCGGGCTGGTTGTGGATGGCCATCGGCCTGGCGGTCGGTGCGCTTGTCGTGATTCTGATGAAGCTGGAGCCGGGCAAGGGCGATGACGTTAAACGCGTCAAGCAAGAGCAGCAGAAAGCCACGAAAATGGCCGAAGCCAACAAGACGGCGCCGAGCCCGACCGCGCCGGTGAAGCCGAAGTACGATTTCTACACGCTGCTGCCGGAATCGGAAGTGATCGTGCCGCCCGACGCCGTGCCGGAGAAAACCCTGCCGACGCCGCAAGTGCCGACCACACCCGTGACGCCTGCGGAAGCGGCGAAAATCGACACCGCACGCGCTCAAGCGGCGCTGGCCGGGATCACCCCGCCGCCGCCACCGCCGGTTGCGCAGACCAAAGCGGCACCGGTGACCAAGTTCTTCCTGCAAGCGGGCTCGTTCCCGAAACAGGCGGACGCGGATCGGGTGCGAGCGCAGATCATTCTGCTGGGCCAGACGGTGACGGTGGAGTCCGGCACGGTGAAGGACTCGACTTGGTATCGCGTGCTGGTAGGGCCGTTCAGCAACCGTGAACAGCTGACCGTGGCGCAGAAACAATTGGCCGGCGCCGGGTTTAGCAACCTGTTGTTACAACAACGCCAGAGCCGCTGACTCATAGCCAACTCGGTATACATGTGGGAGCTGGCTTGCCTGCGATGGCGGTGTAACAGTCATTATTTTCAGTGACTGACACACCGCCATCGCAGGCAAGCCAGCTCCCACAGTTGGTTTTGGGACGCTCCCAAAAATGTGTCAGACCAATAAACACCACTCGTCCGCCACACCCCCCTACGGTTGAAATCCCCCTCGCCACCCCCATATGAGATTCCATCAGGGCATTTTCGCCCCGCTGCGTGGAGACTCTCCCCTTGACCACCATCGTTTCAGTACGTCGCCACGGCAAAGTCGTCATGGGCGGCGACGGCCAGGTTTCCCTTGGCAACACCGTGATGAAAGGCAACGCCAAAAAAGTGCGCCGCCTGTACCACGGCCAGGTTCTCGCGGGCTTTGCCGGCGCTACCGCCGACGCCTTCACCCTCTTCGAGCGTTTCGAGGGCCAGTTGGAAAAACACCAGGGCCACCTCGTGCGCGCCGCGGTCGAACTCGCCAAAGAATGGCGCACCGACCGTACCCTCAGCCGCCTGGAAGCCATGCTGGCCGTTGCCAACAAAGACGCTTCCTTGATCATCACCGGTAACGGCGACGTGGTTGAGCCTGAACATGGCCTGATCGCCATGGGTTCCGGCGGTGGCTACGCCCAGGCGGCAGCCAGCGCACTGCTGAAGAAAACCGACCTGTCGGCCCGTGAAATCGTCGAGACTGCCTTGGGCATTGCCGGCGACATCTGCGTGTTCACCAACCACAACTTCACCATTGAGGAGCAGGACCTCGCCGAGTAAGCCCTAGGCTTATTCCCGCTTGAGGCCGCAAACACTATGTCCATGACTCCCCGCGAAATCGTCCATGAACTTAATCGCCATATCATCGGCCAGGACGATGCCAAGCGCGCCGTTGCCATTGCGCTGCGTAACCGCTGGCGCCGGATGCAACTGCCCGAAGAATTGCGCGTTGAAGTAACGCCGAAGAACATCCTGATGATCGGCCCGACCGGCGTCGGTAAAACCGAAATCGCCCGGCGCCTGGCCAAGCTGGCCAATGCCCCGTTCATCAAGGTCGAAGCCACCAAGTTCACCGAAGTGGGCTATGTGGGCCGCGACGTCGAGTCGATCATTCGTGACCTGGCCGACGCCGCCCTGAAGCTGCTGCGCGAACAGGAAATGACCAAGGTTAGCCACCGCGCTGAAGACGCCGCCGAAGAACGCATCCTCGACGCCTTGCTGCCGCCGGCACGCATGGGTTTCAACGAAGACGCCGCACCTTCATCCGATTCCAATACCCGCCAGCTGTTCCGCAAGCGCCTGCGTGAAGGCCAACTGGACGACAAGGAAATCGAGATCGAAGTCGCCGAAGTCTCCGGCGTCGATATCTCCGCACCGCCTGGCATGGAAGAAATGACCAGCCAGCTGCAGAACCTGTTCGCCAACATGGGCAAGGGCAAGAAGAAAAGCCGCAAGCTCAAGGTCAAGGAAGCGCTGAAGCTGGTGCGCGACGAAGAAGCCGGGCGCCTGGTGAATGAAGAAGAACTCAAGGCCAAAGCCCTGGAAGCCGTCGAGCAACATGGCATCGTGTTTATCGATGAGATCGACAAAGTGGCCAAGCGTGGCAACTCCGGCGGCGTTGATGTGTCCCGCGAAGGCGTCCAGCGCGACCTGCTGCCGCTGATCGAAGGCTGCACCGTGAACACCAAGCTGGGCATGGTCAAGACCGACCACATCCTGTTTATCGCCTCCGGTGCATTCCACCTGAGCAAGCCAAGCGACCTGGTGCCGGAGCTGCAAGGCCGTCTGCCGATTCGCGTGGAACTCAAGGCGCTGACCCCGGGCGACTTCGAGCGCATCCTCAGCGAGCCGCACGCCTCGCTCACCGAGCAGTACCGCGAGCTGCTGAAAACTGAAGGCTTGGGCATCGAGTTCCTGCCGGACGGGATCAAGCGTTTGGCGGAGATTGCCTGGCAGGTTAACGAGAAGACCGAGAACATCGGTGCGCGTCGTCTGCATACCTTGCTTGAGCGTCTGCTGGAGGAAGTTTCCTTCAGTGCGGGCGACATGGCGGGTTCGCAGAATGGCGAAGCGATCAAGATCGATGCTGACTACGTGAATAGCCACCTGGGCGAATTGGCGCAGAACGAAGACCTGTCTCGTTATATCCTGTAAGCCTCACAGGAAATGGTTTGTGTAGGAGCCAGGCTTGTGTGGGAGCTGGCTTGCCTGCGATAGCATCACCTCAGTGTTCCTGAAACACCGAGGTGCCTGCATCGCGGGCAAGCCCGGCTCCCACACAAGCCTGCTCCCGCATTAAGCCGGTTCCTTCAGGAGGATCATCTCTGAGCGAACCCCCAAATGACCCAATTCCCTACCGCTGTAAACCTGCATAAAACCTCCAACACCCTCGGCCTCACGTACGGGCCCGATGAGGTCTACCAGTTGCCCGCCGAACTGCTGCGGGTGCACTCGCCTTCCGCCGAAGTCCAGGGCCACGGCAAACCCATCCTGCAGTTCGGCAAACTCAATGTCCGACTGACCAAGATAGAACCGGCCGGTCAGTACGCACTGAAATTGACCTTTGACGACGGGCATGACAGCGGACTGTTCACCTGGGACTACCTCTACCAGTTGGCTATGCGCCAGGAAGCACTGTGGGCCGACTATCTTGCTGAACTTAAAGCGGCCGGAAAAACCCGCGACCCGAGTGAGTCGGTCGTGCGGCTAATGCTCTAACTCAGGCGTCTTGCTCTTTAGAGGGCATTTTCTAGTTTCATCTGCTTGAATGCCCTGTCGCGCGGCCAACGATTGGCCCGCTTGCGAAAAAAATTAAACTCGGGTAACCAATAGAACTGGCAAGTTCCCTGCATTTGACGATGCGGTATTTACGGTCACCCGAGTCGCAGTACCAGGCTGGTGTCGTGTATCGAAATTGGGTGCGCAGCAATCGCCGGTACTCGTCTTTCGGACAATGGAGCGTCGTAGATGAGTAACAAGAATAACGATGACTTGAAACGCCAGGCCTCAGAAAACACCCTGGGGCTGAACCCGATCATCGCGTTACGAAAAAAGGATTTATTAGCCTCGGCGAAGATGGTGCTGACCCAAGCCATCAAGCAACCGTTACACAGCGTCAAGCACGTGGCCCACTTTGGCGTCGAATTGAAGAACGTGATGTTTGGCAAATCCGCGCTGGTGCCCGAAGGCGATGACCGTCGCTTCAACGACCCCGCCTGGAGCCAGAACCCGCTCTACAAACGTTACCTGCAAACTTACTTGGCGTGGCGCAAGGAACTGCACGACTGGATTGGCGACAGTAACCTGTCGGAACAGGACATCAGCCGCGGCCACTTTGTGATCAACCTGATGACCGAAGCCATGGCCCCCACCAACAGCGCGGCCAACCCGGCGGCGGTCAAGCGCTTCTTTGAAACCGGCGGCAAAAGCCTGCTCGATGGCTTGTCCCACCTGGCCAAGGACATGGTGCACAACGGCGGCATGCCGAGCCAGGTCAACATGGGCGCCTTTGAAGTGGGCAAGAGCCTGGGCACCACCGAAGGCGCCGTGGTCTTTCGCAACGACGTACTGGAGCTGATCCAATACAAGCCGATCACCGAGCAGGTGCACGAGCGCCCATTGCTGGTGGTGCCGCCGCAGATCAACAAATTCTATGTATTCGACCTGAGCCCGGAGAAGAGCCTGGCGCGCTTCTGCCTGCGCAATGGTTTGCAGACGTTTATCGTCAGCTGGCGCAACCCGACCAAGGCCCAGCGCGAGTGGGGCCTGTCGACCTATATCGAGGCGCTCAAGGAAGCGGTCGATGTGGTCACGGCGATTACCGGCAGCAAAGACATCAACATGCTCGGCGCCTGCTCCGGCGGTATCACCTGCACCGCGCTGCTGGGCCACTACGCGGCGCTGGGGGAGAAGAAGGTCAACGCCCTGACCCTGCTGGTGAGCGTGCTGGACACCACCCTGGACACCCAGGTAGCGCTGTTTGTCGACGAGCAGACCCTGGAGGCAGCCAAGCGCCATTCCTACCAGGCTGGCGTGCTGGAAGGCCGCGACATGGCCAAGGTGTTTGCCTGGATGCGCCCCAACGACCTGATCTGGAACTACTGGGTCAACAACTACCTGCTGGGCAACGAGCCGCCGGTGTTCGACATCCTGTTCTGGAACAACGACACCACGCGCCTGCCAGCAGCGTTCCATGGCGACTTGATCGAACTGTTCAAGAACAACCCACTGATACGCGCCAACGCCCTGGAAGTGTGCGGCACGCCGATCGACCTCAAGCAGGTCACCGCCGATATCTACGCCCTGGCCGGCACCAACGACCACATCACGCCGTGGCAGTCTTGCTACAAGTCGGCGCAGTTGTTTGGCGGCAAAGTGGAATTTGTGTTGTCCAGCAGTGGGCATATCCAGAGCATCCTCAACCCGCCGGGCAACCCCAAGGCGCGTTACCAGACCAGCGATGGCCTGGCGGGCAAGGCGCTGGATTGGCAGGAGAATGCCACCAAACATACTGACTCCTGGTGGCTGCATTGGCAGGCCTGGCAGGCGGAGCGGTCGGGTAAATTGAAGAAAGCACCTACAAGCTTGGGTAACAAAACCTATGCCGCAGCTGAGGCGGCGCCGGGTACTTATGTGCATGAACGATAAGCAAATTGTGTAGTTGAAATGAGATCAATGTGGGAGCTGGCTTGCCTGCGATAGCGGTATGCCGGTAAGTGACAGAATGCCATCGCAGGCAAGCCAGCGCCCACATAGACCGAGTTCCTACCGATAAATAGCACCACTCCACAGGGCTTGAGCATGCCGCAACCGTTCATCTTCCGTACCATCGACCTGGATGGCCAGACCATCCGTACGGCGGTACGCCCGGGCAAGCCTCACTTGACGCCGCTGCTGATTTTCAACGGCATCGGCGCCAACCTTGAGCTGGTGTTTCCGTTCGTCCAGGCGCTGGACCCGGACCTCGAAGTGATCGCCTTTGATGTACCGGGCGTGGGCGGTTCGTCGACGCCCAATCGGCCTTATCGCTTTCCCGGCCTGGCCAAACTCACCGCGCGCATGCTCGATTACCTCGACTATGGCCAGGTGAATGCGGTGGGTGTGTCCTGGGGCGGCGCGCTGGCGCAACAGTTCGCTTATGACTACCCGGAGCGCTGCAAAAAGCTGATCCTGGCCGCCACCGCAGCCGGTGCCTTTATGGTGCCGGGCAAGCCTAAGGTGCTGTGGCTGATGGCAAGCCCAAGGCGCTATATCCAACCGTCCCACGTGGTGCGCATCGCGCCAATGATTTATGGCGGCTCGTTCCGCCGCGATTCAAAACTGGCTGCCGAGCACGCGAGCAAAGTGCGCTCGGCCGGCAAGCTCGGTTACTACTGGCAGCTGTTTGCGGGGTTTGGCTGGACCAGCATCCATTGGCTGCACAAGATCCGCCAACCGACCCTGGTGCTGGCGGGTGACGACGACCCGCTGATCCCGTTGATCAATATGCGCATGCTGGCCTGGCGCATTCCGAATGCGCAGCTGCACATCATCGATGATGGCCACCTGTTCCTGATCACCCGGGCTGAAGCCGTGGCGCCGATCATCATGAAGTTTCTCGAAGAGGAGCGCCTGCGGGCGGTGATTCATCCGCGACCGGCGGTGTAAGGACTACACCGCCGCGCAACTTGCCCAGAACCGACTATGGTTCTCAATTGGCGTGCCTGTTGTTGCCCTGACGAAGGAGTGTTGGCTCATGCGAGAAAGACCCGTGACGAACCCGGCGCCCACCCCTGCTGTGTTCATCAATGCGCAAAATGCGATCACCGGCCTGCGCGGTCGGGATTTACTCGCAACCCTGCGCAGCGTCGCCGCCCACGGCTTGCGCAACCCGGTGCACACCGCGCGTCACGCCCTGGCGCTGGGCGGTCAGTTGGGTCGCGTGTTGCTGGGCGAAACGATGCATGAACCCAACCCCAACGACGCGCGCTTCATCGACCCCACCTGGAAACTCAACCCGCTGTACCGTCGCAGCCTGCAAGCCTACTTGAGCTGGCAGAAACAGACCCGCCACTGGATCGACGACAGTGCCCTGAACGCGGATGACCGCGCCCGCGCGCACTTCGCGTTCTCGCTGCTCAATGATGCGGTGTCGCCTTCCAACACGCTGCTCAACCCGCTGGCCATCAAGGAGCTGCTCAACTCCGGCGGCAACAGCGTGGTGCGCGGTGTGAGCAACCTGTTTGATGATTTACTGCACAACAACGGCCTGCCCCGTCAGGTCAGCAAGCATGCGTTTGAAGTCGGCAAGACCGTGGCGACCACGCCCGGCTCGGTGGTGTTTCGCAACGAGCTGCTGGAGCTGATCCAGTACAAGCCCATGAGCGAAAAACAGTACGCCAAGCCGCTGTTGATCGTGCCGCCGCAAATCAACAAGTACTACATCTTCGACCTCAGCCCGGCCAATAGCTTTGTGCAGTACGCGCTGAAAAACGGCCTGCAGACCTTTATGGTCAGTTGGCGCAACCCGGATGTGCGCCACCGCGAATGGGGCCTGTCCACCTATGTGGCGGCGCTGGAGGAAGCGCTCAACGTGTGCCGGGCGATCACCGGTGCCCGCGAGGTCAACCTGATGGGCGCCTGCGCCGGTGGCCTGACCATCGCCGCACTGCAAGGCCATCTGCAAGCCAAGCGCCAGCTGCGACGCATCTCCAGCGCCAGCTATCTGGTGAGCTTGCTGGACAGCCAGATCGACAGCCCCGCCACCCTGTTCGCCGATGAACAAACCCTCGAAGCCGCCAAGCGCCGCTCCTACCAGCAAGGCGTGCTCGACGGTCGCGACATGGCCAAGGTGTTTGCCTGGATGCGCCCCAACGACCTGATCTGGAACTACTGGATCAACAATTACCTGTTGGGCAAGGAGCCACCGGCGTTCGACATCCTGTACTGGAACAACGACAACACGCGCCTGCCCGCCGCGCTGCATGGCGACTTGCTGGACTTCTTCAAGCACAACCCGCTGAGCCATCCTGGTGGCCTTGAGGTGTGCGGCACGCCTATCGATTTGCAGAAGGTCACGGTGGACAGCTTCAGCGTGGCCGGGATCAACGACCACATCACGCCGTGGGATGCGGTGTACCGCTCCACGCAATTGCTCGGCGGTGAGCGGCGCTTCGTGCTGTCCAACAGCGGGCATGTGCAGAGCATCCTTAACCCGCCAGGCAACCCCAAGGCCAATTACGTCGAAAACCCCAAGCTAAGCAGCGACCCGCGCGCCTGGTACTACGACGCCAACCATGTCGAAGGCAGCTGGTGGCCGCAGTGGCTGGAGTGGATTCAACAGCGCTCCGGCGCACAACGCGAAACATTGACTGCCCTGGGCAACCAGAATTACCCACCCATGGAAGCGGCGCCGGGCACCTACGTGCGCGTGCGCTGAGCTCAACGACCCCATTAAGAAGATTGGATGAAGACTCGCGACCGTATCCTTGAATGTGCCCTGCAGTTGTTCAACCACAAGGGCGAGCCGAACGTGTCGACCATGGAGGTGGCCAATGAAATGGGGATCAGCCCCGGCAACCTCTACTACCACTTCCATGGCAAGGAGCCGTTGGTACTCGGGCTGTTCGAGCGCTTTCAAAATGAACTGGCACCGCTGCTCGACCCGCCGGCGGATGCACAACTCAGAGCCGAAGATTACTGGCTGTTCCTGCACTTGATCGTCGAGCGCATGGCCCATTACCGGTTTCTGTTTCAGGATTTGTCGAACCTGGCGGGGCGCCTGCCGAAGCTGGCCAAGGGCATTCGCAATTTGCTTACGGCACTGAAGCGAACACTGGCTTCATTACTGGCGCGACTCAAGGCGGCGGGGCAGTTGGTCAGTGATACCCAGGCGCTGGGGCAACTGGTGGAACAGATCACCATGACCTTGCTGTTTTCCCTGGATTACCAGCGGATTCTCGACCGTGAAGGGGAAGTGCGCGTGGTGGTGTACCAGATCATGATGCTGGTGGCGCCGCACTTGTTGTTGCCGGCACGGCAGGCGACCGAGCGGTTCGCCCTGAAATATCTGGATGACATGGATTAATAATGTGGGAGCGGCGGTGGTCATAAGATCGCCAATAAAAAACGCCCGACCTTCGCAGGCCGGGCGTTTTTTGTACCCTGAAAAAATCAGGACTGACTGGATGGCGTCGGGGTTACCGGCGATGCAGTCGGGGCAGTAGCAGCGTGGGTCGGTGCGGACACCGAGTTGGCTGTCGAAGCGGTTGGCGCTGGGGTTGCAGGCTTGGCCGCAACGGCAGGCTTTGGCGCTGCTGGCTTTTTCGCTACAGCGGGTTTCTTCGCGGCGGCTGGTTTTGCCGCTGGCTTGGCAGCCACAGGTTTTGCTGCAGCAGGCTTGACGGCTGGTTTAGCGGCGGCTGGCTTGGCTGCAGATTTCGCAGCGGCCGGCTTGGCAGCAGGTTTGGCTGCGGCAGTTTTAGCAGCTGGTTTCGCAACGGCCTTGGCAGCAGGTTTAGCCGCTGGCTTGGCAGCTGCTTTAGCGGCTACTGGTTTAGCAGCAGGCTTGGCGGCAGGTTTTGCAGCAGCGGTTTTAGCGGCAGGTTTGGCAGCCGGTTTTGCCGCTGCTTTAGCTGGGGCCTTGGCCACAGGTTTAGCAGCCGGCTTGGCAGCCGCTTTAACCAGAGGCTTGGCCGCAGATTTTGCAGCCGGTTTGGCGGCAGGCTTAGCAGCCGGTTTAGCCGCGGCAGTTTTAGCCGGGGCCACTTTGGCGCCCGTGAGTTTTTCGATTTGCTTGGTCAGCGTATCGACCTTGCTGTGCAGCGTCTTCAGTTCCGCTTTGCTGGGCACGCCCAGTCGCGAAATGGCACTGTTAAGACGCTTGTCGAAAGTCTCTTCCAACTTGCCCCATGTATCAGAAATGCTCGACTTGGCAGAACCTGCACTCGCCTTGGCCGCCTCGACTTTTTTACCCACTGTGGTCTTGGTCAACTTCTCGGCTTTCTCGCCGTCCTTGACCAAAGTCTCGAAGTACTTACCGCCGTCACTGCTAACCTTCGAGTACACGCCTAAACCAGCAAGCCAGATCTTACGGGAATATTTTTCAACTTCCCCGATCCACGAGCTGCCTTCTTTCTGAGTAGTCTTTTTAACAGCCATCCCGATGTCTCCTTAGTGTTTACGCGCGACACGTTCTAGCAATGTCGTCAGCTCTTCGAGCTTAGCAGAGAGTGTCTCAACGTCATGTTTAGACGCAATGCCGATCCGATTCAAGGCACTTGCAACACGCGTGTCAAAAGCTTTCTCAACTTTATCGAGTTGAACTTCAACCAAACCTTTGACGCTTGAGACGTTACTCTTTACTTGGTCAATCTGACTGTTGGCAGCATCAAGTTGTTCAACCACAACTTTTTTGCCTTTACTTTCAACATGTTGACCAGTCTTAACCAGCTCTTTGAAGTACTCCCCGCCCTCGCTTCCAACCTTGGCATAGGCACCAAGACCGGCCAGCCAGATCTTGCGGGCATAGCTTTTTACGTCACTCAGGGTAGTGGTCTGTGCGTCGATTTTTTTCTGCAAAATAACTTTGGCCATGGTGCACCTCACGCAAATTAGGGTCGAGGAACGGCCCACAGGAGTTGAGGGCTTGGGCACAAAGTAGGGCGAAAAATTAGAATCGGCACCCTAAGAACACCTCGATCAGGCCAGCGCCTTATCCAGGGCTTTCTCGATTTCGGACTTGATAGTGCCACTCATGGCCGACATCAACAGGCCCAGCTCCACATCGATACGCAGCGAATCATCCGCCACTAATACTGTGCCTTTAACCCCCGAACGTTTGAGGTTCAGGGTGTCGCCGGACCAGGATGGCTCCAGGCCATATTGCTCCTTGAGTTTCTGCGCCAACTTCTCGGCCTTCGCGCGCGCGCCGTCTTTACCCAGGGAATGTGCACGCTCAACGGTAATACGGGCCATTGCAATGACTCCTCTTTATAACGACTCAGAACACCTGCCATGCGGCAAAAGGTCTCGGTGACCCCCTATCTTACCTTCAGCCTTGCCAAGACAAAGCAAGCCTTGGGGATTATCATGTCCCGCATTCTCTTTTGGTGACAGCGATATGACTGATCAGCGCAAAGGCAGCGATGCCGAACCCACCACTCACTTCGGCTTCAAGAACGTTCCGGAAAGCCAGAAAGCGGAAAAAGTCGCTGAGGTGTTCCACTCCGTCGCCGCCAAGTACGACCTGATGAACGACGTGCTGTCGGGCGGCATGCACCGCCTGTGGAAGCGCTTCACCATCGAACTGTCGGGCGTACGCACCGGCAACCGCGTGCTGGACATCGCCGGCGGCACGGGCGACCTGGCCGCCAAGTTCTCCAAGCTCGTCGGCCCTACCGGCCAGGTGGTGCTGGCGGACATCAACGGTTCGATGCTCAAGGTCGGCCGTGATCGCCTGCTTGATAAAGGCGTGGCCGGCAATATCGAATTCGTTCAGGCCGATGCGGAAAAGCTGCCGTTCCCGGATAACCATTTCGACTGCGTGACCATCGCTTTCGGCCTGCGCAACGTCACCCATAAAGAAGACGCGATCCGCTCGATGCTGCGCGTGCTCAAGCCGGGTGGCCGCCTGTTGGTGCTGGAGTTCTCCAAGCCGACCAACGCGCTGATGTCCAAGGTCTACGACACCTACTCGTTCGCCTTCATGCCGCTGATGGGCAAGCTGATCACCAATGACGCCGAGAGCTACCGCTACCTGGCCGAATCGATCCGCATGCACCCGGACCAGGAAACCCTGAAGTCGATGATGGTGGAGGCCGGTTTCGACCGCGTGACCTACCACAACATGACCGCAGGGGTAGTCGCCCTGCACCGCGGCATCAAGCCCTGATGCTGCTCAAAGGCCTTCTCGCCAGCGTTGAACACGGCGTCAACCGTGTACTGCGCCTGGACAGCACCGCCCTGGCGCGGCTCGCGCACTTGAACGGCAAAGTCATTGCCGTCGACTGCACGAGCCCGGCCCTGCAGCTGTTTATCCTGCCCAGCGATGAAGGCCTGCTGCTCGCGACCCAATGGGCCGCCGAAGCCGACTGCACGCTGCGTGCACCGGCGTCGAGCCTGTTGCACTTGGCCCTGAGCCGCAACAAGACCGCCATCCTCCACGGCCCTGAAGTGGAATTGGAAGGCGACAGCGCGGTGCTGATGGACCTGGCCGCCGTGCTGCAAGACCTGGAGCTGGACTGGGAATACGAGCTGTCACGCTGGATCGGCCCCGTGGCCACCCAGTTGATCAGCGGGCACCTGCGCAGCCGTTCGCGCTGGTACCAGCAAGGCTTCGCCAGCCTCAACCAGAACCTTGCCGAATACCTGAGCGAAGAATCGCGCACCCTGGTCGGAGAACGCGAAGCGCAAGCGCGCTTTCGCGAACTCGACAAGGCCAAAATCGACCTGGAACGCCTCGAGGCGCGCTTCGAGCGCCTGAGCCGTTCCCTTGATCCAAGCGATAACGCATGAAGCTGCTCGCCGTCCGCCGTTTGTTTCGTATCCAGCGCGTCGTAATTCGCTACCGCCTCGATGACCTGCTGTTCGCCCTGCCCTTGCCGTGGTTCCTGCTGGCGGTACGCTACGTGCTGCCGTGGCGCTGGTTCCCGCGCAAACAGCTGGAACTGAGCCGTGGCGCGCGCCTGCGCCTGGCGTTGCAGGATTTGGGGCCGATCTTTATCAAGTTCGGGCAGATCCTCTCCACGCGTCGCGACCTGTTGCCCGAAGACATCGCCGACGAGTTGATGCTGCTGCAGGACCGCGTACCGCCGTTTGACTCCCAGCAGTCGATGAAGCTGATCGAAGAGCAGCTGGGCAAGAAGATCAGCGAGGTGTTCAGCCGTTTCGACGTCGACCCGCTGGCCTCGGCCTCGGTGGCGCAAGTGCACGCGGCGCAGCTCAAGACCGGCGAAGAAGTGGTGGTGAAGGTGATTCGCCCCGGCCTCAAGCAGATTATCGGCCAGGACCTGGCGTGGCTTTTCATCCTCGCCCGTGCCGCCGAGCGTTTCTCCGCCGACGCGCGCCTGCTGCACCCGGTGGATGTGGTCGCCGACTACGAAAAGACCATCTACGACGAACTCGACCTGCTGCGCGAAGCCGCCAACGCCAGCCAGCTCAAGCGCAACTTCGAAGGTTCTTCGCTGCTGTACGTGCCGCAAGTGTATTGGGACTGGTGCCGCCCAAAAGTGCTGGTGATGGAGCGCATCTACGGCGTGCAGGTCACCGACCTCGCGACCCTGGCCGACCAGCGCACCGACATGAAAATGCTCGCCGAGCGCGGTGTGGAGATCTTCTTCACCCAGGTGTTCCGCGACAGCTTCTTCCACGCCGACATGCACCCGGGCAACATCTTCGTCAGCACCGTGAACCCGTGGAGCCCGCAGTACATCGCAATCGACTGCGGCATCGTCGGCAGCCTGACCCCGGAAGACCAGGACTACCTGGCACGCAACCTGTTCGCCTTCTTCAAGCGTGACTATCGCCGCGTGGCGCAGTTGCACATCGATTCGGGTTGGGTGCCGGCGGAAACCAAGCTC
This sequence comes from Pseudomonas sp. D47, assembly GCF_045447305.1. Classification (NCBI taxonomy): domain Bacteria; kingdom Pseudomonadati; phylum Pseudomonadota; class Gammaproteobacteria; order Pseudomonadales; family Pseudomonadaceae; genus Pseudomonas; species Pseudomonas sp. D47. The sequence continues at coordinate 18,670 of NZ_JBJGXU010000002.1, read as the reverse complement.
AACGAATTCGAAGCGGCGATCCGCACCGTGTGCGAGCCGATTTTCGAAAAACCGTTAAAAGATATTTCCTTCGGCCAGGTGCTGATGCGCCTGTTCCAGACCGCGCGGCGCTTCAATATGGAAGTGCAGCCGCAGCTGGTACTGCTGCAAAAAACCCTGCTGAACATCGAAGGCCTGGGCCGCCAGTTGTACCCGGACCTCGACCTGTGGAACACCGCGCAGCCGTTCCTGGAACGCTGGATGCGCGAACGCGTCAGCCCGAAAACCTTGCTAGGCAACCTGCAAAGCCAGGTCGAACAGTTGCCGCACCTGGCCAATATGACCCGCGACCTGCTGGAGCGCATGTCCCAGCCGCACGCCAAAGACCCCGCACCGCCTTGGCAGAAACGCAAGGACGACTGGTTCCTGCGCCTGCTGGGCGCCGCGCACCTGGTGGGTGGTGTGATGCTCGCCATCGGTGGGCCGCTGAACCAACTGGGCCATTGGCCGGCCGGCATCATGGTCGCCGTGGGTGTTTATCTGATCGTGCGTCGATAGCCGATCCGGTTATACACTGTCGCAAATTGCCGGAGCGGAACATGAAAGACTGGCTGGACGAGATCAAGTGGGACAGTGACGGCCTGGTGCCGGCCATTGCCCAGGACTACAAGACCGGGCGCGTGCTGATGATGGCCTGGATGAACCGCGAGGCCCTGAGCCTGACCGCCACTGAGCAGCGTGCCATTTACTGGTCACGTTCGCGTGGCAAACTGTGGCGCAAGGGCGAAGAGTCCGGGCACGTGCAAACCCTGCACGAGATGCGCATCGACTGCGACGCCGACGTGGTGATCCTGATGGTCGAGCAGATCGGCGACATCGCCTGCCACACTGGCCGTCACAGCTGCTTCTATCGCGTGTTCGAGAACGGCGAGTGGAAGGTGGTCGAACCGGTGCTCAAAGACCCGCACGCCATCTATTCGGCAGGACACTGAACATGACTGACACCCTGAACCGCCTGGCCCAGGTGCTCGAAGATCGCAAAGCCGCAACCGCCGAGGGCTCGTATGTCGCCAGCCTGTATGAAAAGGGCTTGAACAAGATCCTGGAAAAGCTTGGCGAAGAATCCATCGAGACCATCATTGCCGCCAAAGACGCACAAATCAGCGGGGATTGCAGCGACGTGATCTACGAAACCGCCGACCTGTGGTTTCATAGCATGATCATGCTTGCCCAGCTGGGGCTGCATCCACAGGCTGTACTTGATGAACTGGACCGTCGCCATGGCTTGTCCGGGCACGCCGAAAAGGCCTCGCGCCCGTCCGCCTGAATAACTTCTACAGAGGAATTGCAGCATGGGCATTTTTGACTGGAAACACTGGATCGTCATTCTGGTGGTGGTGGTACTGGTGTTCGGCACCAAGAAACTCAAGAACTTGGGCACCGACGTGGGCGAGTCGATCAAGGGCTTTCGTAAAGCCATGAACGACGACGAAAAGCCTGCGGACCCGGTCGTAAACCCAGTGCCGCCGGCCCAGCCTGTACACCCACAGGCGACCCAGCCGATCACTGAGCGTCGTACCTTCGACGTACAGGCTGAAAAAGTCGAAGAGCCGACCCGCAAAGACTCGTGAGCACTGACTAATGTTTGGTATCAGCTTCTCTGAACTGCTCCTCGTCGGCCTCGTGGCCCTGCTGGTATTGGGGCCGGAACGCCTGCCCGGTGCCGCGCGCACGGCCGGCCTATGGATCGGGCGCCTGAAACGCAGTTTCAACGCCATCAAACAGGAAGTTGAACGGGAAATCGGCGCCGACGAGATCCGTCGGCAACTGCACAACGAACATATTCTGTCGTTGGAGCAGGAAGCACGCAAAATCCTGTCGCCGGTGAATGAACCGAGCAAGCCGGCAGAGCCCGTGGCCGAGCACAGCATCGCACCCGCTGCGCAAGCGACGCCGACTGCGCCCACCCCGACCGAGCCAGCGCCGACGCCCGTTGCGTCGCCCGCTCCCCATGACCCTACATTGCCGCCGCGAGCCCCATGAGCGCTGATAAACCGGAAAACGACCAGCACATGCCACTGGTCTCGCACCTCACCGAGTTGCGTACCCGCCTGCTGCGTTGCGTAGCGGCCATCTTCATTATCTTTGCCGGGCTGTTCGCCTTCACCCAGCAGATCTACACCTTCGTTTCGACGCCGCTGCGCCAGTACCTGCCGGCCGGTGCGACGATGATCGCCACCGACGTGTCGTCGCCGTTCCTCACGCCACTGAAGCTGACCATGATGGTCTCGCTGTTCCTGGCAATCCCGGTGATCCTGCACCAGATCTGGGGCTTTATCGCGCCGGGCCTGTACAAGCATGAGAAGCGCATCGCGGTGCCGTTGTTGGTGTCGAGCATCCTGCTGTTCTACACCGGCATGGCCTTCGCCTATTTCCTGGTGTTCCCACTGATCTTCAAGTTCTTCGCTGCGGCCACGCCGGCCGGCGTGGAAATGATGACCGACATCACCAGCTACCTCGACTTCGTGATGACGCTGTTCTTCGCCTTTGGCGTGGCCTTTGAAATCCCGGTGGCCGTGGTGCTGTTGGTGTGGATCGGCGTGGTCGACGTCAAATACCTGAAGAAAGTCCGCCCATACGTGATCATCGGCTGCTTCGTGGTCGGCATGATCCTGACCCCGCCGGACATCTTTTCGCAGACCCTGTTGGCCGTGCCGATGTGGATGCTGTTCGAGGTCGGCATCCTGTTCAGCAGCTTGATCACCAAGCGTGGCGAGCACCCGGATGACCAACCCGCCGACGACGACCAGCCGCCAGCGACTCAGCCGTGAACCTGCTGTTGCTTGAAGAGGCCGACTTTATCGCGGCCGACCGGGTGATCCTGCGTGATCGGCGCCTGGTGCATATGCAGGAAGTCCACCGCGCCGTGGTGGGCGACAACCTGCGGGTGGGGCGCATTGGCGGGTTGATGGGCAGTGCGCAACTGCTGCGCCTGCAGGCCAGTGAAGCCGAACTGCAAGTGAGCTTCGACCTGCCGCCGCCGGCCAAACTGCCATTGACCTTGCTGCTGGCCCTGCCGCGCCCGAAGATGCTGCGTCGGGTGCTGCAAACCGTGGCGGCCATGGGCGTGCCCAAGGTGGTGCTGGTCAACAGCTACCGCGTGGAGAAGAGCTTCTGGCAAACCCCATTCCTGGAGCCTGAGGCGATTCGCGAGCAGCTTATCCTCGGCCTGGAGCAGGCGCGCGATACGGTGCTGCCCGAGATCATCATCGAAAAACGCTTCAAGCCGTTCGTCGAAGATCGCCTGCCGGCCATGACCGAAGGCACCCTCGGCCTGATCGGCCATCCTGGCGATTACCCGGCCTGCCCGCGTGGGCTGGATGAGCCTGTAACCCTGGCCATCGGCCCGGAAGGTGGCTGGATACCCTACGAAGTGGACCTGCTGACCAAGGCTGGCTTGCAGCCGGTACAACTGGGCGCGCGCATCCTGCGTGTAGAAACCGCCGTAACCGCCCTACTCGCCCGCCTGTTCTGACTCTATCCCGATCGTTCCCACGCTCCGCGTGGGAACGCCCTCATGGACGCTCTGCGTCCGCTCTTGTGACGCAGAGCGTCACGGGATGCATTCCCGCGCGGGAACGATCATCGCGCCTACAGAATAATCCTACGCCGCCGATAGCCTCTGAATAAGTCCAAGCCTTGTTCAAGGGGAGTTCGCAGTATGTATCGTTGGTTAGCCGAAAAACTGGGGAATGTGAGCGTCAACCGCAAGTTAAGCATTGGCTTTGGCTTGGTGTTGGTCCTGACGTTGTTGATCACCTTCACCGGCTGGACTGGCCTGGGCGATGTGATCAGTCGGGGTGACAAGCTAGGCTTTATCTCCAGCCTCAACGGGCTGACCAAAGACCTGCGCCTGGCGCGCCTGGACTTTGAAATGCGTCGCGGCGAACAAGGCACCGATGCGGTCAACGGCCTGCTCACCCAGCTGGACAACGGGTTGAACACCGCGCTAACCCTGATCGAGCAACCCGACGACAAGGCCCTGGTCGAGCAACAACAGGATGCCCTGAACCAATACAAAAAGGCCTTCACCGCCATGGTCCAGGCTGGTCTCAAGCGTGAAGGCGCGCGCAGCAAGCTCGGCGACACCGCCGATAACGCGGTGGCCAAGATCAACGAAGTCGAAAAAAACCTGCTGCAGGGTGACAGCGTCACCCTGTTCAACAGCGTGGTCGACCTAAGCAAACTGATCCAGCAATCGCGCTTCCAAGTGCGCGGTTACACCTACAGCGGCAAGACCGAAGCCGAACAGCCGGCCCTGGATGCCATCGACAACGCCCTGAAGAAAATCACCGAACTCCAAGGTCAACTGCCGGCCCAGTACCAGGCCAACCTGCAAGAGGCCGGCGTGTCGTTGCAAGCCTACCGCGCGGCTGTCAGCCAGTACCGCGACTCCCAGGTCGCCAGCGCTGCTGCGCTGAAAATCATGACTGGGCAAGGCGATATCCTGCTGGGCCACAGCGAAAAACTCACCACCTCGCAAACCGCAGTGCGCGATGCCGATGCGGCACACGCCAAACAGTTGCTGCTGCTGGCCACCGTGCTGGCGTTGATCTTCGGCATCGTCGCCGCTTGGGCCATTACGCGCCAAATCGTCATTCCGCTGAACCAGACCCTCAAAGTCGCTGAGCGCGTGGCCTCCGGCGACCTGAGCCACAACCTCAACTCCGCACGCCAGGACGAGCTGGGCCAATTGCAGCGCTCCATGCAAAGCATGACCGTCGGCCTGCGTGAGTTGATCGGCGGTATCAGCGACGGCGTCACCCAGATCGCCAGCGCCGCCGAGCAACTGTCCGCCGTGACTGAGCAAACCAGCGCCGGGGTCAACAGCCAGAAGGTCGAGACCGACCAAGTGGCCACCGCCATGAACGAAATGGCTGCGACCGTGCAGGAAGTGGCACGCAACGCCGAGGAAGCCTCTGAGGCGGCCGTGGCGGCTGACCAGCAGGCCCGTGAAGGTGACAAGGTGGTCAGCGAGGCCATCGCCCAGATCGAGCGCCTGGCCACCGAGGTCGGCAACTCTACCGAGGCCATGGGCCACCTGAAACGCGAAAGCGACAAGATCGGCAGCGTGCTCGATGTGATCAAGTCGGTGGCCCAGCAAACCAACCTGCTGGCACTCAACGCCGCGATTGAAGCGGCGCGGGCCGGTGAAGCCGGACGTGGCTTTGCCGTAGTGGCCGACGAGGTGCGCAGCCTGGCCCAACGCACCCAGAAGTCCACCGAAGAGATCGAAGAGCTGATCGTCGGCCTGCAAAGCGGCACCCAGCAGGTGGCGACCATCATGGACAACAGCCGTGGCCTCACCGACAGCAGCGTCGAGCTGACCCGCCGCGCCGGCAACGCACTGGGCAACATCACGCGCACGGTCTCGACTATTCAGGCGATGAACTCGCAGATTGCCACCGCCGCCGAGCAACAAAGCGCCGTGGCCGAAGAGATCAACCGCAGCGTGCTGAATGTGCGTGATGTGTCTGAACAGACCTCTTCGGCCAGTGAAGAGACCGCAGCGTCCAGCGCGGAACTGGCGCGCCTGGGTATTTACCTGCAAACCCTGGTAGGCCGCTTCAAGGTTTGAGCCCCTCGCGACGGCCATCATGGCCGTCGCCTTCACAAGTTGTGAAATTTCCTACACGCTTTTCAGGTCGAGGATTACACACCTTCCGCCGAATAGAAGTAGCGTTTCAACTCCCCTGACCGTGTCAGCCGGACTGTCGAAACGCTCCCTTTACTCGTAGGAGGTTCACCATGTTTGGTCCACTGACCCGCGCACTCGGCAACGCCAGTGTCACCCTTAAACTCTTCCTTGGCTTCGGCCTGGTCTTGACGCTCAGCTTGGCTATCGCCCTGACGGGCTGGCAAGCCTTAAACACCTCATTGTTTCGCTCGCAATCGTTGACCATTCTTTCGCAATTAGCGGTGGTCGGCGAAGAGCTGCGGGCTGACCGCATTGTGTATCGCACCCTGAATAACCCGGCCAGCCTGACCAAGGTCGGCGTGCACATGGAAAAAATCGATCGCTACCTGATGGAAATGTCCACCCGCTTGGTCCATCCGGCCAGCTTGCAACAAGTGCAAGACGCGACGCGTCTGACCGCCAGCTTCAAGACGTCGCTGGGCGGCCTGGCCAACCTGATCGAACAACGCGAAAACGCGCGCGAGGGGCTCAAGAAAAGCGCCGCCCAAGCCAGCGACACCCTCGCCCAGCTGTCCAGTGACTTGCCCAATCAAGACGACGAAAAGGCCCTGGACACCGTAGAACTCATGCGCCAGACCATGGAAAAAGCCGAAGACAGTGCCCAAAGCGCAGCCTGGGCAGCCACCTCGCTGGAGGCCTATACACAAAACGTCACGGACGCGCTCCAGGCCCTCGACGGCGCACAGGCCTCCGTGGCCAAGCTGCCGGTGGACGCGACTGCACTGGCCGGCGCCCTGCGCGACTACCGCACCCAACTGAACCGCCTCAAGGACGCCCAAGTCACCACCGAAACCACCCAGAACCAACTGGAACAATGGTTGGATGAGCTGCTCAAGCAAAGCGACCTGTTGAGCCAGTACCAGACCGAGCAGCGTGATAAAGAAGCCGACCAGGCCCGCACTTTACTGATCAATGTCACCGCTGCCGCGCTGCTGCTGGGCGCCTTGGCCGCCTGGCTGATTGCCGGGCAGATCGTCACGCCCCTGCGCCGGGCTCTGGTGGTGGCGAACCGAGTGGCCGAGGGTGACTTGAGCCACGATATCCAGACCACACGCCGGGATGAACTGGGGCAATTGCAGCGCAGCATCGGGCAAATGACGGTCAACCTGCGCGGTTTGATCGGTGGTATCGGTGACAGCGCGCGGCAGATCGCCAGCGCCTCCGAACAATTATCCAGCGTGACCGAGCAATCCCGCGCCGGCATCGACGAACAGCGGCAGGAAACCGAACAGGTGGCCACGGCGATGAATGAAATGCTCGCCACCTCCCAGGAAGTCGCGCGCCACGCCGAGCAAGCCTCGAACGCCGCCACCGAAGCCGATCAACAGGCCAGCGCGGGTGACCACGTGGTGGCCGAGGCGATTGCGCACATCGAGCACCTGGCCCAGGAGATGACCCACTCAAGCCAGGCCATGCAAGGGTTGCGGCAGGAAAGCCAGAAGATTGGCAGCGTGTTGGAAGTGATCAAGTCGGTCTCGGAGCAAACCAACTTACTGGCCCTCAATGCCGCCATCGAAGCCGCCCGCGCCGGTGAAGCCGGCCGAGGCTTTGCGGTAGTCGCCGACGAGGTACGCAGCCTGGCGCAACGCACGCAGCAGTCGGCCGAGGAAATAGAAGAGCTGATCGGCAGCCTGCAACGGGGCACACAGCAGGTCGCCGACAGCATGGACAACAGCCGTAGCCTGACCGACAACAGCGTGCAACTGACCCGCCGCGCGGGCGATGCCTTGGCCAACATCACCCGCACGGTCTCAGTGATCCAGGAAATGAACCCGCAGATTGCCGCCGCTGCCGAGGAGCAAACGGCGGTTGCCGAAGAGATCAATCGCAGCGTGCTGAAGGTCAAGGACGTGTCGGAACAGACCTCGGCCGCGAGTCAGGAGACGGCGGCGGCCAGTGTCGAACTGGCGCGCCTGGGCGCGGATTTGCAGCGCTGGGTGGGCAAGTTCAAGGTCTGAAAATACCTTTTTGGGGGCCGCTGCGCGGCCCAACGAGAGCAAGCTTCCTCGCCACAAAAAACGATCTTTTTGCAGCGGTTACAACACTTGGCGCAGGAAAGCCTGGGCCCGCGGGTCTTTGGGCGCATCGAAGAACTCGGCCGGGGCCGCGTCTTCCAGCAACTTGCCATGGTCGAAGAACAACACCCGGTCGGCCACTTCGCGGGCAAAGCCCATCTCGTGGGTGACGCAGACCATGGTCATGCCTTCAAGGGCCAGGGTCTTCATCACGTCCAGCACTTCGCCGACCATTTCCGGGTCCAGCGCCGAGGTGGGCTCGTCAAACAGCATTACCTTGGGCTCCATCGCCAAGGCGCGGGCGATCGCCACGCGCTGTTGCTGACCACCGGACAAGCGTGACGGAAACTCGTTGGCTTTTTGCGCAATGCCAACCTTTTCCAGCAGCGCCAGGGCCTTGGCCTCGCGCTCTTGCTTGCCACGCTTGCGCACGACTTTTTGCGCCAGGCACAGGTTTTCCAGCACGGTCATGTGTGGGAACAGGTTGAAGTGCTGGAACACCATGCCGACTTCGCGGCGATAGGCGTTGACGTCGGTTTTCGGGTCGGCCAGTTGCAGGCCGTCGATGCTGACCGAGCCTGAATCGAATTCTTCCAGGCCATTAAGGCAGCGCAGGAAGGTCGACTTGCCTGAACCCGAGGGGCCGATCACAACCAGCACTTCGCCCTTGGCGACCTGGGTGCTGACATGGTCCACCGCGCGCACCACGTGGCCACGGGTGTCGAAGACTTTTACCAGATCGCGAACTTCAATCACTTTGCGCGAGCCTCCGCTCAAGCCGGCTGGCCATTTTCGACAGCGGCAGGTTGATCAGCAGGTACAGGCCTGCCACACAGAACAGGATTTCAAACGGCGAGAACGAGGTGGTGATCACCTCGCGGCCGCTTTTAAGCAGCTCGGTAATCGCGATCACCGACACCAACGAGGTGTCTTTCACCAAGCTGATAAATTGCCCAGCCAGCGGCGGCAGCACGCGTTTGAACGCTTGCGGCAACACCACATGGCGCATCGACTGGCTGGCACTCAAGCCCAGCGAGCGCGCGGCTTCGTTCTGCCCACGGGTGATCGACTGCACGCCGGCGCGGACGATTTCCGCTACATAAGCGCCGGTGAACAGCGAGAGCGCCGCGATCCCGGCAAATTCCCGGGACAGGTTGAGCACCGTGCCGATGAAGAAGTAGAAAATGAAGACCTGCACCAATAGCGGCGTACCGCGCACCAGTTCGACGTAGATCGTCGACAGGTCGCGCAAGGTCGGGTTACTCGACAGCCGGCACAGGCCAGTCGCCAAGCCGATGGCCAGGCCCAGGATGCCTGAGACCACCGATAACCACAGCGTGGTCCACAGCCCCCACATCAATGGGCCCAAGGCCCAATGCCGGGTCACGCCCACCACGTCACCTTCGGCGACATCATCGCCGCGCGAAACCTGCAGGCTGTTGTCGGCCACGGTGAGCTTTTGCTCAGCGCCGGCATCGTTACGCAGGGTGACTTCGGCTACGTCGCCCTTGCGCACCAGTTCGACCACGGTGGAAATGTCGGCGGCGCGCTGCGACGTTTCGGCCTGATAGGCGAAGTACTGCGGCACGCGGTTCCAGCGCCACTCGTAGGACATCAGCGAGGTGGCGTAGTACAACGCGCCCGCCAGGCCAACCAGCACGACCACGGTTAGCAGGTGCCAGGGCCATTGGGCTTTTTTCTGTTTCATTTCAGGTTCCGGGAGGTGTATCGCCTGGCGGGCCGTCATCGCGAGCAAGCCCGCGATACAGGCAACTCGGTCTCAGCCTTTATTCCATGTCCTTGAGCCACTCGGAGCTCTTGAACCACTTGTCATGGATGCGATCGTAGGTGCCGTCGTTGCGGATCTGGTGCAGGAAGTTGTTGATGTAGTTGAGGCTGTCGTAATCGCCTTTTTTCAGGCCGAACGCCAACGGTTCGAAGGTGAAGGGTTCGTCCAGGAACACCAGCTTGCCGTTACCGACTTTTTTCTCGGCAACGACGTTGTACGGTGCGTCATACACAAAGGCATCAGCCTTGCCGTTGACCACGTCCAGCACGCCTTCTTGCTCGTTGTCATAGCCGTGGTACTTGGCTTTGGAGATCAGTTTTTTGGCGACCATCTCACCGGTGGTGCCCAGCTTGGAGGTCAAGCGGTATTTTTCGTCGTTGAGGTCTTTGTAGGATTTGATAGTGCCTTCCAGGTCCTTGCGAATCAGCAGGGTCTGGCCAACCACGATGAAGGGTTCGCTGAAGTTCAGGCGCAGGTTGCGTTCCTGGGTCAGGGTCATGCCGCTGCCGATCATGTCGAACTTGCCGGTCAGGAAGGCTGGGATGATGCCGTCGTAACCGGTGGACACCAGCTCCAGCTTGACGCCCATGGACTTGGCCATGGCCTTGAGGATGTCGACTTCAAAACCGATGATTTCACCGCGTTTGTCTGTCATTTCGAACGGCATGTAGGTCGGGTCCATGCCGACTTTCAGCGTACCGCGCTTGACCGCATCGTCGATGGCACCCGCGTGAGCGGCAGTGGCCGCGACCAGCGCGGTGACGCCAAGCATCAGCATCGAAAGATACTTTTTCATCATCAAGTCCCCTGAACGATTCTTATAAGGTCGGGGCACAAAAAGGCTGCACCCATTCGGGGTGCGATCCTAACCCACTCGTTGCCCGTCACAAAGGTTTCGCGGGTAAATGTTAACGGCGTATGTCGGATACGCCCCACAACGGTGCAGCCAAGCGCAAAGATAGACACGTCAGGCCGCGGGCGCGCCAATTGACTGATATGTAAGTAGTTATGGCGATCACTCGATTTCCACCAGCCAGGCAGTGTCCTTGAACCACTTGTCATGCAGGCGATCATAAGTCCCATCCTGGGCCACCTGACTCAAGAAGTGATTGATCCAGTTGAGGCTGTCGTAATCCCCTTTTTTCAGGCCGAACGCCAAGGGTTCAAAGGTAAACGGCTGCTCCAGTGCCAACAGGGCATGGTTTTCCGGCCTGGCCATGGCAATCAGGTTGTAGGGCGCATCATGAATAAACGCATCGACCTTGCCCTCACGCACCTGTCGCACGCCCTCCTCGGGGGTGGCGAAGCTGCTCAACCGAGCTGCTCCCAAAAAGCGCTGTGCCGCAGACTCCCCGGTGGTGCCCTCGGTAGCGGCAATCCGGTAGCCGGCCTCGTCCAGGTCTTCGATACTGGCAATCTTGCCGGCCAGGCTTGGATGCAGCAGCACGGTCTGGCCGACCACGATAAAGGAGTCGCTGAAATTGAGCTTCAGGTTGCGCTCCTGCGTGACGGTCATGCCGCTGCCAATCAGGTCAAACTTCTTCGCCATCAACCCCGGCACCAAGTCGGTATAGGGCACGGCGACCAGCTCAAGCTCGACGCCCAGGGCGCGGCTCATCGCCTGCAGTAAATCAACCTCGAAGCCGACGATGCGCCCCTGCTTGTCGGTCATTTCGAAGGGGACATAGACCGGCGTGGTGCCGACTTTCAGCACACCACGTCGCACGGCATCATCAAGGGCGCCCGCGCTTACCCAGCCGGCATAGAGGACGACGACAGCGCCGATCAGCCATGCCGAACAATACCTTTTGATCATGAATCCCCCTGAGGCCTAGTCAATTTGGGGGGCGATGCTAACCCAGCCGCAGGCACGACAATACGTCTCGAACAAAGGTCTTTTGTTTCGAAATAACAAGGCGTTAGGGATAAAAAGAAGAATCGTGAAACGCTGTAGGACCAGCGCTTCGAACACCCCCGAGGTGAGCCCTCGGGGGTGTCTGAATCAGGCCGTTTGGGCCTGGGACAGCAGCGGTTTCAGCGGCAGCAAGGGCGCATGCGGATCAGCCTTGATCGATGCACGCCAAGCGCCGAGCCACTCGGCGTGGCCTTCGCTCCACACCTGCTGGTGCAGGCGAGCCAGGGCTACCGGGTCGCTGAGCAACGCCAGGCGCTCGCCGTTGTTGAGGCCGGCAGGGCCGACTTTCAACGCATGGCGCACACGCTCCTGACGCAAGTGCTCGATCGGCTCCGCCTCACGGTGACGCGAGGTCGCCAGGGCACAGGCCAAGGCGTTCTGCTGCGGGTCGACCACCGAACGCACAAACCCGTCATTCAGGGCGTGCCAACGGTTTTCGTGGGTGTACTTCTCGGTCGACAGCAGCGCCTGCGGCGGATTGTATTCCTCAGGAATCAGGAACAGGCTCTCGTCGCGGGACTTGAGGCCCAGCTTGACCCGGCTGGAAATCACCGACACCGGGATCGACAACATCAGCGAACCGACGATCGGGATCAGCCACCACAGGAAGCTTGGGTTCAACCACACCACCAGCAGTGCCCACAGGAAGCCCAGCAGGGTTTGTGGACCGTGGCGTTTGACCGCTTCACCCCACGGGGTGGAGTCGTCGTCACGCTGCGGCGAGTTCCAGGTAGCAGCCCAGCCGAGGAACGCGGCGAGCACGAAGCGGGTGTGGAATATCATCCGCACCGGTGCCAGCAGCATCGAGAACAGCATCTCCAGCAACATCGACAAGGTCACTTTGAACTTGCCGCCGAACTCTTTCGCGCCCTTGGCCCAGATCAGAATGATGCTCAGCAACTTGGGCAGGAACAGCAGCACGATGGTGGTGGAGAACAGCGCCACCGCCTTGTCCGGATGCCATTGCGGCCACAGCGGGTACAGCTGGCGTGGCGCCATGAAGTACTGCGGCTCCATCAGGGTGTTCACCGCCAGCAACGCGGTGGACAACACCAGGAAGAAGAACCATAACGGCGCCGACAGGTAGGACATCACGCCGGTCAGGAACACCGCGCGGTGCACCGGGTGCATGCCTTTAACCAGGAACAGGCGGAAGTTCATCAGGTTACCGTGGCACCAGCGACGGTCACGCTTGAGCTCATCCAGCAGGTTCGGCGGCAACTCTTCATAGCTGCCCGGCAGGTCGTAGGCAATCCACACGCCCCAGCCGGCACGGCGCATCAGCGCTGCTTCAACGAAGTCGTGGGAGAGGATCGCACCGGCAAAGGCGCCTTTACCCGGCAACGGCGCCAAAGCGCAATGCTCGATAAACGGCTTCATGCGGATGATCGCGTTGTGGCCCCAGTAGTGGGATTCACCCAACTGCCAGAAGTGCAGGCCGGCGGTAAACAGCGGGCCGTACACGCGAGTGGCGAACTGCTGCATGCGCGCATACAGGGTGTCCATGCCCGACGCCCGTGGCGCGGTCTGGATAATCCCGGCATCCGGCGTGGCTTCCATCAAGCGCACCAGGCTAGTCAAGCATTCGCCGCTCATCACGCTGTCGGCGTCGAGCACCACCATGTACTTGTAGTCACCGCCCCAGCGACGGCAGAAGTCGTCGAGGTTGCCGCTTTTGCGTTTAACGCGACGGCGACGGCGGCGATAGAAAATCTTGCCGAAACCGCCGGCTTCGCGGCACACGTCGAGCCAGGCTTGCTGTTCGGCGATGCAGATATCAGCTTCGTTACTGTCGCTGAGCACGAAGAAATCGAAGCGGTCCAGGTCGCCGGTGGCGGCTACCGATTCAAAGGTGGCGCGCAAACCGGCGAATACCCGGGGCACGTCTTCGTTGCAGATCGGCATCACCAACGCGGTACGGGCATCCTTCGGAATCGGCTCGTCGCCGGCACTTTTACCGGAGATCCGGTATTTATCGTGACCGGTGAGCAGTTCCAGGAAGCCCATCAGCGCAGTCCAGAAACCGGCCGACACCCAGCAGAACAAGATCCCGAACATGATCAGGATGCTGGTTTGCAAGGCGTAAGGCAGTACTTGGGTCGCGGTTTGCAGCAGGGTCTGGTTGCGCACTTCGTCGAAGTCGACCAGCGACCAGCCCTGGTACGGCATGATGCCTTTCATGTACCAGCCGGCCACGATGGTCTGACCGAGCATCAGTATCAGCAGGATGTAGCGACGGATCGAACCGACGGTACGCCAGCGCGCGGCCGGCAATACGCGATCGTCTTTGGGCGGCAGGGGTGGGTTGGTGCGACCGGTCATCCGGCGCCAACCGCGCACCAGGATGTTGGTGCGCCAAGGCTCAGGCACGACTTTGGTCCGACGAATCGGCGGCGTGGCCTTCAAGCAAACCCGGCCGCTGGCGTCGAGCGCGAGCATCTCCGCGTCTTGCAGCTCTTCGGCGGTATTGAGGGTCAGCCGACGGCCGACCGAGGCCTGGGCGGCATCGGTCGGTGCGTCGAAGGTCTTGGACGACAAGCGTTCGTGCAGCTCACTGAAGGAGGTGCAGCCCGCCAATTCGGCGCGCTGCTCTGCGGTCATCGGGAGATGCGCCAGGTACTCGGACAGCGTCTCGGGCGTGGCTTGAGAATTACTCATCGGCAGGCAACTGGTAGCTCCAGGTCTCGGTCAGGACTTGTTCTGTCTTGCTCGGCTCCGGATTAGAGAGTGGCGTGGCCGGGGCAGCTTCTGGCTGCTTGGCTTCCTTGTCTTTGGCTTCTTTGGCGTCTTTAGCTTCTTTTGCTTCTTTCTTGGCCTGTTTCTCGTGTTGCTTGGCCAGAAGCTTGTCGGCCTTGAGTACTTGGGTCGAAGGCTTCTCTGGCTCAGGCTGCGGAACATCCTGGACCAGCGCCGCGCGCATTTCGGTCGGTTTGCCTGCGTCTTTGATCTTCATGCGCAGGGTCAGGCGCCAGCCTTTGGTGTGCTCGTTGTAGCGCACGCTGTTTTCAACGATTTCGGCGTTGTCGCCAACACTCACCTGGCTGCGCACCGGGGCGTCCGCCGGCAGGGCTTTGAGGGACGGGCCCTCGAAGTCGACCAGGTAGGCCACGCTGCCGTCAGGCTGACGGATCAGGTTGGATTGCTTCACGTCACCGGTGGAGCGCAGGGTCTGCTTGACCCAGGCGCTGTCGGCCGGGTGCAGGGCTTTCTCGTCCATGGTCCAGTGCAGGCGGTAGCTGATGTCCAGCGGCTCGCCGACTTTTGGCAGCTCGGCCGGGCTCCAGAACGCAACGATGTTGTCGTTGGTTTCATCGGCGGTCGGAATCTCGACCAGGTCGACGGAACCCTTGCCCCAATCGCCTTCAGGCTCGATCCAGGCGCTTGGGCGCTTGTCGTAGTTGTCGTCCAGGTCTTCGTAGTGGCTGAAGTCGCGGCCGCGTTGCAGCAAGCCGAAACCACGCGGGTTTTCTACGCTGAAGTTGCTGACCGACAGGTGTTTAGGGTTGTTCAGTGGGCGCCAGATCCACTCGCCGTTGCCGGCATGGATCGACAGACCGCTGGAGTCGTGCAGTTCACGGCGGTAGTTAAGCACTTTGGACGGCTGGTTCGCGCCGAACAGGAACATGCTGGTCAACGGGGCAACGCCCAGCTTGGTGACCTTGTCACGCAGGAACATTTGGGATTTGACTTCGACGATGGTGTCGCTGCCAGGGCGCAGGATCAGGCGATAGGCGCCGGTTGCGCGTGGCGAATCCAGCAGGGCGAAGATCACCAGCTGCTTTTCACCCGGTTTTGGACGCTCGACCCAGAACTCGGTGAAACGCGGGAACTCTTCACCGGACGGCAAGGCAGTGTCGATCGCCATGCCACGGGCAGACAGGCCATACGACTGGCCTTTGCCGACGACGCGGAAGTAGCTGGCGCCGAGCATGGTCATGATTTCGTCTTGCTTGTCATCTTTGTTGATCGGGTACAGCACACGGAAACCGGCATAACCCAGTTGTTCGGTGGACTTGGGATCATATTTCGCGTCGCCGAAATCGAAACGCGTCGGGTCGTATTTGATTTCATGAACGCTGTCGGCGGTCACTTCGTTGATTTTCACCGGCGTGTCGAAGTGCATGCCCTGGTGATAGAAGGACAGCTTGAACGGGGTGTTTTGATCGGCCCACTCAGCTTTTTCGTTGCGGAAACGAATCTTCTGATAGTCGGCGAATTTCATTTCGCGAAATTCGTTCGGCAGATTGCTGCGCGGAGCTTCGTATTTCTGCCCGGCCAGCTCTTTTGCCTTGGCCGACACATCATCCAGACTGAATGCCCACAGTTGACCCGCGCCGAACAGGCAAAACAGGGCGGAGCCTGTCACCAGTGCGTTTCGTAACCGTTTGGCAGACAATTTTGGTGCATTACAGGGACTAACAATCACGAGCAACCCTCGCCGAAAACAGATCAAAAAACCAACGGCCAGCTATCTATATGCCAGGTTGGCGAGCATTGTTCCGACTCCCCTGGGTCAAAATGATTCCCCAATGGCCGTCGGACAAGTCTCTACCTAAGTCAAAATGGACCAAACAACGCTGATCCCCGTAGCGCGCGATTATCTAGTAGCCCGCGAAACAACGCATCAGGGACAACGAAGTATTTGTAGCGAAACCCTGCGTTTTTAGGCATTAAAGTCGTTTTTAATACATTCACGTCTGTAAGAGGAAGGTTACAGGGCCATCATTGACCAAATGCACCTGCATATCCGCGCCAAAACGCCCTGACGCCACCTTGCCATGCATTTGTTGCGCTTGTAACAACAAGTGTTCAAAAAGTGCCGCTCCCAGGGCCGGAGGGGCCGCCGTGGAGAAGCTCGGCCGCAACCCGCTTTTGGTATCCGCCGCCAGGGTGAACTGCGACACCAGCAGCAAACCGCCGCCGATATCCTTCAACGACAAGTTCATTTTGCCCTCGTCGTCGCTGAACACCCGATAGTTAAGCAGCTTGTGCAGCAGTTTGTCGGCGCTCTCGGGCGTATCTGAAGGCTCGACGGCCACCAGCACCAGCAAACCTTGGTCAATCGCCCCTACAACTTCGCCTTCCACCTCGACCCGAGCGCCACGCACCCGTTGCAACAGGCCCTTCATGCTTCTTCTGGCGGCAGATCAAGCAGGCGCCGTGCCATCTCGCCGGTCGCGCGCACCAGCGCATCAGTGATGCCGGGCTCGGACGCGGCATGGCCTGCCTCACGGATCACCTGCAGCTCGCTGTTGGGCCATGCCTGATGCAATTCCCAGGCGTTGTCCAACGGGCAGATCATATCGTAGCGACCATGAATGATTACGCCAGGCAGATGGGCGATCTTGTGCATGTCGCGAATCAGTTGGTTGGGCTCAAGGAAAGAGTTGTTGGTGAAGTAGTGGCACTCGATACGGGCGATCGACAGCGCGCGCTGCGGTTCGGAAAACCGCTCGACATGCTGCGGGCTCGGGCACAGGCCCAACATGCGCCCTTCCCAGCCGGACCAAGCCTTGGCCGCGTGCATCTGGGCGATCTGGTCATTGCCGGTCAGGCGCTTGTGGTAAGCGGCGACCATATCGTGGCGCTCATCTGCCGGGATCGGTGCGAGGTAGTCCTGCCAGTAATCCGGAAACATGCGGCTCGCGCCTTCCTGGTAGAACCAGTGAATGTCCTGCGGGCGAGCCAGGAAAATGCCGCGCAAGATCAGGCCATGCACGCGCTCGGGGTGGGTTTGCGCGTAAGACAGGGACAGGGTCGAGCCCCAGGAACCGCCAAACAGCACCCATTTGTCGATGCCCAGGTGTTCGCGGATGCGCTCAAGGTCAGCGACCAGATCCCAGGTGGTGTTGTTTTCCAGGCTGGCGCGAGGCGTAGAGCGCCCGCAGCCACGCTGGTCGAAGGTGACAATGCGGTACAGGTTCGGATCAAAGTAGCAGCGGCTCTGGGCGTCGCAACCGGAGCCGGGGCCACCGTGGATAAAGACCACGGGCAAACCTTCGGGGGAGCCACTTTCATCGACGTACAGCGTGTGGGTGTCATCGACGGCCAGATCGTGCCTGGCGTAGGGTTTGATCTGCGGGTACCAAGTCTGCATTGCGCGCTCCGTAGGGTGTCGGGTTCATCCCTGAGGGGACGTCTATTATTTTTGCCGTCTGGCATCATAAACCCGAATTGTGCAATGAGCATGTCCTTGAGTACTTAGACCTGTGTCAGCCGCTCGCTCCTCACGTAAGACAACAGGTAGTCGTACAGCTGATCCACCTCCGGCGCCTGGCCGCGCGCGCGCAAACAGCCGTGGACCAAGCCTTTGCCGGGATACAGCACGGCCTCGACGCCCGCCGCTTGCAGGCGTTCGGCATACAGCATGCCGTCGTCGCGCAGCGGGTCGAACTGGGCCACGGCGATCAGCGCCTTGGGCAAGCCGCTGAAATCCTCGGCCAGCAGTGGCATGGCATAGGCAGACGGCTTGCCCGCCCCCTGCAGGTACAGCGCCAGGTAGTCGCCAGTGTCGGCGGTACTGAGCAGCGGCGCGTCCATGCAGTCACGGCGCGACGGCAAATCGGCCGGCCCGCCCAACCCGGGATAAATCAGCACCTGGGCGCAGGGCAGCGGCAGGCCGTCGTCGCGCAGGCCCAGGCACAACGCCGCCGCCAGATTGCCGCCCGCGCTGTCACCCATCACCACCAGGCGCTGCCGGTTGATGGCGTGCGGCCCCTGCCCCGCTTGGATCGCCTGCCAAACCGCGCGGCAATCTTGGTACGCCGCCGGGAACGGATGCTCCGGCGCCAGACGGTAGTCGATGGCAATCACCAGCACCTGCAGCGCGCTGGCCAGTTCGAAGCAGATGAAATCATGGGAATCCAGCCCGCCGACCACCCAGCCGCCGCCGTGTATATAAAGGAGGCATGGCCAGCCTTGCGCTGGAGGGGTCGTTGCGGGGTGATAGCAGCGAACCTTCACCCCGCCAAGCGTAGCGTCCGAGACTTGCTGCTCATCAGGCTGCGCCGGGGTGAACGCCTGGCACATGCGATCGTAGTTCTGGCGCAAGCCGGTCAGCGATGAATCGTCACTGGTGAAGGACTCAGTCTTGGCAACAAAGGCCGCCATCTGCGGAGAAATCGGGTACATGCGCAAATATCCCTATCAATGGAAATCAACCTGTGGGAGCGGGCTTGCTCGCGAAGGCGGTGTATCAGTCGCCTGATGAGCGG
>NZ_JBJGXU010000199.1:0-382 GCF_045447305.1 Pseudomonas sp. D47 | reverse complement strand
CACTGTGACTGTCCCAGCGCCAAGCGATGACGTGTTCATCGATAAGAGCACTCAGACGGTCAAGATCACCGACACCGCTGGCGGTAACTTCGAGAAGCTGGAAGTTGCAGGCAACGGCGCCACCACCACGATCAATGACACCATCGACAAGGTCGATGTAGTACTGACCGCGACCACCACTGTTGGCGAAGGCGGCAACATCGTCTACACCGCCAGCCTTGTGGATAAAAACGGCGCGCCGGTGATTAACATCACCAACCCGCTGACCGTCACTCTGGATAACGGTAAAACCATCACCATCGGTGTGAACCAGTCCAGCGGCAACGTCACGGTTGTAGCTCCAGATGATGTGTACAAAGGCGATCAAACCGTCACTACCGCC
>NZ_JBJGXU010000198.1:0-384 GCF_045447305.1 Pseudomonas sp. D47 | reverse complement strand
TGGTGGTGGCTGTTCTGGCGGCGATGCAAGTGTGTTTGATCTCGTTGATCCGTATCGCCGAGGTATTCGCTGACAGCGTAATCAATGAATGGCAAGTGATTGCCATAGCGGGTATTGCATTGAGCATGTTCAAAGTGTGTCAGCTATGCGTTGAAAATTTAAGTTCAAGTCGCAATAACGCCGCCTAGTAATCAAGGGTGCGGCCGGGTCGCGTCCCGTTTTGGCTCAAGACTGTCGGTATATTTGACTTGTTGAGTTGTTATCCGTTTAGGCAGCATGCACTTGCGACAGTCGTATTATTAAACTTAAGGAAGTGGCATGTCGGAGTTGCTTTATTACGTTGCCGCTACCATGGATGGCTACATTACTATTCAACAACACAAG
>NZ_JBJGXU010000197.1:0-398 GCF_045447305.1 Pseudomonas sp. D47 | reverse complement strand
AAACCCAGGCGTGCTTTCCAAAGCAGCACCTCAGCTAACACACTTAAATCATAAGATTTTTTCAATAAAATCAGAGATTTATGTAGCAACTTTCTTCAAGTTGCTTGTCAGCGGGAGGCGAATAATACAGTATTAAAATACTTGGTCAACCCCCATCTAAAATTATTTTCCACATACTAAAAAAGCTTGGTTTGTCATTATGAAATTTCCAAAGGTCTGTACAAAGGATCAGGGCGGAGGAGAGCACATACCACATCATCGCCATGCCGTTATAAAGCAGCCATATCACCCGGTCTGACTGATGTTCACGGTGAATCGCCCCGAATTCTCTAGAACCCTCGTAACCTCACTGAAAAAAAAACTCTACGATTCGCCGTAATGACGGCAGGATTATTATC
>NZ_JBJGXU010000196.1:0-403 GCF_045447305.1 Pseudomonas sp. D47 | reverse complement strand
GCAACGTGTCGACCCCAACGGTGGCCCGCTGGGCGAACCCATCCATAAAACCATCGGGCCCAGCGGCATTCTGGAAATCACCGAGTGTGATCGTAACCAGAAGTACCGAGTCAGTTTTTACCCCAACGTTTCCAAAGAACACTTCAAGGCGCTGCATGCCTCCTATCAGTCGGTCATTGCACCGCTGGAAGATTGGCTGCGCAGTGAGTGGAACGGCACCTTTGCGCCGCTGTGGAAGAACTACGCCGAGGCAAATTTCCTCAAACGCTATCTCTCGCTGCACCAGGCGTATGCCAAAGGCTTTGGCGATGCACTGTACTCGCTTTGGGACACGCTCAAACAGCTGGTTGAGTGGCTGGCTCACCCACTGGCGAACGCCGAAAAGCTGCTGCATTACCTGTCA
>NZ_JBJGXU010000195.1:0-405 GCF_045447305.1 Pseudomonas sp. D47 | reverse complement strand
CCCCAGCCCACCCAGAAGCCCAATTAGAAGACGAACGCTCCTTTGGGCATGATCAGGACTGCACCACAGACACCTCGAGTCCAGGCGACACGGTGGAGCTTCCCGGTGAACCAGAAGCGATTGACCTGCCCCAGCTTCGGCGCCAGATAAACTCCGTTGCTGAGGCGACGCTCCAAAAGCGAAAGCAACCTCCACGCGCTATTCTTAAGTTGCTTCCGCAACCTGGTTCTACGCCTGAAGTCGAAGGACTCATCTCATTGAATATCGGGGAGGTGGATGATTGAATGTCACATCGATAAGGAGTTCTGCCCTCCCTATTGCCACCGCCCCCCCCAAGGTCTCAGAAAGCCAATCAGCAAATGGCCAAGCGGCATTCAATGCCAGATTAACCGTCACGTAAAAAAC
>NZ_JBJGXU010000194.1:0-405 GCF_045447305.1 Pseudomonas sp. D47 | reverse complement strand
GGCTAGCATTGAGCGATCATCGTGAGGTGTTCGCGGTAAGGTTTGATCCGCGTTTTCCAGATGATGCATCACCCGATTCAGGCAATGCCGTCATTTCCCGGTTTGTTGATTTCTTGACCTTCAGGATTCAATCAGCTCGTAAGCGCTCAGAGCGGCTGAATGGTACTGCTCATTGGTGCTGGGTCAGGGAGGTTGGCCGACAGGGGCGGGCTCACTACCACTTCGTATTGCTGCTCAATCGAGATGCGTACCACCGGTTGGGACGCTTTCAGTCAGAGCGGGAGAATCTCTACAGCCGTATCCAGGCCGCCTGGGCCAGTGCGCTGCGGATTCGGTTCGAAGAAGCAGATGGGTTGGTGAATATCCCTGCAAACGGCACGTTCCACCTCTCTCAGGATGATCCAG
>NZ_JBJGXU010000193.1:0-420 GCF_045447305.1 Pseudomonas sp. D47 | reverse complement strand
AGCTCGCGCTCAGCGATCATCGTGAGGTGTTCGCGGTAAGGTTTGATCCACGTTTTCCAGATGATGCATCACCTGATTCAGGCAATGCCGTCATTTCCCGGTTTGTTGATTCATTGACCTTCAGGATTCAATCCGCTCGTAAGCGTTCAGAGCGCCTGTATGGTGCTGCTCATCGGACCAGTATTCGTTGGTGCTGGGTCAGGGAGGTTGGGCGTCAGGGTCGAGCTCACTACCACTTCGTATTGCTGCTCAATCGGGATGCGTACCACAGGTTGGGACGCTTTCAGTCGGAGCGGGAGAATCTCTACAGTCGCATCCAGGCTGCGTGGGCCAGCGCATTGAGGATTGCGTTCGAGGAGGCTGATGGCTTGGTGAATATCCCTGCAAACGCCACGTTCCACCTCTCTCAGGATGATCCAA
>NZ_JBJGXU010000192.1:0-429 GCF_045447305.1 Pseudomonas sp. D47 | reverse complement strand
CGCTGCGAAGAATCCGCAGGGAGATGCGGCGGCGCCTGCGGATAAAACGGCCACTAATGGCTGCCCAGTGTCGATGGTCACCGGGGAGGAGTTGCTGACCCTTACCGATGGCGCGTTGGATGGGATTTTGCCGTTTGAGTGGACGCGGTTGTACCGCACCAGTGCGGTGGAAGTGGATTGTGGGTTGGGGTTTGGTTGGAGTCACTCGCTGGCGCAGCGGTTGGTGGTGGACGGTGATTCGGTGGTTTGGACGGATCATGAGAACCGCAGTACTGAGTTTCCGTTGCCTACCGCCTCACGGCCGGCGATCACCAACAGCTTGGCGGAAGCGGCGATTTACTTGGGGTCGCTGCCTGATGAATTGGTGCTGGCTCAGGCGTCACGGTTTTATCACTTTCGCGACGGTGTGCTGACCGCGATCAGCGATGC
>NZ_JBJGXU010000191.1:0-433 GCF_045447305.1 Pseudomonas sp. D47 | reverse complement strand
GTATAAATGCATATTGGGCATTAGATGGCATGGATTGGCGTACGGTTTGCCCCATTTTTGCCCCATGCTGGGCGCTTGAGGTTCCACAAGAACGATCCGTTCGATGATGGATTGTAAGCGCTCCATAAACCCCGCATTCAAAGCGCTTAGCTGATGCCGGATGCTGTGCTTCCGATTCCCTCAGGAGCCTGTTCGCCATGATGCGACCCGATGCAAAAGTCGAGAAAGTGTATCTGTACCCTAAGCCAGTCGACTTCCGAAAATCCATTGACGGCCTGGCTGCCTTGGTCGAGCTGGACATAAAAGTAGCGGTCTTCGACCCGATACTTTTCGTCTTCCTCAATAAGCCGCGCAACCGGGTGAAGATTTTGTATTGGGAGCGAAACGGCTTTTGCCTTTGGCTCAAGCGTCTGGAATCCGAGCGTTTCAAAAC
>NZ_JBJGXU010000190.1:0-434 GCF_045447305.1 Pseudomonas sp. D47 | reverse complement strand
CACACCCCCAAACTTATTGCTCCTCATCTCGTGCGCCCTTACGTAAAAAGCAATAAAAACGACTTCGCTGATGCCGAAGCGATTTGTGAGGCAGCTAGTCGCCCAACGATGCGTTTCGTACCGGTAAAAACCCAAGCTCAGCAAGCGTTGGCCATGCTCAACTCGGTCCGCGACTCGCTTATCAAGGAACGCACAGCCGCCGTTAATCGAATTCATGCAGGGCTTTTGGAGGTGGGTGTCAGCTTGGCACCGGGCTTTAAATCAGTCAAAGAGGTGCCCGCGTTACTCGAAACAGCCTCATTTCATGGGCTGATCAAAAAGCTGCTGCAAGGGCTGTATGACCACTACGTCTACCTGGATCGTCAGGTTAAGGTTCTCGACAAAGAAGTTGAGAGCCAAGTCGCTGAAGATGATCTGGCTTCTCGTTTGATGAC
>NZ_JBJGXU010000019.1:0-102392 GCF_045447305.1 Pseudomonas sp. D47 | reverse complement strand
GTCGAATCGTCGCACCGCCGCTCCCACAGGGGATCTGCGCTTAACTGAACGGCATTACGGCAAGCCCGCTCGCCACGAAAGCAAGCCAGCTCCCACAGTTGAACAGCGTCGCGTCCCTCAACCGAGGCGTCGGCGCCAATCGCCGCCATGCTGGGCGCTGCATGCTTGCTCGGAGTCGAAGCGCACGCAGCGATCAATGTTCACCGCCGTCACCTCGGCCTCGTGCAGCGCCGCCGCAGTCAGCTCACGCATGCGTTGGTCGGCGCCAGTTGCCAGGGCGTGGTCCTGATTGGCGCGGGTATCGAACACCCAGGTCACCCGCAGGCTTTGGGGGAAGGCGGCGTAGTCGACGGTGTGGGTCAGCCAGTCGAAGCCTGGAATTTCGGCTTTGGCGGTTTCACAGGCTTCGGTGAGTGTGGCGACCAGGCGGCGTTCGAGGCGGGCGATGTCGCGTTTTGGGGAAGGCATTAAGGGGTTCCAATAAGTTAGCGCTTAATCATCTGTTTTTTGGGTGTTTTTAATAAAAGTCATAGTAAAGCGCCCATTCGCCAGTGACGACGTTCTTCCAGAACATCAAGCTCCCGCTGTCCACGACGTTGAGGTTTATTTTCGCGTCAGACGATAGCTGGAACACAAACTCAAAGCCCGCGCCCGGGTCGACGCCCGACTGGCAAAACGAAGGGTAGCCGCCGATTTTATGTTCGTAGGTATGGGTGACCACGTCGTAATAGCTTTGAATCTCGCCGGCTCGTTCCAGCTTGAGTATTTCATCCTCCAGATCAGCAGGTACGCCGCCGCCATCCCACAAAGGAAAATCCTTCGGCACAGCTTCCGCCTTCAATGGGAAGGGTTTCAGGAAGGAGTGCGCAACCGGTAGCGGCTTGCGCACCAGCACATCGTCAGCGCTATATTCGCGGATCAGCCAGTTGTTTCCCATGGGCTCAAAGTGCTCGGGAAATGGGTCCGACATAAACAGCGTCAGTACGCGAACCCCTTCAAGCGCCGCGCAGTGGAAGGGCAGGCCGGGCAAGTAAAACTGCGCATAGGGGAGTAGCTGCTCCCCGGCGTCGTTGGTCGGCACCCCTTCGTCAGGCGCGAACAGAAACACCTTCCCAAGCCAGCTTTCTTCATCGTCACCGCAGGGGCGAAAACCTCCGGCAATCAGTTTGAGGGCAGGTCGGGCCAGGCGCTGCTGGATGTCTTTGATCTCCATGGTGATGTGAAACTCCTTTAGCACTGGATATCACACCGCGCCTCAACGGCGTGCAGCCGTAAGGTCAGGCCCGATGCGAAGCACACGACAATATGATGGTCTGCCGGAAAGGTATCCGAGAGGTAGAACGCTTGCGTCTCGGCATCGGGCGCCACAATGCCGATCGCATGCAGCACTGTGTCATCCTCGAGCGGGCTGTCGTGGCGCCCGGTCGCCGAGAAGTAACTCACTTCATGGAACATGACGGTGATTTCCCGAGGTTCTTCGGGCGGCACCCAGTCCTCGGTTCGCCGCGTAAACCGCAGTGACAGCGTGCGCTTTTCCAAGGCGTAATGGATGGCGCGGGCAACATAAAAATTGTGCAGGTCGCATGCCCGACCCTCGACCTCAACTTCTATATGCCCGAGTGCGAAACCATGAAACTTCATCGTGCCGTCCTATCGCTGTTGAAACGCCACTTTCAGCCCCAGCCCCATAAACAGCGTGCCGATGATTTTACCTTCCCAGCGACGCAGCCTGGAAGAACGCCTGGCGTGGCGTGACCGCAGGCAGTTCAAGCCACGCGTGTGTGCCGGTTTTGGCCATAAACGCCCGCACGCCTAAATAAATCAGGTACGACGCGCCCACCCACTTCACTGCGTTAAACGCCGCCGCCGAGGTCATCAAGATCGCCGACAAACCCAGTGCCGCGCACAGCGTATGAATCAGGTCGCCTGTTGCCACCCCCCAACCCGGTGGCGATGCCGACCTTACGCTCGCCTTGCAGCGTGCGAGTGAGTACCAGCAATACCGAGGGCCGGGGATCAGGAACAGACCGATCACCACGGCGACATAGGTGAGGAGGGAGGCGAGTTCAAACATGGCGGGCTATCTCGGAACAGGCCGCGGCTTACAGTAATCCCCATGTCGGCGCTCAATGCAACGCCGTTTCAGGCGAATGCGTCTTCGATAAACGCCTCCAACGCCTTCTCCTCCAGAATCTCGATAGAGAAATGCCCGAAGCGCTTGGGCAACCAGATGATGCGTTTCCCATCCGGCGACCGCAGGTCCTCAAGGGTCAACGGCTTGCCGTTTTCATCCTCCGGTTGCACCCCGGTGGCGATCAATTCGGCGTAGGCCGTTTCGATGTCCGGTGTGGTGTAGCAATGCCGGTAGATCATCCCTTCGCCGTGTGCGTCCAACAGCTCGCGCAAGTTGCCCGTCAATGGCTGAACCAGCATGAAACGCTCCTGGCCCATCAGTGCAATCGCAAAACGTACCTGCAGGCCGCCGCGATTCCAGACCTGGGTTTTGGAAATTTTGGCGTTGAGAATCTTTGCGTAGTAGGCGCACACCTCTTCGAGGTTCTCGACCAAGACGTCGACGTGGCTGAACTTTAAATCCATTGCAGGGCTCCTGGCGAGTGGCGGGTATTGCTGATGCGGCGGTGCGGGGGGGTGGCAAGCCTGACAGCGTGTTTTATCAGGATGGGCCGTACTTCCCTGAAGCTGACCCGGCTTCACCTTATACAACCATTGCGACGGATCGCAACGGCGATGTGGTGGCGCAGGGGTGGTTTGAGAATGCGGGTATTGCGTTGCACAAGATGCCGCAGGGTGAGCTTTTTGGATCGCTGATACGCAGTGCTGAGCGGTAGGGCACGCCTGTCGGGTTGGTTTTAACCGGCAGATTGAATATCTACCGCCGTGACCTCCAAAGCCCGCCTCAAGCTGATGGCTCATTCCATCACCCTGAGGACAGTGCCCATGAGCACGCCTAACACGCTTGCAGCGGTACCAACGCTTCAAGAAATACGCACTCACCTGCTTGAAATCGACCCTGGGTTGCGTACCCAAACCAAGCTTCCCGTGGAGTTGCCAGCCGAACTGTTGGCGTTGGAAAAGCTCAACACCACCTTGATCACCGCCAACGACGTCCTGTTGAACCGATCACGCAGTTTGTTCCAGGCATTGACGCAGGCAGATCTCACCCAGGCAGCCGGCCAGACGCTGCTCGCCACGCTCAAAACCGATTTGAACACACACCTGCAAGGCCTTGACGAAGCCAGCACCGTGGACGGTCTGGGCCGCAAGAGCTACATGACCTCCACGGCCGGCCTCAGCGCGCTGGAACAGCAGGCCACGCTGGATGTGCGTGACCATCTGCTGTCTCCCACCGAACAACGCATGATTGAAGACTGCTCCCGAGGCCCGACCTTTCGCCCCGGCATGTACTCGCTCAATTTCAGCTACCAGGACGCGATCGTGACATTTGCGGGGGCCTTTGTGCTCACGCGCAAATCCAGCCCTGTGGTGGATAACCTGACGTCGGGTGAGGACCTTGGCCAGGTCCTGTTATTTACCCCAAACCGAGGCCTGGAGGCTTTCGATTCTCTGGCAGAGCTCGACCAGTGTCTCAAGGCGAGCCTGGGGCTGCTGGCGGGCCACGCAGAGTTTTGCCGCTATTTGCCGGTGCGTTACCAAGCGCTGGACGTAGCGGGTATTTGGCCCCTGCAATTGCTGCCCATTGAAGGCGAGCCACTGTTCGAACATACCTACAACGCGATGCTCGATAAGCGCCGCCAGGACGTCGACCTGGCCTTGAGCCTGGTCGACAACCCGTTGCACGACGCAGCGCTGCTCAAATTGGCACTGGACAACGCGGTAAAGGCTGCGCTCCCGGATTTGTCGTTACGCCTGGCATTCAGGCAGCAACAACTGTTGGAACGAAGCTTGTACAACAGCCTGCCTGATTGGTATCGCAGCGCTGACGCGATCAGCCAGCAAACCCTGAGTGGTTTCATACAAGGTTACAACCAGGCCCGAAATACCTTTATCGATCTGCTGGGGCCTGCCGCTTCGCCCCAGGCCTTGGCGCTTTATCAGTTGACCGAGTACCTGGACGAGGAGCTGGAGATTCATGACCTGGATCTGCAAAACCTGCAAGTCACGACCCGCCGTAACGTTGCCTACGTCGGCATCTACGAGCAGCAGCGCAACCTGGCGCAGCTGAGCTATTCGGGGCTGCATACCGGTGATGAGCGGCCTGCCTCGGACTTTCTGGCCAGCACTGCCCTGACCTACGCGGGCGCACCACTGCAGGGCCGTCATGCTGAGCTGAATGCGTAAAGCCTGCTGGATATACTTCGCGAACCGGACCTGCAACCGCGCCTGGACTTTGCGGCGCTGCAAAAAGCCATGCAGCGCAAACCTGAATTCAAACAGGCTGCCCTACACCTGTTCGATCAACGCCTGGTGTTGCTCGCTTATGTCGCCAAGTTACGAGGCGACTTGAACCCGGCGAACTACCTGTTGTTCGAGGACCTGCGAGCCGGCACAAACCCGCGTTTGCGTGCGCAGACCGTGCTGCTGCATGGCGCGCAACTCAAAGACCTGTGGTTATTGCGTGAGGAGGATGCCGATGGCCAACCCCAGCGCTTGCTGTTGTGCACCCCCGGCTCGCCACGTGAGCAACAGTTCCTTGCCTTCACGAGCGAGCGCGAATGCCAGACCCATATCATCGACTGGGCCGATGACAAAACCCGGTACAACGGCCAGACCATGAGCGACTACTTGCTTGCGCAATGCCCGCTGCGTTTTCGCCCGAAGATGGGCACGTTCCTCGCCGGGCTGGGCTTCAAGCCCGACGCGAAGGAACACGAGGAAGTGACATTCGGCACTCTGTGCACCCATACAGTCTGCCTGGAGGCCATGGTTGTTCATTCGCAAAGCGCAGCGCTGGATGACTACGAATACAGCACCCCGCTGTGGTACCGCTCTGCCTCGGCGCCAGACCGTACCCGGTTGACCAGCCTTGGCGAGGATGCTGCGGGTGCCTTGCACGCCTATAACAGCCGGCCGGATTCAGAAGCGAACTTCATTACCTTCAACGCCTATCTGCACGAGCAAGCCAAACTCAGCCTGAACACGCTATTGGGCCGTAGCGAGAATGATATTGACCCGGACACCGTGTACGTTTCGGCGCCTTGGCCGTTGGTGGGCGGCCTGCCGGCGCCTATGTCCTATACCCAGTTATACAGAGACGGCTACAAGGACAACGTCGGCTTCATTGACCCTAAATTCTCGACCTCGGCCACCTTCAGCGGGCCGAAAGGGCTCGACATTAGCCTCCTGACTCCGCAAAAGGTTTCCCGCGCGGTGACCGGTGTGTGGATCGGTCAGCGTTATACCGAAGAAGTTCGCGACAAGTTGCAAAGCGCAACCAGCCCCGGTTACACCGAGCGGCGCAACGCTACCCTGGCGATTAACCAACTGCAGATGAAATACGCGGCGTTGGACTGCTGCCTGCGCGGCCATATCGCCCGGGTCGACCTGACCTGGCTGGAACACGCCATCGACAGCCTTGGCGATACCACGGTTGCGACCCGCAATACCTATAAGGTCCATCGGCTGGTGATTGACGGCGAATGGGTCATCGGCAATTACCTGTTCAGCCATGCTGACAACCCGGTTCTGCTGTACACCCCCAACGCCCCCGATGGCATCGACGTGCGTGAGGCTAAGCTGTTCAACTACTGGCTGAAAAAAGTCGACGGTGTATCGGACTATCTCCATGGTCGAGTGACGGTCAAAGCCAGGACCCGGATCGGCAGTTTTCTGAAGGCTGCCCGCGATGGGTTGCCCGAGACGATAGATCGCACGACCTCAAGCCCCGCACGTCATGACCCGATAGCCCTTGTCACGCCCCTGGCAGACCTGCGACACGAGCTGTACAACATGGTCTTGCAGCGCAAAATAGATGATGTGGTTGCCACCACGGTCAACCGCACGGACATGATCATGGGGGTTCTCTGGACGTGTGTAGAGCAGGTCACCGCCATCGCCACCCTCCCATTTCCTGCCTTGAGCCTGGGCCTGGGTGGCCTGCTGGCGTTCAAGGACGCCATGCTTGCTATCAACGCCTACCACCTGGGCGACAAGGATGGCGCGCTGCAACACTTCATCGGCTACCTGGCAAACCTGGGCGGCGCGGTGGTGTTCGACGTCCGCCCGGCCTTCAAAGGCCCGTTTAACGCATTGTCGATCAGGCCGGCGCTTAAAGCGGCAAAACTGGCCACGCTGGTTAAGGCGTCCGACCCTCGCATTCCTGGGGATATGAACCCCGTGCTCTTTGACGCCAAGGCGTTCTGGGTAAAGAGCACACCGGATTCCATCGGTCGTCATCTGCTGTATCGCTACGATTCGCTTACCGGGCAAATGCATTCAACCTCGCGTCTGGTCAACCAAAATGCCGAGGGGCGTTGGGTACGTTTTGGGGAGGTGGGAGGAGGGCGCAGGAAGTATCAGGCCCTTCATGAGGACGCTGAGCAGCCCCTGGCCAAATACGAGATTTCATCGGTACAAGGCAAAAATTTCAGAGTGGCACTCGACCCGGATTTCCGCAAAAGCCTCGTCGACTATCCTGACGAAGTGCTTGCGACAGGCGCACGAGTGGAGGCCTATGAGGCGTTTCAGGCGCTACGCGACAGCTATCCCAACCAAGTGAAACAGCTGGTTCAGGACGCAGACGCATTCTACGCCTCGCCGCCAGCACGCCCGACCCGCACCGGTTTGCCGGTACTGGCGCCAGATTCCAGCCCCTCCAGCGTGCTTGCCGCCCTGTTCTCCCTCAAGAAGGGGCTGATTATTGGCGCACCCAACGCCAGCGTCGCCAGCAAGCAATTACTGATCGAAGACATTCAGGCATTGGCTGCGCTAGGGCTCAAACGCTTGTACATCGAGAACCTGCCGGCTGATGTTTTTCGCAGCAAACTTAGAATTATCAACGGGGAAGTCAAAGGCAAACTTGCGCACGCGTTGAGTACCGTCGAGGACCACCTGGCACGGGTCGACAAGGCGCTAGGCTGGGAGGCAGATGCCCCCTTTACCTTCCGCAAACTGATGCTGGAAGCGCACAAGCACAAAGTCGCCATCGAGGGTGTGGACGCGTCGAGTTCCTATCATATGGAGCATGTGTTGGCGCTCTCTGATGCACAACGATTTATCCCGCGCAGTGGCAAACTCAGAAATTTTTATTCGCACAAAGCCCTTGCGACCCAAAAAGCCGATGAAGGTTGGATCGCCCTGGTCGATCACAACCGCGTAGGGAGTGTCGACGAACTGCCGGGGCTGGGCGACTTGCAAAATGTCGTCGTCCTGCGTGTTGATGACGTTGCCCCGGGCCAGGCCGTGGGCGTCCTGCCCGATAGTTCTGCCGCCCAGCTGGCCCGGGGTGACTACAAGCTGACAATGGCAGCAGCGTCACAAACGGTGCCGACGGCCGGCCCCTCAACGGCAGTGCCGGTGCCGCTTGCCCCGTCCCACTACACGGCGTTTGATCTGCCCGCGATCCATAAACCCAACTTGGACGAAATGGTCTACTCGCAAAACGCCCTGGATACCCGATATGGCTTCACTGCCGAAAGCCCAGATGTATTGGCGTTCGGCGCTTTCAGGAGCACTCGCAATCGCTTGGATAAAACCGCCAGAGACGCATTTGCCGCTTACACCCCACCGGTACGCGCCGATTTCACCGACCTCGCCACGGCGACCACTGAAGAGGCGTTTATCGAGAAACTGTATAAACAAAAGTTGGGCCTTGTCATCGGCGAAGGCCACGCTCATCAATCGAGCAAACAGGCCCTGATCAAACACATGCAGCGGTTCAAAGCGCAGGGCGTCAAAACCCTGTACATGGAGCACCTGCTGACCGATCTGCATCAGGCCGAGTTGGACACCTTTTATAAAACGGCGAAAATGCCGAAAAACCTGCAGCGTTATCTGAGCGCACAAGATGCTGGCCATATGGGCCGTTATCGGGGTGACAACACGTATACCCATGTGGTCAAGGCCGCTAACAAGGCCGGAGTGCGCGTCCGAGCACTCGATTGCACAGCCAGTTATCACACCCGAGGTATGGAGGCGGTTCACGGCCGCTATAACGTTTTCAGCTATTTCGCCAATGAGGTGATCAAGGCTGACCAGGCTGCAGTGGGCCCCCATAAGTGGGTAGCGCTCATGGGCAGCGGCCACCTCGATAGCGTCCATGGTGTACCGGGTATCGCGCAATTGCAGGATGCGGTCAGCTTGACGGTACGCGATGTCGCCCCCAGCAACGCACGCCCGTTGCACCGGGGCGGATGGGAAATCCTCGAAGGCGGGATAGGCAGCTCCGGCAGCGTAGCCGTGCGCAGTGACTTCAAGATAGACGTCGCGATTGCCGGCAGCTCTCCACCGCTGCCCCCGGCCCAAACGGATCGCACGTGGCTGAGAAATATTGACGACTTCCTGATCAAGCGGCCGTCATTAGGCGAGGCCAATGTGCTCCACCGTGCCGACAACGGAGAGATTGTTTCCACCCCCATTCAAATTGACGATAAGGGCCAGTTTTTTGTTGAGCGTTGGCCGCAGTTGAAGGATCAACGTTTCTTCATGTTTGAACACGTGAACGAGGCCCTCAAGGCACACACGCGTTTGACCGCCGCCTCTACTAAGACCCAGCCAGGCGCACGGCTGAAAAATATCGGCGACTTCCTGATTGAACGGCCTGCAGTGAACCAGGCCACGCTGATGCGTCTTTCCGAAAACCGAGAAATCATTTCTCATCCGATAAAAATGGACAATGTGGGGCAGTTCTATATTGAGAACTTTCCACGGTTGAACGAGCAACGTTACTTGTTGATGGAGGACGTGGTTCAAGCACTCAAAACCGAACTGAACATGACAGCCGTCCCCTCGACGACGTCGTTGCGCTCACGGTTGAGGGAGAGCGGCGACTTTCTGATTGAGCGGCCTTCTGCGGCGCACACTAATCTGCTCCACCGAGCCAGGACGGGGGGAATTGTCTCCACGCCTATTCAAGTTGATGTCGATGGGCGTTTGTTTATTGATCGTTGGGATGATTTGAAAACCAGACGTTTCGATACCCTTGGGCAATTGATCTTCGCCCTCAAGGCAGGAAAGGGCATGTTACCCGCCTTCTAATCGCTTGACCCACTTTGGCCCTGGCCCTGCATCTTGTGCGGGCAGGGCTTTTTAACCGTCGATGTGGCGCTGTCTGTTTGATAAGCAACTGAGGCGTTGAGCTGAAAACAGCCCGTCGATGTGCATACCGGTCTACCATGGGGGCCCGGTAGTGGTTCCACGCACTACCGACCTCTCTTCTCAAAGGTATCGCTGATGTCCATCGACCAAATCTCCCTCCCCAAAGGCGTAGGCCCTCACGCGGCCAAGCTCCTCGACGCCATCACCGGCGCCTCCACCCATGAAGAACTCAACCGCGCAGGCGGCAAAGCCGAAGGTTTTGTGTTGGGGCTGGAATCCACTAAGGCCATCAAAAGCCAGATCGCTGAGTCGCTGTATGTGGCTTACGACGACGCGGCGAGTAATCGGGCGGGTGAGTTGAAGGGTTGAGCATTAGCTAGATAGGGCGTTTTGCGGTGCAATTTGCGCGCAGGTCGTTAGACTGGGCACCTTTGATTTCTCAGGATGAGGCTGTCATGTTTAAAGTTGCTCTGGCGTCACTGCTGCTGACCTGCACCTTCTGCGCTTCGGCGGCTTCGGGTGTCGATGTGTCGAAAATTTACGGCAACATCCAGTTCGTCGATCACTATCCCGACTACAAGGTTAAGGTTGTTGACCACTACCCTGACCTCAAGGTACAGCGGGTAGATCATTACCCTGACTCAGCCGGCAAATGGAAAATGGTCGATCACTACCCGGACTACAAGATCCAGATCGTCGATCACTACCCCGACTTCACCATTCAGTACGTGGATCACTACCCTGGCGCTAATTGAAGGCAGCGCCATCAGCGCGCTGGCGCTCACACAGCTCTCCAAAAAGCAAAATTGGGCGGGTGCGTTGAAGGGCTGATAATCAGCCAGGGCAGGGCGCTTCGCGGTCCAGAAGTCTGGCCGTGAGCAGTACGCCCAGTTCGCTCAGTGGGTGGATAGCCAGTGCGATGGCGCGGTGTTTGCCGCACAGGTCTTCGGACAGGTCGAGCAGTAGTGTGCTGACGCAGGTGAAGGTTTCGTAGCTGTTGGGCTGGCGTCGGGGACGACGGTGAAGAGGGTGGTTGAATCCTGTGTGACGTTAACCGTCGTTAAGTTCCTTGCTTGGGCTACAACCCCATCGCTACTAAACCCGATCAGCCTTGAGACGGCCACTCCAGCGCATTCCCCTGTGGGAGCGGGCTTGCCCGCGAAAGCGGTGGGTCAGTCAACATCAATGTTTGCTGGGCCGACGTCATCGCGGGCAAGTCGAGTCGTCGCACCGCGGCTCCCACATTTAATCTTCGCTGCTCTGAGCATTGCGTTCGCTTAACTGAACGGCATTAGGGCAAGCCCGCTCGCCACAATGGCTTGCGGGCCACAGATTTTCTCTGTGCACCACAAAGGGCGGCGGCGGTGCTTAAAAGGCTTGGTTTACACCCACCCCACGCATGATCGAAAACCGTGGGTCGAGCAGCTTCAACGTTTGTTCTCCCTTCAAGCGTCCCACCACCACGTGATAGGTCTTGGGCACTTCGGAAAGGTGTTCCGGGTTACGCGCCAGTTTCTCAATCGCCGGGGTTTTGGCCCACGGGGCGATGGGTTGCTGGCGGATGTCCACGGTCACCACCCAGGATTTTTCGACGGCGGCGCCCATTGGGTGAGTATTAGCGGCGGTGTTCTGGATCTTGGTGATTGCATAACCTTGGGCGTAGCAGAACCCGGATTTTTCCTGCACGTAGGCGGCGCGGCCGGGCTCGGAGAGGGTGTAGGTTTTATCGTTTTTGGCAAGCAGGCCGGCGTCGGTCAGGGCGTCGAAGGCGGGCTGGTTGGCGCTGGAGGTGCCGCTGCTGAAGCTGTCGCTCAGGGTGATGGGGAAGTTGCTGAACATGGGCGCGGTGACGCAGGAGGCTCCTTCCAGTCGGGGTTGCAGCACCGCTTGAATGTCGGTGTCGGAAGGGCTGTCGCTGCAGGCCGTGAGCAGCAAGGCGCTGGTGGTGATGAGGGCCATTTCTCTGATGCGCATCGTTTTATCCTTGACGATTGGTTGCAGGCGAGCAAATTGTATAGAAACATTGCAGTAACGAAACCCACTCCACACGTGGTGTAGCGTCGGAGGTTCTAACGGCGCTGAATACACAGGAACGCTCATGACATTGACCGTCAAAACCCTCCTCGAACTGGCCATGGCCAACCCCATCAACGCCGAAATCACAGCGCGCCTGCCCGCCCTCGGCGTTGACCAGTGCATGCTCACGGCCGGCTGCCTGTTCCAGGCGGTGTGGAATCATCAGTCGAACCTTCCCGCCGACCAAGGCGTAAAGGACTACGACGTTTTCTACTTCGATACGGACCTGTCCTACGAGGCTGAGGACAGAGTCATCCGCTCGGCCGAGCAGTTGTTTCAGGATTTGGGCGTCAACGTCGAGGTCAAGAACCAGGCGCGGGTGCACCTTTGGTACGGCGAGCGCTTTGGTCGGCCTTATCCGCAGTTGCACACGGCTAAACAAGGCGTTGATCGCTACTTGGTGGCGGGCACGTGCATCGGGCTGGAGATTGAAACGGGTGAAGTGTATGCGCCGTATGGGTTGGAGGATGTGGCGCAGGGTGTGCTGCGGATTAATCCTCATCACCGCGAGCCGGAGTTGTTTGCGGCCAAGGCCAAGAGTTATCAGGCGCGCTGGCCGTGGCTGAAGATTGTGGCGCCTGATTCTGTGTGAACTTTTACCCACTCCACAGGCGTCTTATCCTGAAATGAACCCTGACCGCTGACACCAGCCAAGGACAGCTCATGATCTTGCTTATTTTCCTCATCGCCTGCGGCGCCGCCGCCAGCACCGGCATCATTTTCAAACCCGGCCAGTGGTACGAAGCCCTGGTCAAGCCCAGCTTCACACCGCCTAACTGGCTGTTCCCGGTGGCCTGGACGGTCATCTATCTGCTGCTCGCCTGGGCCGGTTACCGCTTGACCATGATCCCCGGCAGCCAACTGGCTTTGGGCTTGTGGGCCGCGCAGATTGCGTTGAATACGCTGTGGACGCCGGTGTTTTTCGGCGCGCATCGCATCTTCGCCGCGATGGTGGTGATAGTGCTGCTGTGGCTGGTGGTGGCGGCGCTGGTGGTGATGGCGTTGCGTTTGGACGTGATCACCGGGCTGATCCTGTTCCCCTACCTGGCGTGGCTGAGTGTGGCGGCGGCGTTGAATTTCTCGATTCTTCGCAATAACCGCTGATGGCGCACACCCCCTGGCCTGCCAGCGAGCCGGAGCTGGCCGAGATGCGCGGCTTTAATAAAAAGCTCGCCTGGTTGCCGCGCTTTAAAATCCGCAACCGCATGACGCCGCGTGTGATCCAGGCGCTGCTGCGCGTCAGTCAAACGCTCAAGAAGGCCCCGGCGGCGCAAACCCATCTGGTGGGCTCGGTACCCGTGCGCATCCTGCGGCCGACGGGTAAACCCAAGGGCGTGGTGCTGGATATCCACGGCGGTGGCTGGGTGATCGGCAATGCGCAGATGGACGATGACCTGAACCTGGGCATGGTGCAGGCGTGCGGCGTGGCGGTGGTGTCGGTGGATTATCGGCTGGCGGTCGATACGCCGGTCGAGGGGTTGATGGAAGACTGCTTGGCCGCCGCTCGCTGGCTGTTGGGCGACTGTCCTGAGTTTGCCGACCTGCCGGTGATCATTGTTGGTGAATCAGCGGGCGGCCATCTGGCGGCGGCGACGTTACTGGCGCTCAAGCAATGGCCGCAGTTGCTCGCGCGGGTGAGCGGGGCGGTGTTGTATTACGGGGTTTATGATTTGACCGGTACGCCGAGCGTACGCGCAGCCGGGCCGGACACGCTGTTGTTGGACGGTCCGGGGATGGTCGAGGCCTTGCGTATGCTCACGCCGGGGTTGAGTGATGAGCAAAGGCGGCAGCCGCCGTTGTCACCGTTGTATGGCGACTTTACGGGGTTGCCGCCGGCGTTGATGTTTGTCGGCGAGCTGGACCCGCTGAAGGATGACACGCTGTTGCTGGCTGAGCGGTGGGGGGCGGTGGCGCAGGTTGAGGCGCACTTGCTGCCGGAAGCTGCCCATGGGTTTATTCATTTTCCGGTGGCGCTGGCGAATAGTGTGCTGGTCTACAGCAGGGCGTGGATCACTCAACAGATCAATGGCCGCTACACAGGTGGAAAGTCTTCGTAGGATTTTGGCAGGTAGCCCCAAATTCTGAGTACGTCAGCCCGAACTTCAAACTCGAACCCGATGTGTGCAACGGCCTGGGATATTTCTTCCGTGTGGTCAATGAGCGTGTCCGGGCGCAGCATTCCCTTGGCGGGTGCAATGCTCCGCAGGCCGATATCGAACCACTCGACGTAAGCAAATGGAAACGGCAGGTGGTAAAACCACTCGGTATCCCAGCCCGAAATATAGCCTGTGACGGATTTGGATCGAAAGGATGGCCGCCACCCCTCAAGCTGGCGAAAGTGGTTAATCAGTTCATTCCACTTGGTGTTGTTAGCCGCGCTTGCCAGGTTTCTTGCCGCGACAGCGGCCTGTATTTGCTTGCGTTTTTTATCATTCTGGCCTGCGTCTGCCATTGGCAGTTCGTGCATATTCAGCCCTTTTGGCCCCTGTGCATCGGGGCGGCTATCTTAGCGCCCAGCCGCCGCAGGGCATTAGTCGTGCTGCCTGGCGTCGAATGAAGTCACCCATCTGGTTTCCATACCAACTAGGCACTTTGGCGGTTCGTTGATCAGTACGGCTGCATCGTCACCCTGATTCAGATAGGTCAGGTAATCACCCGTCTCAAAGGTGATGTTGAACCCAACAAGCGAGGCTGTCTGGTCCCTTGCTACATCGATAACCCCGTGAACCTCGGTGATGACCTTACCCACCAGAGACGGCACGGATAAGCTGGCAAACAGGTTTTCCCTACGCCACGAGCAACTGCTCGCGTCATCAAGCTCAAAGGCCTCAGCTATTTCCAGCGCAGATAGATCCGCCCCGACACTTTCGCCATCGCTTAGCAGGTACATCGTAACGTGCGCAAGGTCGTCGCATCGCCACTCGAGCGAACCTATGTCGTCGACGCTTTTCTCATCGTTGAAGTAATACTGGTCATGCGAAAGCTCGCGAAGCCGTTGGCCGACCAGCAAGCGTGCATGGCTTAGGTCCTGGCCGATTCTCTCGCGAGAGCGGGTATGACGGTTAACCATAGGGGGGCCTTTTCTGCGAATGGCATGGAACGGTACATTAGACTAAACATTGGCTTGCCCGCTGACGGATTTGTGAAGTGGTTGAACTTAAAACCTGATCAATAAGTCAGGATAAGCAGCTGCTTCTCTCCCCTCACAAGGATGTCACCATGCGCGAATACACCCTGAACTACCTGTTCAACGGCGAGCCCCGTACCCACGTGTTTGAACTCAAACAGCCTGAACTGCCATTGCATGAGGCGGCGATGCATGTGTTGCAATTGCATTTTGGCGATGCGGAGAATGGACTGATCCTGCCGCCTGCGGATGCGACGCCCGAGGAGATTCTGGAGCAGGCAGAGGTGGTGGGGATCACCCAGATCAAGGTTTTATGAACCAACGGCCCGTCCTCCAGGCAGTCACTGCCGCGGACAGTACTGCGGTGCTGGCCTTCGTGCTGGAGGCCCGCGCCGAGCTTTTCCCCAAGCTCAGCGCCACGGGAATGCCGGACGACCTGGCACGGTTTGATGCGACCTACCTTCAAGGCGACGGCCAGTTCCTGATCGCTCGCGCCGAGGGCCAGATGGTCGCAGCCATTGGCTACTTGCCCTACGACGGCCGTTTTCCGCAGTTGGATTACCAAGGCCTCAAGACGGTGGAGGTGGTGCGCCTGTTCGTACTTCCAGCGTTTCGCCGTTCTGGTCTGGCAGGCGAGTTATACCGCGCACTGGAGGCCAAGGCGCGGGCGGATGGAGTGGAGGTGGTTTACCTGCATACCCATCCGTTTCTTCCTGGGGCGATTGATTTTTGGCTGCGGCAGGGGTTTGAGATTGTCGATGTCGAAGCCGATCCGGTGTGGCAGACGACGCATATGCAGCGGTATCTATAGCGCCGAAGACCTGATGTGGGAGCTGGCTTGCCGGCGGTGGCGGTGTGTCAGCTAAGGATATGGCACTGATCCACCGCTATCGCCGGCAAGCCAGCTCCCACAGTTCAACTGTGTTGTTTTGAGGTCCGCTGTTAGCTCATCAGTTCGAGCGCAGCCGCAAGATCTGCGCCCCATCAAACGGGTCTGTCAGGTAATGCGCCTGCACGCCAAACGTGTCTTGCAAACGCTGCGGCGTCAGCACTTCCAACGGCTTGCCCAGTGCCACCAACCGCCCGCGATCCAGCACCGCCAGCCGATCACACGTGAGCGCCTGGTTCAGGTCATGCAGCGCAATCAGGGTGGTCACCGGCAGCGCCTGCACGCCTTTCAAGATCGCCAGTTGATGCTGGATATCCAAGTGATTGGTCGGCTCATCCAGCAGCAGAATCTGCGGGCGTTGCGCCAGGGCGCGGGCGATGTGCACGCGTTGGCGTTCGCCGCCGGAGAGGCTGCGCCAGGCGCGGTGGCTCAGGTGGGTGGCGTCCACGTCATGCAGGGCCTGGTTGACGATGGCGTCGTCTGCGCCGGCCCAAGGGCTCAGCGCCGACAGCCAGGGCGTGCGGCCCAACGCCACGGCGTCGAACACGCGGATGGCGTCGTCGGTGTCGGCCTGTTGTTCCACCACCGCCAGCTGTCGTGCAATGGCGCGCCGGGACAGGTCGCCCAGGCGTTGGCCGCCCAGGCGCACTTCGCCGCTGCCAGGCGTGCGTAACCCGGCCAGCAGTTTGAGCAGGGTGGATTTGCCGGAGCCGTTTGGGCCGACGATGCCGAGGGTTTCGCCTAAGGCCACGTCCAGGTGAACATCACGCAGTAACTCGGCGTCGCGCACCTTAAAACCCAGGCCCGTGCAACTGAGTACCGTCATCGCGCATTCCTCCGGCCGATCAGGATCAACGCAAACACCGGCGCGCCGACCAATGCCGTGACCACGCCGACCGGAATCACCTGGCCCTTGATCAAGGTGCGCGACAGCACATCGGCGGCAATCAAAAACAACGCGCCGCCCAAGGCGCTGGCCGGCAGCAACCGCGAATGCCCGGTGCCGACCAGCAGGCGTACGGCGTGGGGGATCACCAGCCCGACAAAGCCGATAGAGCCGACCAGCGACACCATCACCGCCGTCACCAGCGCCGCGCAGCCCACCAGTACAAACTGCACGCGGCGCACTGGAATGCCCAGCGACGCTGCCGAGTCGGTGCCGAAAGTGAACGCATCCAGCGCGCGGCGGTGCCACAGGCATACCGCCAAGCCTGCGACCGCCACCGGCACCGCCAGCCACACCGACGGCCAGCGCACGCCGCTGAGGTTGCCCAGCAGCCAGAACAGAATGCCGCGCGCCTGTTCGGAGCTGGCCGACTTGGTGATCAGGAACGCGGTGAGGGCATTGAACAGCTGCGAGCCGGCGATGCCCGCGAGGATGATCTGGCCGGTGCCGCTGGAAGAACCGCTGGCGCTCGCCAGCAAAATCACCAGTGCAAACGCCGCCATCGCCCCGACAAAGGCACCTGCCGAGAGTGAAATCAGCCCGCCGCCCACGCCGATCAGTGCCACCAAGACCGCGCCGGTCGAGGCGCCGGCGCTGATGCCCAGCAAGTAAGGGTCGGCCAGCGGGTTACGCAGCAACGATTGCAAGATCACCCCGCAGGTGGCCAACCCCGCACCGCACGCGGCGGCGACCAGGGTGCGGGTCAGGCGGTAGTTCCACACCACGCCTTCGTCGATCGGGTCCAGCACGTAGCCGGCGGCCAGCAGTTTATTGGCGAGTACTTGCAACACCACCTGCGGCTCGATGGCGGTTTCGCCGATGGCCACGCCGGCGAGTACGGCGAGCAACAGCAGTGTCAGGGCGAGTAGGGAGCGGATCATTTGTGCAGGTCGTAGCCGTCGATGGCGCCGGCCAGTTGTTCCAGGCCGTCGAACATGCGAATGCTGGCTTGCAGCGCCAGGGCGTCAATAATGATGATGCGGTTGTTTTTCACCGCGTCCATGTTGCGCGTGACGGGGTCGCTGCGCAGGAAGGCGAGTTTCTTTTCATGGTCGTCGGCC
This sequence comes from Pseudomonas sp. D47, assembly GCF_045447305.1. Classification (NCBI taxonomy): domain Bacteria; kingdom Pseudomonadati; phylum Pseudomonadota; class Gammaproteobacteria; order Pseudomonadales; family Pseudomonadaceae; genus Pseudomonas; species Pseudomonas sp. D47. The sequence goes on along the minus strand of NZ_JBJGXU010000019.1, from coordinate 85,059 downwards.
GGGTAGCGGCGGCGGTCCATGCGGGCGATCACCAGGAAGGTCGGGTTGGCCTTGGCGAGGGTTTCCCAGCCGACGGCTGGCCACTCTTCATCGGACTGTACGACGTTGCGCAGACCGAGGGTTTGCAGCATGAATTCGGGAATGCCCTTGTGACCAGCCACGTACGGGTCGCTGGCCATTTCGGCGCTGGAGAACCATACCAGCGCGCTGGCCTGCTTGAGGCCTTTGCCTTGGGCTGTGGCGACGGACTTGGCCAGGCGCGCCTTGAGTGCGTCGTTCAACTGCTGGCCGCGCGCTTGTACGTCGAAGATCTCGGCCAGTTGGCTGATGCTCTTATAGACAGTGTCGATGCGAAACGGCTCCAGCCGCGTGCCGTCGGCGCCGACGAGGTTGTCCTTGCCTTCGCAGTCGGAGGGCAGCAGGTAAGTGGGGATTTTCAATTCGTGGAATTGCTCGCGGGTGCCGACCACGCCCTGCGGGCCGACCACCCATTCCAGCTCTGCGGCCACCAGTTGCGGGCGCTTGGCGATCACCGCTTCGAAGCTCGGCTCGTTGTCGGCCAGGCGCTCGATGTTGTCGTTCTGAGCCTTGAATTGCGGCAATACGCTGTTGAACCACAGTGAAGTGCCAACCACGGTGTCGGCGACGCCCAAGGCATAGAGCATCTCGGTGGCGGCCTGGCCGATGGTCACGCTGCGCGCGGGCGCTTGCTGAAAGGTGAGGGTGCTGCCGCAGTTCTGCACCGTCAGCGGGTAAGCAGTCGGTGTGGCGTGGGCCAGGCCACAGAAGGCGAGGCCGGTGATCAGGGCGGTAACGCGTGGCAGCATGGGGCAATCTCCGGGAGAACCGTACGTGACAACAGGGGAGGTACGGCTCGGAAATACACCCACGGACGCTGCAGGTTTTGCAGGGCACGGATGGCCTTCCCGGACACCCCGCCGGTCAGTGATGTAGCTGGGCCGGCAGGTCTCCTGACTGATGCGTCGTCGCCTCGCTCCGGCCTTCCCGGGCAATGCCCAGTGGCGATGTGGAGCAGGCTCAGCACCTACAGTTGCGGGGGCAGTTTCGATTGGCGCGATGGGCTGCGCTTCGAATTCCCTATTAGTCCCGTTTGGGAACCGGCGCGGTATGGTAGTCGATCATGGCAACGAGGGGGAGCCTGATCCGCGCAATTGGCCTGTTGCAGCCACTGGGGTCTCTATCCCTTGGCATAGGGTGTACCATCAGTCTCTGTTCATCAGATATTAGTCAGACATGCCCACGCATAGCGAAGAGAGCCGCCGGATCGTAGCTTCTCTGGCGCACCGTGTTGGTCCGCACGCTGACACTGCAAGCATCGCCACGGCGATTGTTTCCATTTTGCAGGATATGGGCGCAGCACTGGCGCCCATTATCGGCCAGCAAGGCGTCGCCGCGCTGTACCGCCGCAGCTTCCATCTGTGCGTCTCGACCCGTCCACGCCTGGCCGGCACCTATGACAGCGTGCCGGCCGCGATGGACCTGATTGCCCTCAAATCCGTACTCGTCGAGCAGAACGAAACCGATGCGCTGTTTTTCGGTGAGGTGTTGCTGACAACCCTCTACGAGCTTCTGACCACGCTGATCGGGCCTTCACTCACCGCACGTCTGCTGGTTGACGTGTGGAAGCCTTCTTCGAGCGACACCTCTTCGCAGGAAATTTCGCCATGAGCACCAAAGTGACTATCAACCGTCTGGCCACGGGTGTGCCAGGACTGGACGAGGTCCTGGGCGGAGGCCTGCCGGAGTTTTCGTTCAACTTGATCGCAGGCCCTCCTGGGTGTGGCAAAACCACCCTGGCGCACCAGATGATGTTTGCCCTGGCCACACCAGAGCGCCCAGCGCTGTTCTTTACCGTCCTCGGGGAGCCGCCGCTGAAGATGCTGCGTTATCAGCAGCAATTCGATTTTTTCGACAGCGAAGCGATCAACCAGTCGATTCGCTACATCAATCTGGCCGACGACACCTTGGCCGGCGACCTGGACGAAGTGTTGCGGCGCATCGTCAGCGAGGTCGAGGCGCATTCGCCGTCGCTGGTGTTTGTTGACTCGTTTCGCTCCGTGGTGCTGGCCAGCCAGACCCAGCACAACCCGAACAACAACCTGCCGCAGTTCATCCAGCAACTGGGCATGTTGATGACCACGTGGCAGGCGACGACCTTCCTGATCGGCGAATACTTCACCGAAACCGACACCAACCCGATTTTCACCGTGGCCGACGGTCTGATCTGGCTGCGCCAGAGCGTCGAGCGCAACTCGATGGTGCGCAAGATGGAAATTATGAAGATGCGTGGCCAACCGACCTTGCCGGGGCTGCACACCTTCCGTATTGCCACTTCGGGCGTCAAGGTGTTCCCGCCGGCTGCTATCAATCGCGCAGTTGACGCGCCATCGACGTTCCCGATCACCCGCCTGAAAATGGGCGTGCCGGCACTCGATGAGATGCTCGGCGGCGGCCTGCCTCGCGGGTATTCGCTGTTGGTGGCCGGGCCATCAGGCTCGGGCAAGAGCATCCTGGCGGCGACCTTCCTGGCCGAAGGCGCGCGCAACGGCGAAACCGGGGTGATTGCGGTGTTTGAGCAACGGCCCAACCATTCGCAAAACCCTAAATTGGCCGAGTTGATCAAGCGCGACAAGATTGGCTTGGTGGACAGCCGCTCGCCGGACCTGTCCATCGACGAAATCGTGCAATTGCTGCTCGGCGAAATCAGCCGTTTGAACGCCACCCGCGTCGTCATCGACTCGCTGTCGGGCTTTGAACTGGCGCTGGCGCCGACCTTTCGCGCGGACTTTCGCGAGTCGCTGTCACGCATGGTGACTGCGCTGACCGCTGTGGGGGTCAGTGTATTGATGACCTCGGAGCTGGAAGACCGCTACACCGACCTGCGTTTCAGCCCTTACGGCACCGCGTTCCTGACCGACGCGATCATTGTGCAGCGCTATATCGAAGTCGAGAGCCGTTTACTGCGCATCATGGCGGTGGTCAAGGTGCGCGCCAGTGCCCATTCCGATCAACTGCGCCAGTACCACATCGACGATAACGGCCTGCAGATCCGCGACATGCTGCCCGAGCAGGAAGGGTTGCTGGGCGGGCGGCCGACCAAGAAAATTTCGACGGGAGCCAAACATGTGTGAGCCCGACTCATGAGTGACGGCGGCCGTAAGAATGACAGTGAGCTGAAGAATGCTGCTCACGAACTGTTCCTGCTTGGGCAAAAAACCGTGGAGGCGCGCGCCGTACTCGCCGCCCTGCAACAGCAATTGACTGACGCCAGCAGCCGTCTGGTGGATACCCAGCACGTCGAGCAGGTGATCGAGGCCAATCAGCAATTGGTGCTGGCGATTCTTCTCGCGCAGTCAGACGCGGTCAATCTGCCGCGTGTGGAGGAGCAGCGCCTGTACCAGGAGCTTCGCGAGGCGAATGCGCAATTGGTGATCGCGGCACTCAGCGCCCAAGACCTGCAGGCGACCGCCGAGCGTGCGCTGGGCCAGCAGAAAAGCATCCTGGCGATGGTCGCGCATGAGCTGCGTAACCCGTTAACACCGATCAGCATGATCGCCGAGCGCATGGTCCGGCTGCCCAGCGACCAGCTGCCGCGCATGCGTGAGCTGATCGAAGGCCAGGTGCAGCATATTTCACAACTGGTGGACGATTTGCTGGACGTGTCCCGCGTCAGCACGGGCAAGCTGCACATCGAACGCAGGGAGGTCGACATGCTGCAGATTCTGAGAAGCGCCATTGATGCGTGCGGCCCGGTGATGCGCGCGAAAAATCAGCGGTTCGATGCCCACCTGCCTGACGGCAGCTTGATGCTCATGGGTGACGCGGGGCGCCTTGCGCAAATTCTGCATAACCTGCTGGCGAATGCAGCCAAATACACGGCGGTGGGCGGTACCATTGTGATGTCTGTCAGCGTGGCGGATGAGTTGAGGATCAGCATTGCTGACAACGGCATTGGTGTGTCGGCCAAGGCGCTACCGTTTATCTTTGATCCTTATGTGCAGGATGAGCACGCCATCGGCTTTAACGGCTCTGGCTTGGGGATTGGCTTGACGGTGGTTCGCGAGCTGGTGGAGGCGCATGGCGGCAAGGTCACCGCCATCAGCGAGGGCAAGGGCTGTGGCAGTGAGTTTGTGGTGACGTTGCCGTTGTTGAATGCCTGATTAGCGCCATCCTTTTGGCGAGCGGGCTTGCCACAACAATCCGCTCGCCACAGAAGGATTTGACTCACTTGCGATCCAACCAAACCGTCTGTGCATTGCAGAATTCCCGCACGCCAAAGTGCGACAACTCCCGCCCGAACCCACTCTTTTTCACACCGCCAAACGCCACCCGAGGGTCGGACACGCTGAAGGCGTTGACGAAGATCCCGCCGGTTTCCAGCTGGTCGGCGATATCCCGTGCCTTGGCCGAGTCGGTGGTGAAGATGCTGGCGGTCAGGCCGAACTCGCTGTCGTTGGCCAGGGCCACGGCGTGGTCGGCATCGCGGGCGGTGATGATCGAGGCCACGGGGCCGAACAGTTCCTGTTTGAACGAGGTCATTTGGTCGGTGACGTTGGCCAGCACGGTCGGCTCATAGTAGTTGCCGGCGCCGGGGACTTTGTTGCCGCCCAGCAACAGGGTCGCGCCTTCTTCCAAGGTGGCCTGGACCTGGCCATGCAGCTCGTCGCGCAGGTCGAAGCGGGCCATTGGGCCGACGTAGGTGCTGGTCGCAGTCGGGTCGCCCATCACCAGCGCGCGGCTGGCTTCGAGGAATTTGGCGGTGAAGGCGTCCACCACGCCTTCTTCGATGATCAGGCGCTTGGCGGCGGCGCAGACTTGGCCGCTGTTCTGGAAGCGCCCGATCACAGCGGCCTGCACGGCGGCGTCGAGGTCGGCGTCATTGAGCACGATGAACGGGTCGGAGCCGCCCAGTTCCAGCACACATTTCTTCAGCGCCGCGCCAGCCTGTGAGCCGATGGCGATGCCGGCGCGTACGCTGCCGGTGAGGGTGACGGCGGCGATGCGTGGGTCGGCGATGGCCTGGGAGACGCCGTTGTTCGTCACGTTGACCACTTCAAAAATGCCTTCGGCGAAACCGGCTTTCTGGAACGCTTGCTGGATCAGGTAGGCGCTGCCCATCACGTTGGGTGCATGTTTGAGCACGTAGGTATTGCCGGCCAGCAAGGTCGGCACGGCACCGCGCAGCACTTGCCACACCGGGAAGTTCCACGGCATTACGGCGAAGATCGGGCCCAGCGGGCGGTATTCGATCTGCGCGCTGCCGTTGTCCACCAACGTCGGTTCTGGCGCCAGCATGGCCGGGCCTTGGGCGGCATACCACTCGGCGAGTTGCGCGCATTTTTCGATTTCGGCACGCGCCTGGGCGATGGGTTTGCCCATTTCCAGGGTGATCATCTGCGCCATGTCCTCGGCTTGATCACGCAGGGCAGCGGCCAAGGCCATCAGCCATTCGGCGCGTTGGCTCACCGGCTGGCGGCGCCAGGTGCGGAAGGCAGCGGTGGCGCGGTTGAGCGCGGCGTCCAGTTGCGCCTCGGTTTCATAGGAGTAGCTGGCGACTGTTTCGCCGTTGGCGGGGTTGATCGACAAGGCGTGGGTCTGGTGAGTGATAGCGTTCATGGCACCGTCCGGCTGAATGAGTGGAATGGATTGAGCCTACGGGGATGTATGTTTTCTGGAAACTGAATAATATCGAGGGGTTCGTTCTCAAATTGAGAATGATGTTTGGGTTGGGACGCAGCGCTCCGGGCTCTATTCCCACGCAGAGCGTGCGAACGATCACCTTCACGATGGGAGAATGACTTGGACTTGGTGCAGCTGGAAATCTTCAAGGCCGTTGCCGAGCAAGGCAGCATCAGCGCGGCCGCGCAGTTGATTCATCGCGTGCCGTCGAACCTGACCACGCGCATCAAGCAGCTGGAGCAGGACCTGGGCGTAGAGCTGTTTATCCGCGAGAAGAGCCGCCTGCGCTTGTCACCGGCCGGGTGGAATTTCCTCGGCTATACGCGGCGTATTCTTGATTTGGTGCAAGAAGCCCGCGCCACGGTGGCGGGGGAGGAGCCCCAGGGCGCTTTTGCCCTGGGGTCGCTGGAGAGCACGGCGGCGGTGCGTATCCCCGCGTTGCTTGCGGCGTACAACCAGAAGCACACCAAGGTCGAGCTGGACCTGAGCACCGGGCCGTCGGGCACGATGATCGAGGGCGTGTTGTCCGGGCGCCTGGCGGCGGCGTTTGTCGATGGGCCGGTGCTGCATGCGACGCTGGAGGGCGTGGCAGTGTTTGAGGAAGAGATGGTGGTGATCGCACCGCTGCACCACGCGCCGATCACGCGCGGGCAGGATGTGGCGGGGGAGAGCATCTACACCTTTCGCTCGAACTGCTCGTATCGGCATCACTTCGAACGCTGGTTCTCACAGGACGGCGCGGTGCCGGGCAAGATCTTCGAGATGGAGTCCTACCACGGCATGCTCGCCTGCGTCAGCGCCGGGGCCGGCCTGGCGCTGATGCCGCGCAGCATGCTGGAGAGCATGCCGGGGTTTACCGCGGTGAGTGTGTGGCCGTTGAGCGACGCGTTCCGCATCCTGAATACCTGGCTGATCTGGCGCCGGGGCACGGTGTCGCAGAGTTTGAACAGTTTTGTGAAGTTGTTGGAGGAGAGCGTTCTGCAGGCGAAGTAGATCCCGTGTGGGAGCTGGCTTGCCTGCGATAACGGTGTATCAGTGATAGCGGTATCAGCAGGCCTGACGCTATCGCAGGCAAGCCAGCTCCCACCGTTGATCTTTGTTAACCGCCGAACTGGAAGGTGCCCATCGCCAATTTGGCCATGATCGCCGTCGCACCCAACTGCACCAGCCACAAGGCCAGTCCACCGAGGAACACGCCGAGGGCCACTTGCAGCACCAGGCTTTTCTCGCGCTTGGCTTGCGGGGCGCGCGGGGTGTAGTCATGCAGTTCGTCGCGGTCAGCGCGCAGGTCCAGGTCGTCGTTTCTCATAGGGCTCTCACAGCAAAGGGGCAGTCGGGGTTCAGTCTAGGGCTGGTTGCGGCAAGCAGCGAGGTTTTCTTCCTGTGGCGAGCGGGCTTGTCGAATCGACAAGCCCGCTCGCCACAAAAAAGGGGAAGCCACTAAATGGCTTCCCCTTCATCACAACCATTACAGGCTTACAGCACCTGAACAATCGCCTTTGTCACGGCACCAATGTTCGCCTGGTTCAGCGCCGCCACGCAGATGCGGCCGGTGTCGAGTGCGTAGATACCAAACTCAGTGCGCAGGCGGGTGACTTGCTCAACGGTCAGGCCGGAGTAGGAGAACATCCCGCGCTGGCGGCCGACGAAGCTGAAGTCGTGGCCCGGGGCTGCCTTGGCCAGTTCCGCCACCATCTGCTCACGCATGCCACGGATGCGCAGGCGCATTTCGGCCAGTTCCGCTTCCCACTGGGCGCGCAGCTCAGGGTTGTTCAGCACGGCAGCCACGATTGCTGCGCCGTGGGTCGGCGGGTTGGAGTAGTTGGTGCGGATCACACGCTTGACCTGGGACAGGATGCGCGCGCTTTCTTCCTTGGATTCGCTGACGATCGACAGCGCGCCCACGCGTTCGCCGTACAGCGAGAACGACTTGGAGAACGAGCTGGACACAAAGAAGGTCAGGCCCGACTCGGCGAACAGGCTTACTGCGGCGGCGTCTTCGTGGATGCCGTCGCCAAAGCCCTGGTAGGCCATGTCGAGGAATGGCACCAGGTTTTTCGCCTTGACCACGTCCAGCACTTGTTGCCAGTCGGCTGGGCTCAGGTCGACGCCGGTCGGGTTATGGCAGCAGGCGTGCAGTACCACGATGGACTGTGGCGGCAGGGCGTTGAGGTCTTCGAGCAGGCCGGCACGGTTTACGTCGTGGGTGGCGGCGTCGTAGTAGCGGTAGGTCTGCACCGGGAAGCCGGCTTTTTCGAACAGTGCCTGGTGGTTTTCCCAGCTTGGGTCGCTGATGGCAACCACGGCATTGGGCAGCAGTTGCTTGAGGAAGTCAGCGCCGATTTTCAGCGCGCCGGTGCCGCCGACCGCTTGTGCGGTGATGACACGGCCGGCGCTCAGCAGCGGCGAGTCAGCGCCAAACAGCAGCTTTTGCACGGCCTGGTCGTAGGCGACGATCCCGTCGATCGGCAAGTAGCCACGGGCGGCGTGTTGCGCCACGCGAATGGCTTCCGCTTCGGCAACGGCACGCAAGAGTGGAATCTTCCCCTCTTCGTTGCAGTAAACGCCCACGCCAAGGTTGACCTTGGTGGTTCGTGTATCGGCGTTGAATGCTTCGTTGAGGCCCAGGATTGGATCGCGTGGTGCCATTTCGACAGCGGAGAACAGGCTCATTTTTGCGGCAGCTCTATGGGGGAATGGAGGGACGTGTCGCGCTCCAGCCGAATGCACTAGAGCGGTGCACAAACGGGGAGCTAGTATAGAGGCCATCCAGGCTGAGGGCGACAGCCGAAACGGCTTTTCGGCCAAGTTTTTCGGTTTATTTGCCGACCATTAGTCTTATTGCAACATGGGGCCACGACGGCAGGTAGGACGATTACCTTGAAACCCGTGACATTCGGCACCACTTCTACAGCTATCATGGTTTTTTCCTGCAACCTGCGATGACTATTCGCGGGTTGCTGAGCTTTTTCGTCCCTGGCGGTTTCGAGTCTGGGGTGACTTCACGAGGTACGTTATGTCGGATTTCCAGCTCGTCACCCGCTTTGAACCCGCCGGCGATCAACCCGAAGCTATTCGCCTGATGGTTGAAGGCATCGAGGCCGGCCTGGCGCACCAGACGTTGCTCGGGGTGACCGGTTCAGGCAAGACCTTCAGCATCGCCAACGTGATTGCGCAGATCAATCGTCCGACCTTGGTGCTGGCGCCGAACAAAACCCTGGCCGCGCAGCTGTACGGCGAGTTCAAGGCGTTCTTCCCGAACAACGCGGTGGAGTACTTCGTTTCCTACTACGACTACTACCAGCCCGAAGCCTACGTGCCGTCGTCCGATACCTTCATCGAGAAGGATGCGTCGATCAACGACCATATCGAGCAGATGCGGCTGTCAGCGACCAAGGCGCTGCTGGAGCGTAAGGACGCGATCATCGTCACCACGGTGTCGTGCATCTACGGTCTGGGTAGCCCCGAAGCCTATTTGAAGATGGTGTTACACGTTGATCGCGGCGATAAACTCGACCAGCGCGAGCTGTTGCGTCGCCTGACGAGCTTGCAGTACACCCGCAATGACATGGACTTCGCACGCGCCACCTTCCGTGTGCGCGGCGACGTTATCGACATCTACCCTGCCGAATCCGACCTGGAAGCGATCCGCATCGAGCTGTTTGACGATGAAGTCGAGAGCCTGTCGGCCTTCGACCCGTTGACCGGTGAGGTGATCCGCAAGCTGCCGCGCTTCACCTTCTACCCGAAAAGCCACTACGTGACCCCGCGCGCAACCCTGATGGGCGCCATTGAAGGCATCAAGGGCGAGTTGGTTGAGCGCCTAGAGTATTTGCGCGCCAACAACAAGCTGGTGGAAGCCCAGCGCCTGGAGCAGCGCACGCGTTTCGACCTGGAGATGATCCTGGAGCTGGGCTACTGTAACGGCATCGAAAACTACTCGCGCTACCTTTCGGGCCGCGAATCCGGGCAGGCGCCGCCCACTCTTTTTGATTACCTGCCGGACGACGCTTTGCTGGTGATCGACGAATCCCACGTCAGCGTGCCGCAGGTCGGTGCGATGTACAAAGGTGACCGCTCGCGTAAAGAAACCTTGGTGGAGTACGGCTTCCGCCTGCCGTCGGCGCTGGATAACCGGCCGATGCGTTTTGACGAGTTTGAAAGCATCAGCCCGCAGACGATTTTTGTCTCCGCCACGCCGGGTAACTACGAAGCCGAACACGCGGGGCGCGTGATTGAGCAACTGGTGCGCCCGACCGGCCTGGTGGACCCGCAAATCGAAATCCGCCCGGCACTGACCCAGGTCGATGACTTGCTTTCGGAAATCACCAAGCGCGTGGCTTTGGAGGAGCGGGTGCTGGTCACCACGCTGACCAAGCGCATGTCCGAAGACTTGACTGACTACCTGGCCGACCACGGCGTGCGCGTGCGCTATTTGCACTCGGACATTGACACTGTGGAACGTGTGGAAATTATCCGTGACCTGCGCCTGGGCACCTTTGATGTGCTGGTGGGGATCAACCTGCTGCGCGAAGGCCTGGACATGCCGGAAGTGTCGCTGGTGGCGATCCTAGATGCCGACAAGGAAGGCTTCCTGCGTTCCGAGCGCTCGCTGATCCAGACCATCGGCCGTGCGGCACGTAACCTCAATGGTCGCGCGATTCTGTACGCGGACCGCATCACCGGCTCCATGGAGCGGGCGATTGGCGAGACCGAGCGCCGCCGTGACAAGCAGATTGCCTACAACCTGGAGAACGGCATCATCCCCAAAGGTGTCTTCAAGGATGTCGCCGACATCATGGAAGGCGCCACCGTGCCCGGCTCGCGCAGCAAGAAGCGCAAGGGCATGGCCAAGGCGGCCGAAGAAAGCGCCAAGTACGAGAACGAATTGCGCTCGCCAAGTGAGATCACCAAGCGCATCCGGCAGTTGGAAGAGAAGATGTACCAGTTGGCGCGCGATCTTGAGTTTGAAGCGGCGGCGCAGACGCGCGATGAGATCGGCAAGCTGCGGGAGCGGTTGTTGGCTGTTTGATATGTAGAGGCTGTGATGGCTTCTTCGCGAGCAATTCCGCTCCCACATTCGACCGCATTCTCATGTTGGAAATCGGTCAAATGTGGGAGCGGGCTTGCTCGCGAATGGCAGCGCCGCGGTCCACCAGAATCACCCACGCTGGAGCCCAAGCACCCCAGGCTGTTACCATTCGCCCCTTGTTTCAATTTTCAGCTTTATCGCCCACTCGAGACCTGCCATGACCACCGTCCGCACGCGCATTGCGCCATCGCCTACTGGGGATCCCCACGTCGGCACTGCCTACATCGCCTTGTTCAACTACTGCTTCGCCAAGCAGCACGGCGGTGAATTCATCCTGCGGATCGAAGACACCGATCAAGTGCGTTCGACCCGTGAGTCGGAACAGCAGATTTTCGATGCGTTGCGCTGGTTGGGCATTACCTGGGCAGAAGGCCCGGACGTTGGTGGCCCGCACGGCCCGTATCGCCAGAGCGAGCGCAGCGACATCTACAAGCAATACACCCAGCAATTGGTCGACATGGGCCATGCCTTCCCGTGCTTCTGCACCGCGGAAGAACTGGACCAGATGCGCGCCGAGCAACAGGCGCGTGGCGAAACCCCGCGCTACGACGGCCGCGCGCTGCTGCTGTCCAAAGAAGAAGTGGCCCAGCGCCTGGCCGCCGGCGAGCCCCACGTTATCCGCATGAAAGTGCCGAGTGAAGGCGTGTGCGTGGTGCCGGACATGCTGCGCGGTGACGTCGAGATCCCGTGGGACCGCATGGACATGCAGGTGCTGATGAAGACCGATGGCCTGCCGACGTACTTCCTGGCCAACGTGGTCGACGACCACCTGATGGGCATCACCCACGTCCTGCGCGGCGAAGAATGGCTGCCGTCGGCGCCGAAACTGATCCTGCTTTATGAGTACTTTGGCTGGGAACAGCCGCAGTTGTGCTACATGCCGCTGCTGCGTAACCCGGACAAGAGCAAGCTGTCCAAGCGCAAGAACCCGACCTCGGTAACCTTCTACGAGCGCATGGGCTTTATGCCCGAAGCGATGCTCAACTACTTGGGCCGCATGGGCTGGTCGATGCCGGACGAGCGCGAGAAGTTCTCGCTGCAGGAAATGGTCGATAACTTCGACTTGTCCCGCGTCTCCCTCGGCGGGCCGATTTTCGACGTCGAGAAGCTGTCGTGGCTCAACGGCCAATGGCTGCGTGACCTGCCGGTGGAAGAATTCGCCAGCCGCGTGCAGCAGTGGGCGTTGAACCCCGAGTACATGATGAAGATTGCACCGTTGGTGCAGGGCAGGGTGGAGACGTTCAGCCAGGTCGCGCCGTTGGCCAGCTTCTTCTTTGCCGGTGGCGTGAACCCGGACGCCAAGCTGTTTGAATCCAAGAAGCTCTCGGGCGATCAGGTTCGCCAGTTGATGCAGTTGATCCTGTGGAAGCTCGAAAGCCTGCGTCAGTGGGAGAAGGATGCGATCACCGCGACGATTCAGGCGGTGGTCGAGTCCCTGGAACTGAAATTGCGCGATGCCATGCCGCTGATGTTTGCTGCGATCACCGGGCAGGCCAGTTCGGTGTCGGTACTCGATGCGATGGAAATTCTCGGCCCGGACCTGACGCGTTTCCGTCTGCGCCAAGCCCTTGATTTGCTTGGTGGTGTGTCGAAGAAAGAAAACAAAGAGTGGGAAAAGCTGCTGGGTGCTATCGCCTAAGCAACCTGCGGTAACGATAAAACCCCGGTTTTCCGGGGTTTTAACGGTAAGTGATTGTTATCCCGGCAAAAAATTTTGGAAATTGTTGAAAATAAATTTGACAGCCTTTCAAACCGCCATTAAGATTCGCCCCGTCCTCACCGATGAGGGGCTATAGCTCAGCTGGGAGAGCGCTTGCATGGCATGCAAGAGGTCAACGGTTCGATCCCGTTTAGCTCCACCAATTTACAGGTTCAAGGTCTGGCCACACCGTCCTTGAATTGATCAGGTCTCAGCTCTGATCGGTTGTACAGAAGGTTTTGTCCCCTTCGTCTAGTGGCCTAGGACACCGCCCTTTCACGGCGGTAACAGGGGTTCGAGTCCCCTAGGGGACGCCAGTTTCAACAAGCAGCTCGAAAGGTCTGCTGCGTCGCGAGACGAAAAATCTGGGGCTATAGCTCAGCTGGGAGAGCGCTTGCATGGCATGCAAGAGGTCAACGGTTCGATCCCGTTTAGCTCCACCAATTTTACAGGTTCAAGGTTCCGGCCACACCGTCCTTGGATCGACCAGTCTCAGCCTGGTCAGTGTATAGAAGGTTTGTGTCCCCTTCGTCTAGTGGCCTAGGACACCGCCCTTTCACGGCGGTAACAGGGGTTCGAGTCCCCTAGGGGACGCCACGATTACCCGCTCTGCGGGATTTTTAAGGGTCATTCAATTATTGAATGGCCCTTTTGTTTGTCTGGCGTTTGGCCAATCCTCTCCTCAATTCCAATTTTCTGTCCTGACCAGTGGTCATGCCTGTCGCTTGCTAAATATTATTATGGTAATAATATTCAACCCATGAGAGACGGAGGCAACCATGAGCGATAAAAAAGCGCAAACCCGCGAACGCATTTTGCGGGCCGCCAGCGCGGCGTTGATCCAGCGCGGCCCGGCCGAGCCGAGTGTCGGCGAAGTCATGGGCGCGGCAGGGCTTACGGTCGGTGGTTTCTACGCGCACTTTGAAAGCAAGGACGCGTTGATGCTGGAGGCCTTCACCCAATTATTGGCTCGGCGGCGCGCGTCCGTCGACGACATGGACGCGCAACTGACCGGTGAGGAGCGCAGAGGCCTGGTGGCGGCGTTTTACCTGTCGCGCAAGCACCGTGACTCTACGGATCAAGCCTGCCCGATACCGGCCACTGTGGGCGAGATGAGCCGCCTGCCGGATGAGTTTCGCCAGGCACTCAACGAGCATACGGAGTTGATGGCTGCCCAGTTGGCTGCCAGCCCCGAAGACACCGACAAGGCCCTGGCCGACATGGCGTTGATGATCGGTGGCCTAGCCTTGGCCCGCGCCCTTGGGCCGTGTGAGTTGTCCGACCGTGTATTGCGTGCTGCCAAGTCGGCGGTGCGCTGAAAAAGGAGGCGCATGATGGGCGCATTAACCTGGATCCGTGGCTTTAATGGCACCGTCGGCCGCTTGGCGCCGCGCATGGTGGCCAACAAGTTGCGCGGTACCTTCATGACGCCTCGTAACCTGCCGCTGCGTGAGTGGGAGCTGTCGTCGCTGGCGCAATCGGAGCGCATCACCCTGCGCTTTGGGTTGTCGGCGTTGCGTTGGGGCCAAGGCCCTGCGGTGCTGCTGATGCACGGCTGGGAAGGGCGTCCCACGCAGTTCGCCAGCCTGATTACAGCGTTGGTGGATAACGGTTATTCAGTGATTGCCTTGGATGGCCCGGCTCATGGTCGTTCGCCGGGGCGTGAAGCACATGTGCTGCTGTTCGCACGCGCTATGCTCGAAGCCGCCGCTGAGCTGCCGTCGTTGCGCGCGGTGGTGGGGCATTCCATGGGCGGCGCCAGTGCGATGCTGGCGCTGCAACTGGGGCTGCGTACCGAGGCCTTGGTGAGTATTGCCGCGCCGTCGCGCGTCCTCGATGTGCTGCGTGGTTTTGCCGGCATGGTCGGTTTGCCGCCACGGGCGCGCTCGGCGTTCATCCAAGAGGTCGAGTTGACCCTTGGTATCCCGCTTAAGCACTTGGATGTGGCGCACTACCAGATGAATATCCCCGGCCTGATCGTGCACGCCGAAGACGACACCTTCGTTCCGGTCAAGGCCTCGCAAGCCATCCATGACGCTTGGTTCGACAGCCGCCTGCTGCGCTTGGAGCAGGGTGGCCACCAACGAGTCCTGGCTGACCCTCGGGTGATCGATGCCGTGTTGGCGCTGCTGGCGGGCCGCCGTTTACAGGAGCGGCAGACCGCCTGATACACTTCCCGTCGACATTAAGCGACGGGAGCAAGGCATGGGCTGGGATTTGGCAACGCCGTTTATCATCGACCTGCAGGTCGGCGCTGAAAACATCGACGGCCTGGGGCACGCCAATAACGCGGTGTACGTGTCCTGGTTGGAGCGTTGCGCCTGGCGCCATTCTCAGCGCCTGGGGTTGGACCTTGCCGAGTACCGCCGCCTCGACCGCGCCATGGCCGTCGTTCGCCATGAGATCGACTACCTGGCGGCGGGTTACGAGGGCGATGAGTTGCAACTGGCCACCTGGATCGTCGACTGGGATCAGCGTTTGAAAATGACGCGTCGCTTCCAGTTGGTACGCCCTCGCGACGGCGCGACATTGCTGCGCGCGCAAACTACTTTTGTCTGCATCGAGCTGTCCACGGGTAAGCCCAAGCGTATGCCGGCCGAATTTCTCGACGGCTATGGCCCTGCGCTGACGGGGGGTTAACGTTTACTGTGGGAAACCCAGTAAACTGCGCCACGATTTTTGTTGAGTGTTTTCCATGCAAATTGCTTTGGCGCCCATGGAGGGGTTGGTCGACAACATCCTGCGCGATGTGCTGACCCGCGTGGGCGGTATTGACTGGTGCGTGACCGAGTTCATTCGCGTCAACGACCGCCTGCTCACCCCTGCCTATTTCCACAAGCTCGCCCCGGAACTGCTGCACGGTGCCCATACCGCAGCGGGCGTGCCGCTGCGCGTGCAGTTGCTGGGCTCCGACCCGGTGTGCCTGGCGGAAAACGCCGCGCTGGCTTGTGAGTTGGGGTCACAAGTGATCGACCTCAACTTCGGTTGCCCGGCCAAGACCGTCAACAAGTCCCGTGGCGGCGCAGTATTGCTCAAGGAACCGGAGCTGCTTAACCAGATCGTCGAGCATGTGCGGCGTGCCGTCCCGGCGCATATCCCGGTGACCGCCAAGATGCGCCTGGGCTTCGATAGCCCCGACGGTGCGCTGGTGTGCGCCACGGCCCTGGCCGAAGGCGGCGCAGCGCACATCGTGGTGCATGCGCGCACCAAGGCCGATGGCTACAAGCCGCCGGCGCATTGGGAGTGGATCCCACGGGTGCAGGACGTGGTTAAGGTGCCGGTATTCGCCAATGGCGATATCTGGAGCGTCGAAGACTGGAGGCGCTGCCGTGAAATCAGTGGCGTCGAAGACATCATGCTCGGCCGTGGTCTGGTGGCACGCCCTGACCTGGCGCGGCAGATCGCGGCGGCGCGGGCGGGCGAAGAGGTGGTGGAAATGACTTGGGCGCAGATGCAGCCGATGCTCCACGAGTTCTGGCGCCAATCGGTGGCGCAACTGACGGAAAAGCAGGCGCCGGGCCGTTTGAAGCAGTGGTTGGCGATGCTGACGCGCAATTACCCCGAGGCGGTGGAGCTGTTTACCGCGATGCGCCGGGAAACCGAGTTGGAGCAGGTCAGCCGTCTGCTCGGCATGCCGCACCCCATCGCGGTCTGAGGCGTTAAGTTTTCTTATTTCACCTGAAAAGGGCGCCACTGGCGCCCTTTTTTTCGCTCGCGAGTTAGCACAAAAGTTTGGCGAATAGGTGTTTTATTATTGTCGTTTAGTTGCGCTTTTTCAGTGTATTAACGCGTGTGACGCTTCCTCGTCGTCAAGAGCGGCTTAAATCGCGGCCTTGTCAGAAAAGTCCATGGGGCAAAGTCTGATAATGCCCATTGGTTTCCTTATATGAACGCCGAATTTCGGAACTCGATAGCCTAACTTTCCACCTATGTCAGGACTGTGAAGCAGCGCTGTTGTTTCCAGCGAATAAACTATTGATGTTCTGATCCGTTAATACGGTCGGGCTTTGTTGAATAAGGAACTACTAATGTCTCTATCGGTTAATAACCCGTCGCTTGTAAAGATTGATGTCCCTTCTCTCGATCGGAACGCTGTCTCGGCCTCTAAAGTTGGCGGGGGAGATAACACCCAGGCCCCGAGTTCAAATGCCAACATCACACCACTGCACAATGACAGTTCACGGTTCTCGCCCAATGAAGTCATGATCCCTGGCGCAGCGCTCACCAAGTTGTTTGACATGCTTGAAATGGTCTTCAAAGCCATGCGGGAGATGGTTTACGGGAAAAACCTGACGCCCGACACTTTGACCGGGTCAGGTCAATTGCCGAACGGTAAGCCGCAGGTGCTCGGTTTGCCGGCGAATGCTGATGCAGTCAGGCAGACGAATATGCCGGGTGCGGGCAGGTTACTGGGGAATTCTGAAACAGGTAAGCAGGCAAATGTGCCGTTGAATGCTGAAGCAGGCAAGCAGGCGAATGTGCCGGTGAATGCTGAAGCCGGCAAGAAGACGGATTTGCCGTTGAATCCTGAAGCGGGCAAGCAGGCGAATGTGCCGGTGAATGCTGAAGCCGGCAAGAAGACGGATTTGCCGTTGAATCCTGAAGCGGGCAAGAAGGCGAATGTGCCGGTGAATGCTGAAGCCGGCAAGAAGACGGATTTGCCGTTGAATCCTGAAGCGGGCAAGAAGACGGATTTGCCGTTGAATCCTGAAGCCGGCAAGAAGGCGATTGTACTGGTGAAAGCGGATGCCGATAAGCAGGCGGACGCACCGGTGAATCCTCCAGCAGGTAAGCGTACGAATGTGCCGGATGCACGCACGCAGCACTTGACGACATCCTACCCGCCAGCACCGAGCCCTGATGTCACCGTAACCAATGATGCCAGGACAAACGTCCATTTGAACGTTAACGTCAATTCTTGCCACTGTCCTGATGCGAAGGCGTTGTCGGATAACGGTCCAAGGCCCAAGCCTGAGGTTTCGACCACCGTTACGCCTGCGCACGGGACGGACCACCCGCCAATCGTGACGACCACTATCACGCCTAGGGGCAAGGCCGAACTCCCAAGCCAGCCGCCGGCCCAGACGCCTAAGGATAAGGCCGAACTCCCAAGCCAGCCGCCGGCCCAGACGGCTAAGGACAAGACCGAGCACCCAAGCGCGCCGCTGATCCAGACGGCTAAGGACAAGACCGAGCACCCAAGCGCGCCGCTGATCCAGACGGCTAAGGACAAGACCGAGCACCCAAGCGCGCCGCTGATCCAGACGCCTAAGGCCAAGACCGAGCACCCAAGCGCGCCGCTGATCCAGACGGCTACGGACAAGACCGAGCGCCCAAGCGCGCCGCTGATCCAGACGGCTACGGACAAGACCGAGCGCCCAGGCGCGCCGCTGATCCAGACGCCTAAGGACAAGACCGAGCGCCCAAGCGCGCCGCTGATCCAGACGCCTACGGACAAGACCCACCCACCAGCCGCGACCCCTCTTACGGTTGTAAATCCACGGCCATCGCCTGAAGCCCCCACCAGCCCAGGCCCCGCGGAAGATCATTTTGATCTAAGCCATTGGCAGCCAAAATTCAGGCCGAATTTCAGGCGCTGATAGTGTCGACTCTGTTTTAACTTCTTGAGTAGTGCAGGTACTTCTTCGGCTATGACCCGCGAGGAAGTGCCTGCTGATGGGGGAACATATGTCTGGTTGTTCAATTAATAATATTGCGCCTGTCGTCGATGTAAGGCGGGTAATAAACATTGATTCGCGTCCGCCCAGTAATGAACTAGAGCCTCAACTAAAACTCTTCATGAAAGAAGCTGCTCCGCATTTTCGTGATCCCTTCCTCGGCGTACCGGAGAGCACGCTGGCGGTCGCCAATGTCTCAGGCGCAGCTCATTCGCTGGCGGCTCTGCTTACTTCCTTTTTTACTCGGCTACTCAGTTTGGTATCGGATAAGCAAGCTACACCAGTGCCTGTCATACCTGCTCCCACACCCTCACCGCAGGTTACTCCGCCGCTGGTTGTGACCGAACCCGTAGTGCCCAACAACACGCCCAGCGTCGCAGCCAACATCCCGGGACTTTCAAGCAAACAAGGCGGCGCGAAGCCGGACAATATCTGGAGTGGATTCCGCCAGGGCCCTGATGGCAATTGCGTGACGGTATCTGCGATCAAGGCGGCGATGTATCGATTTGGTCAAAGCCCCACAGATATCTACAAGCAAGTGACCAGGGTGGGCGATGGTTACCGAGTGGTAATGCGCGATGGCTTTCAGCTCACCTTGACTGATAGCGAATTGGCCGAAGCTGCACGGAGCTCGAAATTCATCGGGCGAGACCACGAGATGCTCAAGGATGCGCACTTTCTATTTGCGGTCAGTGCCAAGCGCGCGCAGATGGAAAACAACGATCACACGGCAGGCAGGAGTTATCAGGCTGCGATTCGCAGCCTGAATGATGGTGAGGATGAAGACGGGCCGGGGGAGGGGTTTCTACGACTGGGGTTGCGTCAGCACATGAGAACCGTCCCTGTAAGAGATCTCGCCCGTGGACAAGTGGGCATGTGCAATCGCAGGAGGCATTCGGTGGCGGTTATCAACGGTCGTGAAGAGTTATGGGGGCGCCCGGGCTCGGCGCCGGTTTGGGGGCAAGCGATAGCGCTTGTCTAGTGGTCGACGGGTTGGGCCATAGGCGATGCAGTTTTGGCGCGACTCACTTCACCGCGGCCCGGCTTTTTTTTGCAGGTTATTGCTTTGTAAAGTCTCAGGAAACCAGTGAATGAATATCCCAGTAAGTAATTATCCAGGCGCGCCCGCCAAAGGGCAGGGCTACGTGGCTTCGGTGTTTTCGTCAAAGCAAGTAGGGGAAAAGCCCGCGGATGTCACGCGGGCATTCAACTCGGGGCAAAGGCAATTTGGTGAGAACTTTGACAGCAGCACCCACGAGGCCGTCATCAAGCTGATGATGCAAACCTTGGGTCAACATCCGGCAGGCATGTTCAAAACGCTGACCGCCGTCGGTGATGGGTATCACATCACCATGAAGGACGAGTTCAAGGTTCAGCTGTCTCACCAGGAACTGGAGCAGGCCACGCAAGCCTCACGCTTCAATGGAAACGATGCCGGTGCGGTAAAGGACGCCAACTTTGTGTTTGCGGCCTTTGTAAAGCGCAAGCAACTTATAGGGGGGTACCCGACATTTGCAGCGGCGCTGGCAAAGACGCTGGAGGGTGAGACCACCCAGCGGTGCCTGCAGGGCATGGGGATGTACGGCCTTTCTCAATACGTTTCGTCGAGTGACATGGCGGCCAAGGGAGGGGCGGGCGTCCTGGAAACACATAACTTTGGCTCTGCGTTGGTTGTGGAGGGTGTGAGGCATGAGTACGGCGAACAACGTAAGGCGGATCGGGGTTACGGGTATGTCTTGTTTGATGACAAGCCGAGCCCTGCCGACGACGCCAGACGGGTCAACGATATCGTTTCCGGCATGTCGCCCGCGCAGATCTGGGATGGTTTTTATCAAGGCGAGAAAGACAATTGCGTTACGGTATCGGCGATCAAGGCCGCCATCATTCGGTTCTGGCAGGATCCCAAGGGAATCTTCGAGCGCATTCAGGTCACCCCGGACGGCTTTGAGGTGGTCATGAGGGATTCCTTCAGGCTGCAGGTGACCCATGAGGAAATGAACCAAGCTGCCGCCGCGTCGAACTTCCATGGCAGTAGTCCTAAGCTGCTCAATTACGCCATCTTCTTGTACGCGGTCAGTGCCAAACGTGCGCAGATGGAAAACAACGACTTTCGCGCCGGGGAGAGTTTTGCGAAGGCGTTGGATACCCTCAATGACGGCGAGGCCCCAGGGGAGGCGCTTCGGCGGCTGGGGTTGTTTGGCTATATACGTAACAGCACGCTCGATGAGCTGGTCAGGGGGGCGATTGGCACGCTGGGGGACAACGTACACTCAGTCGCAGTGGTCAACGGGTCGCTTGATTACTATGGGCAAAAGCAGGACTTGGCGTCATCGCACTGGATGAACACTGGGTTTCACGTATTGAAACTGGTGTGACGCTTACCCCAGCAAGCGCCTGAACCCCTCGATCGACAGTGGCCGACTGTGCAAATAGCCCTGGTACAAATGGCAGCCCAGCTTCTGCAGGAACGCCAGTTGTTCCGGGGTTTCCACGCCTTCGGCAATCACTTCCAGGTTCAAACTGTGGGCCATGGCCACAATGGCGCGGATGATTTCGGCGTCGTTGGGGTCGTGGGTTGCATCGCGCACAAAGGACTGGTCGATTTTCAGCGCATCCACCGGCAGGCGCTTGAGGTAGGTCAGCGACGAGTAGCCGGTGCCGAAATCATCCATAGCAAAACTCACGCCGAGCTTTTTAAGGCGGCGCATCTTAGCCACGGTTTCGTCCAGGTTCTGGATCACAATGCCTTCGGTGATCTCCAGTTTCAGCAAGTTATAGGGCAGCTTATGGTGTGTGAGGCTGTGTTCCACCCGTTCCACGAAGTCGCTCTGGCGGAACTGCCTGGGGCTGATATTCACGCACAAGCTGAAATTCAGTGGGTCCACCAGGCCCTCGGCGATCAACTGCGCGAATGCGCCGCACGCTTCATCAAGAATCCAGGTGCCGACTTCCAGGATCAGGCCGCTGTCCTCCAGCACCTTGATAAATTCCGTGGGTGACTGCGCGCCCAGTTGCGGGTGCTGCCAGCGCACCAAGGCTTCGGCGCCGATGATACGGTTGCCACGCGCATCCACCTGGGGTTGGTAATGCACGCTGAACTCACCGCGCGACAGCGCCAGGCGCAGGTCGGTCTCCATGCGCAGGCGCTCGCTGGCGGTTTTTTGCATGCTGTTGTGAAACATCTGCGTGGTGTTACGCCCCGAGTCCTTGGCCCGATAGAGCGCAATGTCGGCGCGTTTGAGCAGGTCCGCCGGGGTGGAGCCATGGTCCGGGATCAGCGCCACGCCAATGCTCGGCGTGACCTGCAAGCGTTGGCCATCGAGAAACATCGGTTCCGAGAGCAATTCGCGCAGGGTGTCGGCCAGTTCCTGCACCTGGGCGCTGACTTGCGCCCGCGTACCGTCCAGGCCGCTAAGTAGCACCACAAACTCATCGCCACCCAGGCGCGCCACCGTGTCCTCCATGCGCACGCTGGCTTCCAGGCGCGCGGTGACGATTTTCAGCACGGTGTCGCCCACCGGATGGCCGAGGGAGTCGTTGATGTGCTTGAAATGGTCGAGGTCGAGAAACAACAGGGCGCCGCGCAGGTTATGGCGTTTGAGCAGGGCGATTTGCTGGCTCAGGCGGTCCATCAGCAAGGCGCGGTTGGGCAGGTTGGTCAACGGGTCGTGATAAGCCAGGTGGCGAATCTGCGCCTGGGCGTTTTTCAGCAGGCTCACGTCTCGCGCGGTCAGCAGCAGGCACGGCGTTTCATTCAGCGTAATCGGCTCTACCGAGACCTCCACGGCCAACAACTCGCCGCGTTTGTTGTGCCAGAGCATTTCCAAGTGATGAATGCGGCCCTTGATCTGCAGCTCGGCCAACAGCGCGGCGCGCTGGTTTTCATCGGCCCAGATGCCGATCTGGTACAGCGTCAGGCCGATGGCCTCTTCGGCGCGATAACCGGTCAGGCGGCAGAAGCCGTCGTTGACCTCCACATATCGGCCGGTGTCGCGCTCGGTGATAGAAATGGCGTCGGGGCTGGAGTGGAAGGCCTTGGCGAATTTCTCTTCACTGGCCTTCAGCGCGGCCTCCGAGCGCTGCTGTTGGGTGATGTCGCGAAGCGTGGTGACGATGCATGGCTGGTCGCCGACCTTGATCAAGCGGCTAGAGATCATGCAGGTCAGGCTCTGGCCGTTTTTGTGACGCGCCACGATGGCCACGTTGCTCAGTGCCTGCTCGCGAATCACCTGTTCGATACGTTGCAGGCGTTTGCTGGAGTCGTCCCATAAACCGATCTGCTCGGCGCTCTTGTTGATGACCTCGGCGGCGCTCCAGCCAAAGGTCTGGGTAAAGGCCGGGTTGATTTCGATAAAGGTGCCGCCGTCCAGGCAGGTGACGCAGATGGGGTCGGGGCTGGCCTGGAACAGGCTGGCGAATTTCTCTTCGGACGCGGTGATCCGCTGTTCGCGTTCCACTTGGTCGGTGATGTCGAGCAAGGTGCCGGCCATGCGCAGAGGTTTGCCGGCTTCGTCACGATACAGGCGCGCGCGGCTTTCCAGGTAGCGAGGGCTGCCGCATTCCGTCAGCACGCGGTAGGTCAACTGGTAGTTACCGTCCGAGCCTTCACGCAAGCTGCGATAGGCGTTGCGCATGCCCTCGCGGTCTTCATCGGACATGCCCTCAAAAAACGCGTCGAAGGATTCGTGGAATTGCTCCGGCGGCAGGCCATGCAGTTGGGCGGCGCGGGCCGAGCCGTAGAGCATGCCCGTGGGGATGTGCCAGTCCCAGGTGCCCAGTTGCGCCGAGTTCAGGGCCAGGTCGAGGCGTTCCTGGCTGTCTTTCAAGGCTTGCTCGGCGTTTTTACGTTCGGTGGTGTCGAGGAACGTGCTGATCAGGTAGGCCTCGCCCTCCAACTCGACTTTCTGCGCGCTGAGGGTGCCATCGTGAATCTGGCCGTTACTGGCGCAGAACTGCACCTCCATGGTGATCGGCTCGCCCTTGCGCTGGGTGGCCTTGACCAGCAGCGCGCGCTGTTCGGGGTCGCGCCACAGCCCGAGGTCCAGGGTGGTGCGGCCGATGACATCGGCCACTGGCCAGCCGAAGAGCATCTCGAAATACTGGTTGGCTTCGCTGATCCGGCCATCAGATTGGCGCGTCAGTAGAACCATATTGGGGCACAGGTGAAACAACGTGGCGAAGCGTTTTTCCGAGTGGCTGAGGGCGTGCTCGCGCTCGCGCTGGCGGGTGGTTTCGCGGATCACCCCGATCATGCGGCGCCGACCGGTCTTGTCCGGCGCCAGGCTGCCATTGATTTCCAGCCAATGATGGCTGCCGTCCGGCCATTGGATGTGGTGGTGCGTGGCTTGCTCGAACGGCTCGCCCGCCAGCACGGCGTGAAAGGCCCGCACCACTCGCGCACGATCTGACGGTGCCAGCAGGTCCAGGTAGTCCAGGTCAGTGGGTAAAGGTTGGCGGGGGTCGAAACCGAACAGCGCTTGGGTGCCGCGTGACCAACTTATCCGCCCGGTATCGATTTCCCACCACCACGCGCCCAGGCGGGCAGCATTGAGGGCTGCCAGCAATTGCGGGGCGCTGTCCCAGCTTTGTTCCGCCTCTTGAGGGTCCAAGGCGTAAATACGGGGCAGGGGTGGCACGGAATCGACGGGGTTGCGCATTATCAATGGGCCTTGGCTCAATGGGCGTTCGGCGCGGCTTTAATCAGACCTTGAGGCCGCACAGCTTCATGCCGGTATCGCTGGCAGATCGACCTGTGCATCCAGTAGGCTCATGAAAGCCCGCGCAGCGTTCGACAGCGTCCTTTCGGTGTGCACGATATAGCCTAGCTGGCGACTGAGTTGTATGCCCGGCAAAGCGATACTTGCCACCTGATCATCGAGCATGGTGCGCGGCAACACGCTCCAGGCCAGGCCGATGGATACCATCATTTTTATAGTTTCCAAGTAGTTAGTGCTCATCGCGATGTTCGGCGTCAGGCCCTGGGCTTCGAACAAGCGCCTGACAATATGGTGGGTAAAGGTATTGCCGCCCGGGAACACCGCCGGGTGCTTGGCAATATCGGCCAAGTTGACCGTGCCATTGCCGGTCAAGCTGTGTTCCGGCGCGACCACGAAATCCAGCGGGTCGTCCCACACCGGCGTGGCACGGACCAGGTTGTGCGGGTCGGGCGCCAAGGTGATCACCGCCACTTCGGCGCGGCCGTGGAGGATTTCCTCGTAGGCCACTTCCGAGTCGAGGAACTGAATATCCAGCGCCACATTGGGGTACTCGCGCGTAAAGGCGCGCAGGATCGGCGGCAGGCGATGCAGGCCGATGTGATGGCTGGTGGCCAATGTCAGGCGACCGCTGACTTCGCCGCTCAGGTTGGTGAGGGCGCGGCGGGTGTCGTCCAGCACATTGAGGATCTGATACGCACGTGGCAGCAGGGCGCGCCCGGCCTCGGTCAGGCCGACTTCACGGCCCAGACGGTCGAATAAACGTACCTTTAATTGTTGTTCCAGCCCGGCAATGCGCTTGCTGATGGCCGGTTGTGTCAGGTGCAGGCGTTCACCTGCACCGGAGAAGCTGCCGGTCTCGGCGATGGCAATAAAGGCATTGAGGTTGGCCAAGTCCATGGTGGTATTCCAGTTGGTAATCCAAAGCATAAAAAATATGAATTTGAGTTATTTAATGTAGCGCCATACCATCAGCCTCACAAGCCAAAGGGTTATTGAATTGCTCAAGACCCGGGGCATAGAAAGACCGATGATGAGGACCGACTGATGGCCGGCAAAACGCTTTACGACAAGCTTTGGGATTCCCATGAAGTGAAACGGCGCGACGATGGCTCGTCGCTGATCTACATCGACCGTCACATCATCCATGAAGTGACCTCGCCCCAAGCGTTCGAAGGCCTGCGACTGGCCGGGCGCAAGCCTTGGCGCGTCGACTCCATCATCGCCACCCCGGACCACAACGTGCCGACCACGCCTGAGCGTAAAGGCGGCATCGACGCGATCGTCGACACCGTGTCGCGCCTTCAGGTGCAGACCCTCGACGACTATTGCGATGAATATGGCATCACCGAATTCAAGATGAATGACGTGCGTCAAGGCATCGTTCACGTGATCGGCCCGGAGCAGGGCGCGACCTTGCCGGGCATGACCGTGGTCTGCGGCGACTCCCACACCTCCACCCATGGTGCGTTCGGCGCCTTGGCCCATGGCATCGGCACTTCCGAGGTGGAGCATGTGTTCGCCACCCAGTGCCTGGTCGCCAAAAAGATGAAGAACATGTTGGTGTTGGTCGAAGGCCAACTGCCCTTCGGCGTGACCGCCAAAGACATCGTGCTCGCCGTGATCGGCAAGATCGGCACCGCCGGCGGTAACGGCCATGCCATCGAGTTCGCCGGGAGCGCGATTCGCGACCTGTCTATTGAAGGCCGCATGACCATCTGCAATATGTCCATCGAAGCCGGTGCCCGCGTAGGCATGGTAGCAGCGGACGAAAAGACCGTTGAATACGTCAAGGGCCGTCCATTCGCGCCGAAAGGCGCCGATTGGGATACCGCCGTCGAAGCCTGGAAAGACTTGGTCTCCGACGCCGATGCGGTGTTTGACACCGTGGTCGAGCTCGACGCTGCCCAGATCAAGCCGCAAGTCAGTTGGGGCACCTCGCCCGAGATGGTTCTGGCCGTTGATCAAAACGTGCCGGACCCGGCCAAAGAAGCCGACCTGGTCAAGCGTGGCTCCATCGAGCGCGCCTTGAAATACATGGGCTTGAAAGCCAATCAGGCGATTACCGACATCCAGTTGGATCGCGTGTTTATCGGTTCCTGCACCAACTCGCGGATTGAAGACTTGCGCGCTGCGGCGGTGATCGCCAAGGGCCGCAAAGTCGCCTCGACCATTAAGCAAGCCATCGTGGTGCCAGGTTCGGGGTTGGTCAAAGCTCAAGCCGAAGCCGAAGGCCTGGACAAGATCTTCCTCGAAGCCGGTTTTGAATGGCGCGAGCCGGGCTGCTCCATGTGCCTGGCGATGAACCCGGACCGTTTGGAGTCGGGCGAGCATTGCGCGTCCACCTCCAACCGTAACTTCGAAGGGCGTCAGGGCGCCGGTGGGCGTACCCACTTGGTCAGCCCGGCCATGGCCGCTGCCGCTGCCGTCAACGGTCGTTTCATCGACGTTCGCGAATTGATCTGAGGAAAACCCGATGAGAGCTTTTACCCAACACACAGGTTTAGTCGCGCCGTTGGACCGTGCCAACGTCGACACCGACCAGATCATCCCCAAGCAGTTCTTGAAGTCGATCAAGCGCACCGGTTTCGGCCCAAACCTCTTCGACGAGTGGCGCTACCTGGACGTGGGCTACGCCTACCAGGACAACTCCAAGCGCCCGTTGAACAAGGATTTTGTGCTCAACGCCGAGCGTTACCAAGGCGCCAGCGTGTTGCTGGCCCGGGAAAACTTCGGCTGCGGCTCCAGCCGTGAGCACGCGCCGTGGGCCCTGGAAGAATACGGCTTTCGCAGCATCATCGCGCCGAGCTACGCCGACATCTTCTTCAACAACAGCTTCAAGAACGGCTTGCTGCCGATCATCTTGAGCGACGCCGAAGTGGACGAGCTGTTCAAACAAGTCGAAGCCGATGTGGGCTACCAGCTCACGGTTGACCTGGCAGCGCAGACGGTGACCCGTCCGGACGGCAAGGTGTACCACTTTGAAGTCGACGCGTTCCGTAAGCACTGCCTGATCAACGGCCTGGACGATATCGGCCTGACCTTGCAGGACGGCGATGCGATTGCCGCCTTTGAAACCAAGCACCGGGCCAGCCAGCCTTGGTTGTTTCGCGACGCCTGATTTGCGGTAGGCCGTGCGGGCCCCATCGCGGGCAAGCCCGGCTCCCACATGTTGACCTGTGAACACGGTCAACTGTGGGAGCTGGCTTGCCTGCGATAGCGCCCGTACCAACACCACAAAACCCAAGGAAGCTCACCATGACCAACACCGCCCACACCCAAGTCGTGCAAAAACAATTCGGCGAGCAAGCCTCGGCTTACCTGAGCAGTGCCGTGCACGCCCAAGGCACCGAATTCGCGCTGCTGCAGGCCGAACTGGCCGGGGCCGGTGCGGCACGCCTGCTGGATTTGGGTTGCGGTGCCGGGCATGTGAGTTTTCATGTGGCACCGCTGGTGAAAGAAGTGGTGGCCTACGACCTTTCCCAGCAGATGCTCGACGTGGTCGCGGCCGCTTCAAAAGACCGTGGGCTGGACAACATCCGCACCGTGCACGGCGCCGCCGAACGCTTGCCGTTCGCCGATGGCGAGTTCGACTTCGTGTTCAGCCGTTACTCAGCCCACCACTGGAGCGACCTGGGCCTGGCCCTGCGTGAAGTCCGTCGGGTACTCAAGCCGGGCGGTGTGGCGGCGTTTGTGGATGTCTTGTCACCGGGCAGCCCGCTGTTGGACACTTACCTGCAAACCGTCGAAGTGCTGCGCGACACCAGCCACGTGCGCGATTATTCCGCCGGCGAGTGGATGCGCCAGCTCAGCGAGGCCGGCCTGCACGTGCGCAACAGCAGCCGTCAGCGTTTGCGCCTGGAATACACCTCGTGGGTCGAGCGCATGCGCACGCCAGAGGTATTGCGTGCTGCAATCCTTGAGCTGCAAAAGGCGATGGGCCAGGAAGTACGCGATTACTACGAGATTCAAGCCGACGGCACCTTCAGCACCGACGTGCTGGTGGTCTTTGCCGAACGCTGATTAATTTTCCCGACCTGCCTGCGGGCGGGTCGCTTGATGAAATGAGGAACGCATGAGCAAGCAGATTCTGATTCTTCCTGGCGACGGTATTGGTCCGGAAATCATGGCCGAGGCGGTCAAGGTCCTGGAATTGGCCAACAGCAAGTACAGCCTGGGCTTCGAATTGAGCCACGACGTGATCGGCGGCGCCGCCATCGACAAGCACGGCGTGCCGCTGGCCGACGAGACTCTGGACCGCGCCCGTGCGGCTGACGCGGTGCTGCTCGGCGCCGTGGGCGGCCCGAAATGGGACAAGATCGAACGCGACATCCGCCCTGAGCGCGGCCTGCTCAAGATCCGTGCGCAACTGGGCCTGTTCGGCAACCTGCGCCCGGCGATCCTCTATCCGCAACTGGCCGATGCGTCGAGCCTCAAGCCGGAAGTGGTTGCAGGCCTGGACATCCTGATCGTGCGTGAACTGACCGGCGGTATCTACTTCGGCTCGCCACGCGGCGTGCGCACGCTTGAGAATGGCGAGCGCCAGGCCTACGACACGCTGCCGTACAGCGAGAGCGAAATCCGCCGTATCGCCCGTGTCGGTTTCGACATGGCCCGTGTGCGCGGCAAAAAGGTCTGCTCGGTCGATAAAGCTAACGTACTGGCCTCCAGCCAGCTGTGGCGCGAAATCGTCGAAGAAGTCGCCAAGGACTACCCCGACGTCGAACTAAGCCACATGTACGTCGACAACGCCGCCATGCAACTGGTGCGTGCACCCAAGCAGTTCGACGTGATCGTCACCGATAACCTGTTCGGCGACATCCTGTCCGACCAGGCCTCGATGCTCACCGGTTCTATCGGCATGCTGCCGTCGGCGTCCCTGGACACCCACAACAAAGGCATGTACGAGCCGTGCCACGGTTCGGCGCCGGACATCGCAGGGCATGGCATTGCCAACCCGTTGGCGACGATTTTGTCGGTGTCGATGATGTTGCGTTACAGCTTCAACCTGAGTGACGCGGCCGATGCCATCGAGAAGGCTGTAAGCCTGGTGCTGGATCAAGGTTTGCGCACCGGTGACATTTGGTCACAGGGTTGCACCAAAATCGGCACGCAAGAAATGGGCGACGCAGTAGTCGCCGCGCTGCGGAATCTGTAATCTCTCCGGCCCGCTTGCAGTTGTTGCTGCAAGGCGGCCCACTTTTTAACAAGGTGTAGTTGCGATGAAACGTGTAGGTCTGATCGGTTGGCGCGGTATGGTCGGTTCCGTGCTCATGCAGCGGATGCTGGAAGAGCAGGATTTCGATCTTATTGAGCCGGTGTTTTTCACCACTTCGAACGTAGGTGGCCAAGGGCCGTCCGTGGGCAAGGATATTGCTCCGCTCAAGGACGCCTACAGCATTGAAGAGCTGAAAACCCTCGACGTGATTCTGACCTGCCAGGGTGGCGACTACACCAGCGAAGTCTTCCCCAAGCTGCGTGAAGCCGGCTGGCAGGGTTACTGGATCGACGCCGCCTCGAGCCTGCGCATGCAGGACGACGCGGTGATCATCCTCGACCCGGTGAACCGCAGGGTCATCGACCAACAGTTGGACGCCGGCACCAAGAACTACGTGGGCGGCAACTGCACCGTCAGCCTGATGCTGATGGGCCTGGGCGGCTTGTTCGAAGCCGGTCTGGTCGAGTGGATGAGCGCCATGACCTATCAGGCGGCCTCCGGCGCCGGCGCGCAGAACATGCGTGAACTGATCAAGCAGATGGGCGCGACCCACGCAGCCGTTGCCGATCAACTGGCGGACCCTGCCAGTGCGATCCTCGACATCGACCGTCGTGTGGCCGAAGCCATGCGCAGCGATGCCTACCCGACCGAGAACTTCGGCGTGCCATTGGCCGGTAGCCTGATCCCGTGGATCGACAAAGAGCTGCCGAACGGCCAGAGCCGCGAAGAGTGGAAGGCCCAGGCTGAGACCAACAAGATCCTCGGTCGCTTCAAGAGCCCGATCCCGGTGGACGGCATTTGCGTGCGCATCGGCGCCATGCGCTGCCACAGCCAGGCGCTGACCATCAAGCTGAACAAAGACGTGCCGATCGCCGATATCGAAGGGTTGATCAGCCAGCACAACCCTTGGGTCAAACTGGTGCCGAACAACCGTGACATCAGCATGCAGGAGCTGAGCCCAACCAAGGTTACCGGCACCCTGAATGTACCGGTCGGCCGTCTGCGTAAGCTGAACATGGGGACTCAGTACCTGGGCGCGTTCACTGTTGGTGACCAACTGCTGTGGGGCGCGGCTGAACCGCTGCGTCGTATGCTGCGGATTTTGCTGGAGCGTTGATCGCTTAATGCTGTACGAAAAACCCGCGACTGGTGAAAGGCGCGGGTTTTTTGTTGCCCTTGAGGCCCTCATCGCGGGCAAGCCCGCTCCCACATTTTGATTTGTGAATACATTCAAGTGTGGAGGGGGCGGGCTGGCCCGCGATGAGCATAGGTATCTACACATCTTTTTATGGGTTGAATTCTTTGGTTGTTGCGGGGGCGCGGGGTGCATATCCGTTATTTGGGTAACGGCTGCTATGGGTTCCGCTCTTACAGCGGGTCACTTTTGGAAAAGAGCCCGGAATGCCGGCCCAGCCAAAAGTAACCAAAAGGGCTCTTGCCCCACCACTCGGCACCTCGCTTAGGCTCGGTGTGCCCTCACCCCCGCTCCAAAGCCTGCGTTCGGCCAGCGTGGTTTAACGGGGCGCCTAAGATCAAGATCAAAAGCAAGAGCACGGCGGCCTAGTAGCCGACCTGAGTGGTTGAAGCAAATCAAAAGCAAAGCCGAGGCGGCCTGACAGCCGACCTGATCTCTGAAACTGAACTCAATCTAATGTGGGAGCTGGCTTGCCTGCGATGGCATCAACTCGGTGTACTTGATGGACCGAGGTGTCTGCATCGCAGCGGTGCGGCGATCCGACAAGCCAGCTCCCACAGAAAAGCAGAGCACTGCGGTGCTGGCAGTCGAACTCGGTCAAAATTGTGGGAGCGGGTTTGCTCGCGAAGGCGGTGGGTCAGCCAGCTCATGTGTAACTGACCCACCGCCTTCGCGAGCAAGCCCGCTCCCACATTGGGATCTCATTACATCAGCTAGATAGGGTGGTGCTCTGCTTCTGCTCTGCTTCTGCCCTGCTTTTGCTTCTACCACTCAGGTCGGCTACTAGGCCGCCGTGCTCTTGCTTTTGATCTTGATCTTAGGCGCCCCGTTAAACCACGATGGCCGAACGCAGGCTTGAATCCGTGGGTAACCCGGCAGGACGCCGGGTTAGCCGCGATGGGCCAAGGATGGCCCATGGCGGCGGCCCACGGATTCAAGCCGGAGTGAGGGCATGCCGAGCCTAGGCGAGGCACCGAGTGGTGGGGCAAGAGCCCTTTTGGTTACTTTTGGGGCTCTTTTCCAAAAGTGACCCGCCGTAAGGGCGGAACCCTACGAAGCCGTTACCGCAGCAACGGATATGTACTCACATCTACCTAAAAACCCCGTCAAAAGCTCAGCGCAACACAAAAAGTTGCGTAGATACCTATGCCGCGATGAGGTCATCAGCCCCACCACAAAAACCAGGTTAATTGCCTCACTCCCAACCACCCGTTAAAGTGCCGCTCCCCCCGCAATGCCCGAGGCAGCCACCATGACCCAGACCTTTGAAATCGCCGTGATCGGCGCCACCGGAACCGTTGGCGAAACCCTGGTGCAGATTCTCGAAGAACTGGATTTCCCGGTAGGCACCCTGTATCTGCTGGCGGGCAGTAACTCGGCCGGTGCATCAGTGCCGTTTCGCGGCAAGAACGTGCGGGTCAAGGAAGTCGATGAGTTCGACTTCAAAAAAGCGCAGTTGGCCTTCTTCGCGGCAGGCCCGGCGGTAACCCAGAGTTTCGCCCCGCGCGCGATCGCTGCCGGTTGCTCGGTGATCGACCTGTCCGGCGCCTTGCCGGCCGATCAGGCGCCTCAAGTGGTGCCGGAAGCCAATGCGCATATCCTCAACGGTTTGAAAAAGCCCTTCCAACTCGGCAGCCCAAGCCCATCCGCTACCAACCTGGCCGTCGTCCTCGCGCCGCTGCGCGGGTTGCTGGACATCCAACGCGTCAGCGTCACTGCCAACCTGGCCGTATCCGCCCAGGGTCGCGAGGCTGTCAGTGAACTGGCCCGGCAGACCGCCGAACTGTTAAACGTACGCCCGCTGGAGCCCAAGTTCTTTGATCGGCAGATGGCCTTCAACCTGCTGGCACAAGTCGGCACGCCAGACGCCCAGGGGCATACAGCCCTGGAGAAACGTCTCGTGCACGAGCTGCGCGCAGTGCTGGAAACTCCTTTGCTAAAGATTTCCGCAACTTGCGTTCAAGCCCCGGTGTTTTTTGGCGATAGCCTGACAGTGTCATTGCAGTTGGGCGCGCCGGTCGACCTTACGGCGGTCAACCGCGCACTTGAGGCGGCGCCAGGTATCGAGCTGGTGGAAGAGGGCGACTACCCTACGCCGGTTGGGGATGCGGTCGGCCAGGATGTAGTCTACGTCGGCCGGGTGCGTGCGGGCGTGGACGACCCGGCGGAACTAAATCTGTGGCTGACGTCAGATAACGTACGCAAGGGGGCGGCACTCAACGCGGTGCAGCTGGCGCAGTTGTTGATAAAAAGCCTTGCGTAAAAGATACTTGGCGGCAATTTGTAGATTGATTCTAACCAAGCGCTATGCTTGGTCCAAAGCGGAACAGAAGCGCGTCGGTGACCTATCGGCTCGCCATGCCTAATGGCAGCGGTTACCAACCTTCTCGCAGGTCGGGGAGTGTTCAGACAAAGGATGAGGCTATGGTTCAAGTTCGCAAACTGGTGTTAGCAATAGCGGCCGCCTCGGCGCTGTCCTCCGGTATGGCGCAGGCGCTGCAGCTTGGGGAGATGACCCTCAAGTCGAAGTTGAACCAGCCGTTGTCAGTGGAAATCGAATTGCTCGATGTCGGTGGCCTTACGGCTTCCGAGATCACGCCCAGCCTGGCGTCTGACCAGGCATATGTGGATGCGGGCGTGGATCGCCAGGCGTTTCTCAATGACCTGACATTTACCCCAGTGGTCAATCCAAGTGGCCGCAGTGTGGTGCGCGTTACCTCCAGCAAGCCGCTGCCCGATTCCTACGTACGTTTCTTGTTGCAGGTGCAATGGCCTAACGGCCGCCTGATGCGCGACTACAGTGTGCTGCTCGACCCGGCGAAGTTTGAGCAATCGACGCCCGCCGTCAGCGCGCCTGCACCGCGCTTGAGTGCGCCGTCTGCTACAGCGCCCGCCCGCACTGCACCGACTGTCAGCAAGGCTGCCCAGCACACCACGACGCCTCACGACACCTTGTGGGAAATTGCCGCGAAGAATCGCAACGGCGCCTCGGTCCAGCAAACCATGCTGGCTATTCAGGCGCTCAACCCTGATGCGTTTCTAGACGGCAATATCAACCGCTTGAAAACCGGCCAGGTATTGCGCCTGCCGGATCGCGTGCAAGCGACCAGCCTGCCGCAGCCTGAGGCAATTGCCGAAGTGACCGCGCAAAACGCGGCCTGGCGCGAAGGGCGCCGCACGGCTAAAAATCAAGCCGCTGGCAAGCAGCAACTGGACGCGACCAAGCGCACCCAGGCGGGCAATGCGCCGGCGAGCACCAGCGCCAAGGATAATTTGAGCCTGGTCTCGGCCGAATCCGCCAAGCCGGGCGCGAAGGGCAAGGCCGGTGATAGCCGGGCGCTAAACGACAAGCTGGCGATGACCCAGGAAGAACTGGACACCACGCGCCGCGACAATGCCGAGCTGAAAAGCCGTGCGGCGGACCTGCAAAGCCAACTGGATAAGCTGCAAAAACTGATTCAGCTGAAAAATGATCAGTTGGCTAAGTTGCAGGCTGAAAACGGTAACCCGGCAGCGGCGGCAACAGCGGCGATGCCCGCTCAGTTGGCCGGTGAGCCTGCGGCCACTGCGCCGGCAGCGGATACCACGCCGACTGCAGCAGCGCCTGCGCCCGAGCCAATCAAGCCGGATGCCGCGCCTGCTGCCGCCGCCGAAGGCAAATTCAACGAGCTGCTGACCAACCCGGTTGTGCTTGGTGTCATTGGCGGCGCGGCCGGTCTGTTGGTGTTGTTGCTCCTGCTGCTGTGGGCGCGTCATCGCAATGCCCGTCTCGAAGAGGAAAAGCACCTGCGGATGGCGCGGGCGCTGGCTGAAGAGCCGCAATTCTCCCCGAGCGTAGAGCACGATCTGCCACCGGACAGCTTTGAAGGTCTGGAAGTGGTGGCGCCGAACGTCAAGATGGCTGCCGCTCCTGCGCCCGCACCTGCTGCGGTTGCCGAGCCGGTGGTGGTGCCGTCGGTTGCCTCCGTGCTTTCGCCCTTGGCCGCTGCAGTGGCTCCGCAAAATTCCAGCGATTCGCTGGCACAAGCTCAATCCCATATTGATCGCGGTCATTTGAACCAGGCTGCCGACGTCCTTCAGCAGGCGATCAAGCACGAGCCAAAACGCAGCGACCTGCGTTTGAAGTTGATGGAGGTTTACGGCCTGCAAGGCGATAAGGACGGCTTCATCAGCCAGGAGCGTCAACTGGTGGCCACGGGTGAAAATCACGCCCAGGTTGAACAACTAAAAGGCCGCTTCCCGGGCATGGCTGTGTTGGCAGCGGGCGTCAGTGCTGCGGTTGCTGCGGCAGCCTTGGACGCGCAATACGTCAAGAACTTGCTGGAAGACAAGCCGGCCGCGCCGGCTCCAGTACCAGACGCTTTCGACACCGATTTTGACTTGAGCCTGGACGATCTGGAAGCCGCTTCACCTGCCGTGGTTCGCCCGGAGGATGAGCTGAGTTTTGAATCTGTCCTGCAGCGCCAGACCGAAGCCAAGACTGCCCCGGACGATCTGTCGGACTTCGACCTGGACCTGCAACTGGAAGCGCCGTCTTCCACCCAAGCTGACGACGATTTCCTTTCCGGCCTTGAAGAGCAGATGAAGGATGTGCAGGCGGCTCAGCCGCCGACGCTCACGCCCGCCGCGTTGGACGACTTGGACCTGCCGGAAGACTTCGACTTGTCCCTGGCTGACGAGCCGCAAGCACCGGCTGCAACCAAGCCGGATGCCTTCGCGTCTGAGTTGGATGACGTCAACGCCGAGTTGGATCGCCTGTCCCAGAGCCTGGAGCATCCGCCGATCGAGCCTTCGTTCACCGCTGAAGACGCAGCGTCGGGCGGTGATGAGCCGGAATTTGATTTCCTCTCCGGCACCGACGAGGTTGCCACCAAGTTGGACCTGGCCCAGGCCTACATCGACATGGGCGATGCCGACGGTGCGCGCGACATCCTTTCCGAAGTGCTGACCGAAGGCGATGAGGCCCAGCGTGGTGAGGCCAAGGAAATGCTCGGCAAAATCTAAGGTGCAACGCAGAACCAATGTGGGAGCTGACTTGCCTGCGACGCGGGCAACTCGGTTTATCTGTTACACCGCATTGATGCAATCGCAGGCAAGCCAGCTCCCACACATCAGGCCTTCGCATGGCTTGCAACAAAAGCGCCCCTCATATCTGCTCCGCCTTTATAATGGCCGCCTTTGCGCAACTCATCGGGCTCTCAGTTCTTGGCAAATATAGATAACGCGGCCGCCGAAATGGCAGCCGCAGGCTTTAATCGCATCGCCCTGGGCGTGGAATACAAAGGCTCGCGCTATCGCGGCTGGCAGCGCCAGGCCTCTGGTGTGCTGACGGTGCAGGAAACCCTCGAAAACGCGTTATCGAAGGTCGCCGATTCGCCGGTGTCGCTGATGTGTGCCGGGCGTACCGATGCCGGTGTGCACGCCTGCGGCCAAGTGGTGCACTTCGATACCCAGGCCGAGCGCACGATGAAGGCGTGGGTGATGGGCGCAAATATCAATTTGCCGCATGACGTCAGCGTCACTTGGGCCAAGGTCATGCCTGCGGATTTTCATGCGCGCTTCAAGGCCATCGCCCGGCGCTACCGCTATGTGATCTACAACGATCAGATCCGCCCGGCGCACCTCAATCAAGAAATCACCTGGAATCACCGCCCGCTGGACGCCGAGCGCATGGCCGAGGCCGCGCAGCATTTGGTCGGCGTGCATGATTTCAGTGCGTTCCGTGCCGGCCAGTGTCAGGCCAAGTCGCCGATCAAGGAAGTGCATCACCTGCGCGTGACCCGTCACGGCAAGATGATCGTGCTGGATATCCGTGCCGGCGCCTTCCTGCACCATATGGTGCGCAACATTGCCGGCGTGTTGATGACCATCGGCACCGGCGAGCGCCCGGTGGAGTGGGCGAAGGAAGTGTTGGAAAGCCGTGTTCGTCGTACCGGCGGGGTGACCGCGCACCCGTTCGGCCTTTATCTGGTGGATGTGGAGTACCGCGACGAGTTCGAATTGCCCGATCGTTTCATCGGGCCACACTTCCTCACAGGTTTCAGCGAACTTGGCGGCTGACGCCCGGAAAAGCTTTTGTTACCATCCGGGACTTTCTCGGTTCAACCCCTGAGGTTTCTACGATATGGCAGCCGTTCGCAGCAAGATTTGCGGGATTACTCGCATAGAAGACGCGCTGGCGGCTGTCGAGGCGGGGGCGGACGCCATTGGTTTGGTGCTTTATGCCAAGAGCCCACGGGCTGTGAACGTGTTGCAGGCGCGGGCGATCATCGCCGCGCTGCCGCCGTTCGTGACCACCGTGGGCTTGTTCGTCAACGCCAGCCGTTGCGAACTCAACGAAACCCTGGATGCCGTGCAGCTCGACATGCTGCAGTTTCACGGCGACGAAAGCCCTGACGAATGTGAAAGCTACCAGCGCCCGTATATTAAGGCGTTGCGCGTCAAGTCCGGGGATGACATCGCTGCCGCATGTGCTGCCTATACTGGCGCTCGCGCAATCTTGTTGGACACTTATGTCGAAGGTGTGCCCGGTGGTACGGGTGAGGCGTTTGACTGGTCGTTGATACCCGAGGGCCTGAGCAAGCCGATCATCCTGGCCGGTGGGCTCAACCCCGCGAATGTCGGGGCGGCCATTGAGCGGGTCCGGCCGTATGCCGTGGATGTCAGCGGTGGGGTAGAGCAGGGCAAAGGCATCAAGGATCACCACAAGATTCGCGCGTTCATGCACGCCGTGCGCAACAGCAGTGGCGCGATGTGACGGCTGGCAGTCTGCCGCCGTCCATAACTACCACTGTGTAAAACAGCACCGGCGCCGCCTGCGGGAGGCCCGGAAATGAAGTGGCAACCCTGCGCTGGCAGGTTGTCTGGAAGGCTGAGGGTACAGGCAGGAAATGGCCGGTCGAGCGTCTGACCCCGTCCAGTCTGTGTCATCGCCACATATGAATTTAGCTCAAGGGCATACGCGGGGCTGTGTTCAAGCCACCGGTACTGGAGAAAGAAAGCATGAGCAACTGGTTAGTAGACAAACTGATCCCTTCGATCATGCGTTCCGAGGTGAAGAAAAGCTCGGTTCCTGAAGGTCTGTGGCATAAGTGCCCCTCCTGCGACGCGGTGCTGTACCGCCCGGAGCTGGAAAAGACTCTGGATGTTTGCCCCAAGTGCAACCACCACATGCGTATCGGCGCCCGCGCCCGCATCGACATCTTCCTCGACGCCGATGGCCGTGCCGAGTTGGGTGCTGAGCTGGAGCCGGTTGACCGTCTCAAGTTCCGCGACGGCAAGAAGTACAAGGACCGCCTGACCGCTGCGCAGAAGCAGACCGGTGAGAAAGACGCGCTGATTTCTGTCAGCGGCAAGTTGCTGGGCATGCCGGTGGTGGTTTCCGCATTTGAATTCTCCTTTATGGGCGGCTCCATGGGTGCCATCGTTGGTGAGCGTTTCGTACGTGCCGCCAATTACGCCCTGGAAAACCGTTGCCCGATGATCTGCTTCGCCGCCTCCGGTGGCGCGCGTATGCAGGAAGCGCTGATCTCCCTGATGCAAATGGCCAAGACCTCCGCGGTGCTGGCGCGTCTGCGTGAAGAAGGCATCC
The DNA here is from genome assembly GCF_045447305.1 of Pseudomonas sp. D47. Classification (NCBI taxonomy): domain Bacteria; kingdom Pseudomonadati; phylum Pseudomonadota; class Gammaproteobacteria; order Pseudomonadales; family Pseudomonadaceae; genus Pseudomonas; species Pseudomonas sp. D47. The sequence continues at coordinate 47,172 of NZ_JBJGXU010000019.1, read as the reverse complement.
CGTTCATCTCCGTGCTGACCGACCCGGTCTACGGTGGTGTTTCCGCCAGCCTGGCGATGCTGGGTGATGTGATCGTCGGCGAACCTAAAGCCCTGATCGGCTTTGCCGGCCCGCGCGTGATCGAGCAGACCGTTCGCGAAAAACTGCCCGAAGGTTTCCAGCGCAGCGAGTTCCTGCTGGAGCACGGCGCCATCGACATGATCATCGCCCGTGGCGAGCTGCGTCCACGCCTGGGTAACCTGCTGGCGCAAATGATGGGCCTGCCGACACCTGTGTACGTCGCGCCTAAAATCGAACCGATTGTTGTGCCGCCGGTGCCTGCAAACCTATGACCCAACGTACCCTGGGCGAATGGCTCGCCTACCTTGAGCAGTTGCATCCGTCAGCCATCGACATGGGCCTGGAGCGCTCGCAACAGGTAGCGGCCCGCCTTGGGTTGGGCCGGCCGGCGCCGCGTGTGATCACGGTGACCGGCACCAACGGCAAAGGCTCTACCTGCGCCTTTGTCGCTGCGCTGCTGCAAGCCCAAGGGCTGAAAGTCGGCGTCTACAATTCCCCGCACCTGCTGCGTTATAACGAGCGGGTGCAGCTCAATGGCGTCGAAGCCACTGACGAGCAGCTCTGCGAAGCCTTTGCCGCACTGGATGCCGGGCGGGGTGAGATTTCCCTGACTTACTTCGAGATGGGCACCCTGGCGGCGTTCTGGCTGTTCGAGCGTGCGCAATTGGACGTGGTCGTCCTGGAAGTCGGCTTGGGTGGGCGGCTGGACACGGTCAACGTGGTGGATGCCGACCTGGCGCTGGTCACCAGCATTGGTGTTGATCATGCCGATTACCTGGGCAATACCCGTGAGTCGGTGGCCTTTGAAAAGGCCGGGATCTTGCGCCAGGGCAAGCCTGCGCTGTGTGGTGACCTGGACTCGCCGCAGCCCTTGCTCGACAAGGTGCGCGAGCTGGGTTGCCCGTTTTACCTGCGCGGCCGCGAATTCAATCTCGAGATCGGCGCTCAGCATTGGCAATGGCGTGGGCATGACGCGCGTGGCCAAGTGGTCGAATTACGCGATCTGCCGCTGCTGAACCTACCGATGGAAAACGCCGCGCTCGCGCTGCAAGCCTACCTGCTGCTGGAGCTGCCTTGGCATGCCGAGCAGATTGCTGCCACATTGCTGGCAACCCGTGTAGTTGGGCGACTGGATCGTCGCACCTTCGAGTGGGAAGGCAAGCGCCTCAACCTGTTGCTGGATGTGGGGCATAACCCCCACGCCGCTGAGTACTTGGCGCAACGCCTGTCACGCACGCCGCCGGTCGGTCGTCGCCTGGCGGTGTTCGGGTTGTTGGTGGATAAAGACTTGGGCGGCGTAGTTGCGCCGTTGTTGGGCAATGTCCAAGCTTGGGCGGTCGCGCCGCTGGATACGCCGCGCAGTCGCCCGGCTGCTGAGTTGGAAGTGGCTTTGCAGAACCTTGGTGCGCCGGTGGCGTCGTATGCAAGCGTCACCGCTGCGCTTGAAGCGCAGTGCGCGGTGGCCACGGCCGAGGACGAGATTCTGTTGTTCGGATCATTTTATTGTGTTGCCGAGGCGCTAGAGTGGTTGGCCCGGCGCTCCACGGAGGAAGCTGCACATGGCATTACTGGATAGCGCGTACAAGCAGCGAATGGTTGGAGCCCTGGTGTTGGTGGCATTGGCGGTGATTTTCCTGCCGATGCTGTTTTCCCGCCAGGACGAACAGCGCCAGGTAGTGGTTGAGGCTCCGGCTACGCCCCAGGCACCGACGGTGCCTCAGGTTCAGGTTGAGCCGGTGGTGGTGCCCGATCCGCAAGCATTGCCTGAAGAGCCTGTGCCGAGCGATGAGGAGGTGGCTGCGCAGCAGGCGCCGACCATGCCGGTGCAGCCGAGTGTTCCGGTGGCCAAGCCGGCGCCTGCCCCAGCCGCCCCCGTCGTCGCTGCCAAGCCGGCCGCGCCAGCCCCTGCGCCCAAGCCGGTGGCGCCGCAACCTGCCGCGCCGGGTAAGCCGGATGTGGGCCAAAGCCGCATCGACCCGAATGGCTTGCCGATCAGTTGGTCGATCCAGCTCGCCAGCCTGGCCAATCGTGATAGCGCCGAAGCCTTGCAGAAAAAACTGCGTACTCAGGGCTACAACGCCTATATCCGCAGTGCCGATGGCAAAAACCGGGTGTTTATCGGGCCGTTGATCGAGCGTGCCGAGGCGGACCGCCTGCGGGACTTGCTGGGTCGCCAGCAGAATCTGAATGGTTTTGTGGTGCGTTTCCAGCCTGAGCGCGGGTGAATAACTGCAAGCTTCTGATTGGAATGCAGGCCGAATGTGGGAGCTGGCTTGCCTGCGATAGCGGTGGCTCAGTCAACAGCGATGTTGGGTGCGCCTGCCTCGTCGCAGGCAAGCCAGCTCCCACATTGTTTTTTGGTGGTCTTGAAAGCGCGTTCGCTCTACGCAACCCATTGATTTGCAAAGCACCCGCAATCACAGCTTACCGATAGCCCGGCGCTCTGCTAAAATGCGCCGCCTTATCCGTACGTAGGCTGCACTGTGCCATTTACCTGGGTTGATTGGGCGATCGTTGCAATCGTCGCCATCTCCGCATTGATCAGTCTAAGCCGCGGCTTCGTAAAAGAAGCACTGTCGTTGCTGACCTGGATCATCGCAGGAGTCGTAGCCTGGATGTTCGGTGGTTCACTGTCGGTTTACCTGGCCGGTTACATCGAGACACCTTCGGCTCGCGTCATCGCGGGCTGCGCCATCATGTTCATCGCCACGCTGCTGGTGGGGGCAATGGTCAATTATCTTATTGGCGAGTTGATACGTGTCACCGGCCTCTCAGGGACCGATCGATTTCTCGGCATGGCCTTCGGCGCCGCGCGTGGCGCATTGCTGGTGGTTGTGGCGGTTGGGCTGTTGAGCCTGGGGCCGGTACAGCAGGATTCGTGGTGGCAGGAGTCGGTACTCGTGCCAAAATTTCTATTGGTTGCAGATTGGTCCAAGAACCTCATTTTGGGGTGGAGCAGTCAGTGGCTGGCCAGCGGAATCAGCGTACCCGCTGATCTTCCGTTCAAGGAACACCTCTTACCGGCCAAAACGCCTCAGTAAGCTGTGTTCAGTCAAGATTCATTAAGTAGGGGTTGCGTCGCATGTGTGGCATCGTCGGTATCGTCGGTAAGTCGAACGTCAATCAGGCGCTGTATGACGCGCTAACCGTCCTCCAGCACCGCGGCCAGGACGCTGCCGGTATTGTGACCAGCCACGACGGCCGGTTATTCCTGCGCAAGGACAATGGTCTGGTGCGTGACGTGTTCCATCAGCGTCACATGCAGCGCCTCGTCGGGCACATGGGCATTGGCCATGTGCGTTACCCGACTGCTGGTAGCTCGACCTCGGCCGAAGCTCAACCGTTTTACGTCAACTCGCCTTACGGCATCACCCTGGCGCACAACGGTAACCTGACCAACGTTGAACAGCTGGCCAAGGAGATTTACGAATCTGACCTGCGCCACGTCAACACCAGCTCCGACTCGGAGGTGCTGCTCAACGTGTTCGCCCACGAGTTGGCCCAGCGCGGCAAGCTGCAGCCGACCGAAGAAGACGTGTTCGCTGCCGTGACTGACGTGCACAACCGTTGCGTCGGTGGTTACGCGGTCGTGGCCATGGTCACCGGTTACGGCATCGTCGGTTTCCGCGATCCGCACGGCATCCGCCCGATCGTGTTCGGCCAGCGTCACACCGACGAAGGCGTCGAATACATGATCGCCTCCGAAAGCGTGTCCCTCGACGTGCTGGGCTTCACCCTGATCCGCGACCTCGCGCCGGGCGAAGCGGTCTACATCACCGAAGACGGCAAGTTGCACACTCGTCAATGCGCTGTGGCACCAAAACTCACCCCGTGCATCTTCGAGCACGTCTACCTGGCGCGTCCGGATTCGATCATCGACGGCGTTTCGGTGTACAAGGCGCGCCTGCGCATGGGCGAGAAGCTGGCCGAGAAGATCCTGCGCGAGCGTCCTGAGCACGATATCGACGTGGTGATCCCGATCCCGGACACCAGCCGTACCGCTGCGTTGGAACTGGCCAACCACTTGGGCGTCAAGTTCCGCGAAGGCTTCGTCAAGAACCGCTACATCGGCCGCACCTTTATCATGCCCGGCCAGGCTGCGCGCAAGAAGTCGGTACGCCAGAAGCTCAACGCCATCGAGCTGGAATTCCGCGGCAAGAACGTGATGCTGGTGGACGATTCCATCGTACGCGGCACCACCTGCAAGCAGATCATCCAGATGGCCCGCGAAGCCGGCGCCAAGAACGTGTACTTCTGTTCTGCTGCACCTGCCGTGCGCTACCCGAACGTGTACGGTATCGACATGCCGAGCGCCCACGAACTGATCGCCCATAACCGTTCGACCCAGGACGTGGCTGACCTGATTGGCGCCGACTGGCTGATCTATCAGGACCTGTCGGACCTGATCGAAGCGGTCGGTGGTGGCAAGATCAAGATCGAGCAGTTCGACTGCGCCGTGTTCGATGGCAAGTACGTGACCGGTGATGTCGATGAGGCTTACCTGAACAAGATCGAGCAGGCGCGTAACGACTCGTCGAAGATCAAGACCCAGGCGGTCAGCGCGATTATCGATCTGTACAACAACTGAGTAAACACCGGCCCTGAGGGGCCGGTTTTGTATCTTAAATAAAGAATTGAGTAAGGAGTCGCAGCATGAGTCAGGAATGGGATGCCGGTCGCTTGGACAGCGACCTCGATGGCGTAGCTTTCGATACCCTGGCTGTGCGCGCTGGCCAGCACCGCACCCCGGAAGGTGAGCACGGTGACCCGATGTTCTTCACCTCCAGCTACGTGTTCCGCACCGCCGCCGACGCCGCCGCGCGTTTTGCCGGTGAAGTGCCGGGTAACGTGTATTCGCGCTACACCAACCCGACCGTGCGTGCGTTCGAGGAGCGTATCGCGGCTCTGGAAGGCGCTGAGCAGGCGGTGGCCACGGCGACCGGCATGGCTGCCATCCTGGCCGTGGTGATGAGCCTGTGCAGCGCTGGCGACCATGTGCTGGTGTCGCGCAGCGTGTTCGGTTCGACCATCAGCCTGTTCGAGAAGTACTTCAAGCGTTTTGGCATCGAAGTGGATTACGTGCCCCTGGCGGACCTGTCCGGTTGGGATGCGGCGATCAAGGCCAACACTAAATTGCTGTTTGTCGAGTCGCCGTCCAACCCGTTGGCCGAGCTGGTGGATATCGCTGCATTGTCCGAAGTGGCGCACGCCAAGGGCGCGATGCTGGTGGTCGACAACTGCTTCTGCACGCCTGCGTTGCAGCAGCCGTTGAAGCTGGGTGCGGACATTGTTGTGCACTCGGCCACCAAGTTCATCGATGGCCAGGGCCGTTGCATGGGCGGTGTAGTTGCTGGCCGCAGTGAGCAGATGAAAGAAGTGGTGGGCTTCTTGCGCACCGCCGGCCCGACTTTGAGCCCGTTCAATGCCTGGATCTTCCTCAAAGGCCTGGAAACCCTCAGCCTGCGCATGAAGGCCCATTGCGCCAATGCCCAGGCCCTGGCCGAGTGGCTGGAGCAGCAGGACGGTATCGAGAAGGTCCACTACGCAGGCCTCAAGAGCCACCCGCAACACGAATTGGCCCAGCGCCAGCAGCGTGGTTTCGGCGCCGTGGTCAGCTTCGAAGTGAAGGGTGGCAAAGAGGGCGCCTGGCGCTTTATCGATGCGACACGCTTGATCTCCATCACCGCCAACCTGGGTGATAGCAAGACCACCATTACGCACCCAAGCACCACCTCCCATGGTCGCCTGGCCCCGCAAGAGCGCGAGGCAGCCGGCATTCGTGACAGCCTGATCCGCATCGCGGTGGGCCTGGAAGATGTGGCTGACTTGCAGGCTGATCTGGCCCGCGGGCTGGCAGCCTTGTGATCGAGTGGTCCATGGAAGCTGCAGCGGCTGGTAACGGCCGTGTCGCACTGGTGACGGGCGCGGCGCGGGGCATTGGCCTGGGCATTGCCGCGTGGTTGATCAGCGAAGGCTGGCAGGTGGTGTTGACCGACCTGGACCGCGAGCGCGGCTCCAAGGTGTCCAAGGTGCTAGGTGACAACGCCTGGTTTATCACCATGGACGTGGCCGACGAAAAACAAGTCGCCCAGGGCGTTGCCGAAGTGTTGGGGCAGTTTGGGCGCCTCGACGCGCTGGTGTGCAACGCGGCGGTAGCCGACCCGCGCAATATCACCCTGGAAAGCCTCGACCTGGCGTATTGGAACCGCGTACTGGCGGTGAACCTCAGTGGGCCGATGCTGCTGGCCAAGCACTGCGCGCCGTACCTGCGTGCCCACGGCGGTGCCATCGTCAACCTGGCGTCGACCCGGGCGCGTCAGTCGGAGCCCGACACCGAGGCCTATGCAGCGAGCAAGGGCGGCCTGCTGGCCTTGACGCACGCGTTGGCCATGAGTCTGGGGCCAGAGGTGCGTGTCAACGCTGTGAGCCCTGGCTGGATCGATGCGCGTGATCCGGCGGCGCGGCGTGCCGAGCCTTTGACCGATGCCGACCATGCCCAGCATCCCGCGGGCAGGGTGGGCACGGTTGAGGACGTGGCGGCGATGGTGGCGTGGTTGCTGTCGCGCCAGGCGGGGTTTGTCACCGGGCAAGAGTTCGTGGTGGACGGCGGCATGAGCAAGAAGATGATTTACACCGAGTAGGGCGGGTAGCCGCCTTGAAGCTATTTTGTCTTTTTCAGAAAAACTTCAAGCAGGCTATTGACTTAGGTCTGCTACCTGCGTAAATTTCGCGGCCTCAACGAAGCAAAGGGTGATTAGCTCAGCTGGGAGAGCATCTGCCTTACAAGCAGAGGGTCGGCGGTTCGATCCCGTCATCACCCACCACTTCTTGAGAGTTTTGCCTTAGGGTAAGACGCAACGTTAAGGTTGCACCGACGCGCAGCGGTAGTTCAGTCGGTTAGAATACCGGCCTGTCACGCCGGGGGTCGCGGGTTCGAGTCCCGTCCGCTGCGCCATATTTCCAGGTTCGACATGTCGAGCTTGAGATTGAACAGCCAAGGCTGATCGATCAGATGTTTAAAGACGGTTGAGGGTTTACGCTCAACTGGTCAAGCGATACGCAGCGGTAGTTCAGTCGGTTAGAATACCGGCCTGTCACGCCGGGGGTCGCGGGTTCGAGTCCCGTCCGCTGCGCCATATCTGCATCAAGGCCCACTGAACGCCTTGAAGCACAAAGAAAGCCACTGGCTGACTTTGATCCGATAGCAAAGACCCTGGTCGAGAGACCGGGGTTTTTTGTGTCTGCGATTTGATAATGAGAACTGTGGGAGTCGGCTTGCCGGCGATGACGTCTTCAAGATCGCCATCGCCGGCAAGCCGACTCCTACAGGTTTTAAAATCCTAATTTATCCCGCAAACCGTAATACCACGCGCCTAGCGCTGCGAACGGCGTGCGCAACAGTTGCCCACCTGGGAACGGGTAGTGCGGCAGGTCGGCAAACGCATCAAAACGCTCTGCCTGGCCTCTCAGCGCCTCCGCCAGTACCTTGCCTGCCAAGTGCGTGTACGTCACGCCATGGCCGCTGCAGCCCTGTGAGTAATAGATGTTGTCGCCCAGTCGACCGACCTGCGGCAGGCGCGACAGGGTTAGCAGGAAATTACCGGTCCAGGCGTAATCGATTTTCACATCCTTGAGCTGCGGGAAGGCCTTGAGCATCTTCGGGCGGATGATCGCTTCGATATTGGCTGGGTCACGCGCGCCATACACCACGCCGCCGCCAAAGATCAGGCGCTTGTCGCTGGTGAGGCGATAGTAGTCGAGCAGGTAGTTGCAGTCTTCGACGCAATAATCCTGCGGCAGCAACGTCTTGGGCAGCTCATCGCCCAGCGGTGCTGTGGTGATGACCTGGGTGCCACAAGGCATAGATTTGGCCGCCAGCTCCGGTACCAGGTTGCCCAGGTAGGCGTTGCCCGCGACGATGATGAACTTGGCCCTGACTTTGCCTTCGGCGGTGTGCACCACCGGGTTGGCGCCGCGCTCGATGCGTATGGCGGCCGATTGCTCGTAGATCGTGCCGCCCAGAGACTCCACAGCCGCCGCTTCACCCAGTGCCAGGTTGAGCGGATGAATGTGCCCGCCACTCATGTCCAGCAGGCCGCCGACATAGTTGTCACACGCTACAACTTCACGAATACGGCGTTCATCCAGCAACTCAAGCTGCGTATGGCCGTAGCGTTCCCACAGGCGCTGCTGCGACTCCAGATGGCCCATGTGCTTGCTGTTGAGTGCGGCGAACACGCCGCCGTCCTTCAAGTCGCACTGGATCTGATACTTGGCCACACGCTCACGAATGATTTTGCTGCCCTCAAACGCCATTTGCCCTAGCAACTGTGCCTGCTTTGGGCCAACGCTGCGTTCGATCACATCAATGTCGCGGCTGTAGCTGTTGACGATTTGCCCACCGTTACGGCCTGACGCGCCAAACCCCACCTTGGCGGCTTCCAGCACCGTGACGCGAAAACCGTTCTCCAGCAAAAACAGCGCGCTGGAAAGACCGGTGTAGCCGGCACCGATCACGCACACATCGGTTTCGACTTCACCTTGCAGTACCGGGCGCGGTGGAACCGCATTCGCGGACGCGGCGTAATACGACTGGGGGTAGGGGGTGTTCGCCATCCTGGAACCTCTGTTTTATATTTTTTACGAGTGCCCAGATCCTACCTGAGTTGAAAATTGCCTGCCAGCCACCCGAAAACGACGGGCGTACCCCCGGCAAATAAATAATTCGCATATTCATAGGGTTAGCTGCAAAAAAGATGTTGACACCCCTCCACAATTCCGTAGAATGCCGCCTCACAGCAGGCACGTAGCTCAGTTGGTTAGAGCACCACCTTGACATGGTGGGGGTCGTTGGTTCGAGTCCAATCGCGCCTACCAAACAAAATCCGCTCTGCTGGGCGGTGTGAGGGGGAATCCGAAAGGGTTCCCCTTTTTCTTTGCCTAAGAAAACATTCACAAATTATAGGGTTCATTCACACAAGGCAATGTGAACGTACACCTGTACCTCCCCCTGTTCACACTCAGATTTGTGAACGACTCTACCTAACCCATTGATATACATGGCTCGTTCACTATCTTGTCTAGGTGGTGGTACGTTCGCAAGCTCACTCCCTTGCCCGTTGTTCGTGCCTCACAAGGGCAGGCTGCCTAACCAACTGAGCTACGTGCCTGCTGTGAGGCGGGTACGCCTGTCGGCCACGCTCAACACCCTACACTCTGTGGTGAATCCTGAACGCTCTGTGTGCTGCTGTAGCGCTGGAGGGGCGTCTCTCTAGGGGTGGGGCAGGGGGTGTGGGGTAGGGTGCTTATGTATGCAATGAGGCTTCTGGATTTCTAGCTAAAATTGTCGTGTGATGGCGTAATAAAGCTTCTGCTGTCTCGACAAGGAGTCCGTCATGAGTGTTTTTGCATCGTTGTATCGAGCTTGGCGAGGTAAGGCCTTCGGCAATCAAGTGGCTGACTCACTTGGGATACATCGGAGTCTTTATCATGGTGCAATGGAAGAGGGCGGCTGCGAGTTGCACATGATAAAACTTTACTATTTAAAAGCGGAAGGGTGTTCAATCGAGAAGGTCGGGATACATTCAATTAAGTTTTTGGTTCCAGGCCTCAGTATATTAAGGGCTAGATTCGGACCACAGCCACAGATTGAAAAAGCTTACGGAAAGATAATGGCTTTCGTGGACTCTGAATCTGACCGCAATTTTGATACTTGATTTCCTTCGACTGATGGATTATAAGTTTCCTATGCAAACGGGCTCAGCGGACGCTGAACTGCACGTCTCATTGAGTGAGGCGCCTTAAAGTAAGTAGCGTCATAGCGAACCTTAGATGGTGTAGTGTTGATGTGAACGCAGATAGGACCGAGCCGGTGGTTTGTAAACAGGCCGAGGTGCCACCCTCAGAGGTGGATCGCTTAACCCTTCTGGCGTGGTTAGAAGGGCAGGTGACTGGTAGCTGAACTATCAGGCATAGAGGGCTTAGCCCCTGTGAAGAACGGCCAGTGTGGTAACACATTGAGCACCCCTGAGGGGCATCTAGGAATCACCTAGAGTCTGAGCGTTACGCTCAACCTGCTATATCTACGTCTTGTGTTCACCTTTTAAATTGAACGCTAGTCATATAACCCAATGCGTCCCTCCTTTCTAAATAAATAATTATCCTTATTAGCCTGTCATTTGCCGTTCATTCTTCGAATGTCTGCTGCAAACTCTTCGTCAATCCGTTTGCCAATAGCTACTTCACGCTCAACCTCTAATTTACGTGGGCGTCCTACAGGTCTTGTGCTCCCTGTAACCTTAAGCATCTCTTTAACAGCGCTGATGTTTCCGTTGACTAGCTCTTGTTTCAAGATCTCAATTGATTTGTCATGCCAGTAGATGCGGTGTTCCTCTTTCCAGCCTTGATCATCCGCATAGGTATCCAGGGTGAGCATACTAATCCCTAAGCGCTTAGCTAATACGCAATGGGAGTTTGTCTCAATGTATTCTGTCTTGTCTTCTTGTGTGAATTTCATAGTCTGGCTCTGTGTCGGATCATTATAAATAGGGATAGTGAATAGCTTATGGTGTTAAGCGCTATAGCGGTCATGCTGTAATCTTGCTTGATCTGGATGATTACTAGCTGGGTGTACTGTAGGCAAAGTAGTATGGTTAAGAGGAGTGTCACCGTTTAGTTTGCTCTTGCAATCTCAATCTCTCGTAGGTCTAGCCTTGAGATATAACCTACTGCTTGCAAGGTTAACTTGTTATTGAACGAAATGTTGTACAAGGCTTTGTAGTCTCCACGCTTACTAATGATCTCCCTTGCTAAGCCTCTGCGTATCGTTATGCTATGTATCACTGTAGATCTTAAATCTGGAATTCTTATAATGTCATTGTCTGGCATACTCATGTCCTTGATTGGTTGTTGTCTTAACGTCACTGCGTGACAGAGGCAAGAGCAAGAGCACGCCACGGAGTGGCATACGCATAAAGAAAGATCAAGAGCGATACACTGGTAGGTGCTCTGCTTTTGATTCTTCTTTAATGCGTGCTCTTGTCAGCTTGCTGACGTTGCTCTTGATCTTAAGTGAGTGGAGGAGGTGTCCACTTTTCCTTAGAGAGTTCTAAGAGAAAGTGGACAGGGCTAGCTTCATTCATCAGCCTTCAACCACTTGGATACTATGCTTTTGCTAACACCCATGGTCGCTGCAATGCTTCGCAATGAGAATCCATCAGATGACAAACCTTTTGCTGTGACGATGTTGTGCTTTGTTTTGTCTTTTGCATTGCTAATTGGAGCGTGCCTAGTCAAGTCTTTGAGAATGTAGTGGCACCCTGTCAAGTCGAACGCTAGGTGTCGCCCTGATTCTTCTGTAGGCACGAAGTGAATAGTCGGTCTGTCATTACTGAAAGTCCTGATGCTGCTTCGTGTTGCCGCTTGGAATATGTATTCTCTGTATCGTTCATTGCGTAACGCTTGCTTGCCTACAGAAATATCTACTGCCATCTTTGCTAGCATCTCAGAGTTATTCCGATCATCGACAGGATTAGGATTGCCATGGATCAATGAGAGCGTATGGTGTACGCCTGAGTATCCATTCAATCCCCTTGCATCAAAGGGCATACGTATAACGTTGGGATAGTCTTCAAAGGGGAACTTGCACCAGTCATGTACTTGAGCAAGAAGGGGTTCACCTTGGACGAACTGGATAGCGTCACGTAGCAGAGCATGCCCGTACACTTGTTCATTCCATTCCTCTGCTACATCACCATTGGGGAGCGTCAGTAGCATGGTCTTGCTTACCTTGCTTCCCCCAATCAGTGGGTATATGTAACTTGGGTGCTTGTAGCCTCTGTATTCTGGTGTGAACTTGGAGACTTCAAGAGCGTATCCCTTGGTCAGGGCGTGCTGATAGGCTAACGTACCTGTGACATTGGCACCTAGGATGTGTGTTTCTTGGGCAGCTTCATAGATCCCGCTTAAGTCAAAGTAATCAATCACCCTGATTTGCCACTTCCATCTGCTGTCTTTCTTGTCTACATATTCTTTGATGAATACATCAGCCTTACCCCTGAGAAGGGCGCCAAGACAAGTGCAGATAGTAGACATACCCTTATCGTTTACTACATCAGAGTAGGTGGCTCTGGCCTCCTTCGTCATTCCCTGCTTGATAAACGCTCTGGTGGAGACGCTATCAATTTCAATGAATTTCTCTAGGAAGTTTGTATAAGCGTGGTCGCCAATGTCTTTGGTAAGATTGTTAGCGACTGAGGGTACTTCGTCAATGACCACGATCCAATCTTGGAGGTAGCGAGGATCGAGGTCTAGTAGTGTCTTATGCGTAATGACAAGCACCTTGGGCTCATCTTCAAGCAGCGCGCATTCTACAGTGTCAGTGACGTTCTTATGCGTGTCACTGTTGATTACGCATACGTGATTGATACCTTTTGCTTGGATGCGTTTGACTACATCCTTTGACAGTACCTTGGTAGGCACAGCATACACGTACCGCTTGTAGGGATCAGAGTCTAGCTCTTTGATGAATTGTTCTGTCTTGCCTGTGCCGGGTGTAGCTTCTGCTACGAATACTATCTTGGTCTTACTCTGATTCAATCAGCTTCCCTTCTGCAACTAGGCTATCTACTAGTCTGACAATCTGTCGAGGGTCTGTAAATGTTCCTGTTAGCTCGATAGGGAAGGACTGATAACCTTTGGTGAACAGAACTTGGTACGAGCCAAATTGAGTCATGCCATACTCAACCCCCTTGTGGTCCTTAATGCCTGTGATGAGCCTGTTCTTCTTGGCAATGTCACAGTCCATAGCGCCTAGTGCGGATCGACGCTGCTCCAATACTTTAATTTCTGCTTGTGTAAGATCAATGGCTTTCATAGTTATTCTCCTTGATTGTATTTGTTGCGGATAGCGGCCATCAGTTCTGCTTGCTCTTTCATCGTTGCGCCAGTGAGCATTGACTTAGTAGTGCCAATCACATTGCCGAAGGCGTCACGCTTAACGACACTCTCTGTAGGCTGGCTGCCAAACCCACGATAGGCATTATCCACATCTACCATCTGACGAATGAGTGGGTCTGACTTATACAAGTCGTCTGCCACTTGTTGCTTGGTCGCTTTCCATAGAGCTAGCGCATCCTTGGATGATGCAAGCGGGTTGCCCCTAGGTACAGGTGCTTCTTCGACTAACTCATAGCCATTCTCTAGGAGGTCAGTAAGGACGCCCATCGTAGAGTTGCCGGTCTGGCGGGCCAGTTCTTTCACTTCACTCATTGTAACTGTGTTCATATTAATCCTCAGATTTCGATGATTCGATATTGATAGGGAGAGGTGTACGCTGGTCCAGACTTTCTACGCTCAATCACGCCAGACGTTAGTAAGCCCTTTATGATGTAATCTACGGCTCTGCGTGTGAGTGCTGTTGCGTGTCCAAACTCGCTGATTGAGATAGTAGTCCAGCCATCATCTTTAGCTCCGTTGAGGATCATCAGATAGATCAGCTTGCTTGTAAGTGTTTTAAGGCGCGCATGACGAAGCGCCACAATGTCTTCTAGGGTGGGGTTCATATGGTTCTCAGGTTTAGGTGTTTGCAGGATGGATACAGCATTCTCTAATAATGGAAGGGTTCCATTAGCTACACATGCCTTTCGTTTCCTGGGGTAGGAAATCAAGGTCATCAAGAAAATGTTATATCAACTATATGCTATACTCGTTTTCTGAGGTAAAGGTCTACAAGCATCCTGCAAATTAGTTTCTATCCGTAACTCTGAGTCATCCACATTCCATTACTCGCCCTTTACTTTATCCTTGCTGTAAGCCCTTGTGAGAGCTTACAGGCGGGCATGGCTACATGGATGGCAGTTAGTTGCTTGTCGTCGCTCCTATCGCCTCACAGGGGCTTCAATCAATAAGATGGAGTACATCCTTGGCGTTCAGGTGGGAGTACCTAGCTACTGACCTAGTATCCCTGTGGCCTGACACAATCATTATCTGGGCGTTGTTGAATCCCTTCTTGGCTACGTTGGTAATGCGGGTGTGCCTCAACTGGTGAAGTCTGACGCTATCATCCAGGCCCGCCTTGTTCCTTGCCAATCTAACTGCCTGTGACACTGCATGAGGCGTCACAATAAACAGTCGTCCTCTGTGTGCCCTGTTAGCCTGTGCCAACCGTTGTGCCTCTCTCAGCAGCTCTATGGCTCGCATTGTGAGGGGCACAGACCTAGTGCCGTTCTTACCATCCACGACATCCGCTATACGTTCATCCAGGTGAAGGCATTGGGTTGTGAGCTTGAGTATCTCTGAGCGTCTCATGGCTGTCTCATAGGCCAGCTCCACAATTAGGGCCATGGTGGGGGAGAGCTTGTCGAGCAGCTTACCTAGCTCGCCAGCGCTGATTACCTTGTCACTAGACTTGTCGGGCTTGGGTAGGGCTATGTCACTTACGGGGTTGTGAATATCAATGAGCAGGCCACGCTTGGCGAACCTGAAGAAACGGGACATGAACGCTAGCTGTATGCGACAGGTAGCAGGCTTGACCGTTTGTAGACGCTTCAGCTTGAAGTCGTTGACTAACTGAGGGGTGATGTCATGGATTGACTGGGGGAAGGCAGCAAAGAGTTGATCAACAATCTTGAGAGCGTGGTCATAGCTCCCCTTGCCCTTGAGCATGGTTTCGCAATAGGTCACGCCAAGGGTGTAGAGGGTGTGCGTCTGATGCGTCTTGGTGACAGCCTCTAACTGATCAGCCCATGCTTGGGCCAAGGCTTGAGTGGGGAATGTTTTGGACTGTGGTGGGGTTCCTCTCAATCGAACCTGAGCGTTCCAGTTACCAGAGGGAAGGGAGCGAATGTTAGCCATGGTTGACGCCTCATAATGTGAATGGGCGTTTCCTTAGGGCTATAGGCTACGGGGCCTAGCGCTTAGTAGGGGGGCTCTTGACATGGTGGGGGTCGTTGGTTCGAGTCCAATCGCGCCTACCAAACAAAATCCGCTCTGCTGGGCGGTCTAGAAGGGCTCACCGAAAGGTGGGCCCTTTTTTGTTGTCTGGAACTCAAGCAAAGCTTCGCCAAGCCGCTTTACGGCTCGCTTTAACGCGGGGGATTTGCTCAACAGAACAGCGTAGCCACCGATAACAGGCAGATGATTTGCACCACCATCTGGCAGCGTATCTCACCATTCGTTGTCGCCATATACATTTGTCCGGCGTACATAGTGGCTACCTCATTGTCGGCAATTCTTCATCGGCATTAGTGCCGTGCTCGATGCGCAGAAACGCGCAGTGGCTCTATTGAGTATAGGTCCGTAACAGGATTCGTCACGAATGAGCCGATTTAACGCGATTGAGCACACTGTCCCCGGCCTGCGTCGGCAAGCGATACACGTCAATCAACCCCAGTATCCCAGCCAGCGCCACGCCGACGAACGCCACCCGAAAATCCCCGGCGCTAGCCTGTATCTCATGGCCGTTCATCGCGATGGACGCGCGCAACAACAGCGCCGCAATCGACACGCTCAAGCCCATGACCTGATGGAACGCCATGCTGAACAGCGCCGACGCCTCGCTCGTGCGCGCTTTGGGCTCATCGGCGAAGCCAATCCGGGTCAGTCCTGGGCTCGCACGTTCCAATCACCGTGCCTGCATTGCCGGCGTCGGATTGGGCATACTGGCGGGCAACTGAATTCAACCCAGGGAGCTTGCAATGGAATTGGCAATGGAGGTGTCGTTCGACGTGACGGCAGAGGAGCGTGAGGCCATCCTCAAACCGCTGAGGGCCTATAACCTCAGCCATACCGGCGACATGGCGTTTGAAACGGTCGGGATTTTCTTGCGCGACCCCGCCACCCAGGAAGTGGTCGGTGGCCTCTACGGGAAGATTTCCTACGGGTGGCTGTTCATTGAGCTCTTGAGCATCCCCGACCAGATGCGCACACAAGGTACCGGCACGCGTTTGATGCGCGCCGCTGAAGACCTGGCCCGTCAGCGGGGATGTGTCGGGATCTGGCTGGACACCTTCAGCTTCCAGGCGCCGGGGTTCTATCGAAAGCTGGGCTTCAGCGAGGTTGGCCACATTGCCGATTACCCACCGGGTCACCAACGGTATTTTTTCCAAAAACGCCTGGCCTGAATCCCGTGCGGCGCCAGATCACCTGGCGCCATTCATCCACAAAATTTATTGGTTTGCAGCAACAATTTTTCTTGTTGGACACCTCCCGCCCCCAAGCAGCACAGTTGCCGCCACTGACGCTCGACCTTCAAGGTCAACAATAAAAACCGCGCCGGGCTGCACGCCACTTTCATGCTGTGAACGCTTTGTTCACATCCTGCTGCAATGGCGCCGCAACGCGCATTCAAGGACCTCATCGTCATGCAAACTGTTGTGAACCTATGGCCGTTGATCGGCGTGCTTGTCATCGTGGTTGGCTTCGTCTTGCGCTTCAATCCGCTGCTGGTGGTCACCGCTGCTGCCATCGCCACCGGGCTCGCCGCGCACTTTCCGTTGGAAAAAATCCTCGCCAGCATGGGCGATGGTTTCCTTCAGACTCGTGCCTTGCAACTCATCCTGTTATTGCCCCTGGCGGTCATCGGCCTGCTGGAGCGCCATGGCCTGCGCTTGCATGCGCAGAACTGGATTGCGCGCTTCGAGCGCGCCACGGTCGGGCGTTTGTTAATCATCTACTTGTTTGTGCGCGAGTCCACGGCGGCCATGGGCCTGACCAGCCTGGGCGGACATCCGCAGATGGTACGGCCACTGCTGGCGCCGATGGCCGAAGGTGCGGCAGAAAAACGCTACGGCAAGTTGCCGGACAAGGTGCGCCACAAGGTGCTGGCCATGTGTGCGGCGACCGATAACGTCGGGCTGTTTTTCGGTGAAGACATCTTTGTCGCCTTTGGCGCGATTGCACTGATGCACACCTTCCTGTTGGGCTCGGGAATTGATGTGGAGCCGTTGCACATTGCGGTGTGGGGCATCCCGACGGCGATTTGTGCGTTTATCATCCATGCGATTCGCCTGCATCGATTTGATCGAAGGCTCACCCGTGAGATGACACCTGCTGCCGCCCCAGTGGAGGCTGCGCAATGATCATCTCTATCCAATACCTGTACTGGCTGGCCGGCGTTTTGTTGCTGATTACCGCGGGCATGATTCTGTTCGACCGAACCCATCCAAAACGCTGGTCCACCGCCTTGTTCTGGTTGCTGTTTGCCATCCCGTTCTTGGTCGGTGAGCGCCTGCCATCGGTGGTGATTGGTGCCGGCGTGGTAGTGATGGCATTGATTGCGGGCCTGGGTGGCGTTGGCCGTGGCAAGCACATCGAACTGCATGACAAAGCATCCCGTGCGAGTGCCGCCCGCCTGGGGCACAAATTGTTTATTCCGGCGTTGGCGATTCCCCTGACCACGGTGATTGGCTCGGTGCTGCTCAAGCACACTGAAATTGGCGGCGTGCCGCTGCTGGACCCCAAAAACACGACGTTTGTATCCTTGGGCATCGGTTGCCTGATCGCGCTGGGCCTGGCGTGCTGGCTGACCCGCGACACTCCTGTGCAAGCCTTGCGCGAATCCCGACGTCTGACTGAAGCCCTGGGCTGGGCCATGGTGTTGCCTCAAATGCTGGCAATGCTCGGGTTGTTGTTCAATGAAGCCGGCGTCGGCACGGCTGTCGCCCATGTCACCACCACCTACATCAATCTGGATTTCAAGTTGGTAGCGGTGATGGTTTACGTACTGGGCATGGCGCTGTTCACCGTGATTATGGGTAATGGTTTCGCGGCTTTCCCAGTCATGACCGGCGGAGTCGGTGTGCCGGTACTGGTAGGTATCTATGGGGGTAACCCGGCGGTGATGGCGGCGATCGGCATGTTCTCCGGCTACTGCGGTACGCTGATGACGCCAATGGCCGCCAACTTCAATATCGTCCCGGCGGCGTTGCTGGAGTTGCCGGATAAGAACGCGGTCATCAAGGCTCAACTGCCGACTGCGTTGATGATGCTGGTGGTCAATATTGTCCTGCTCTATCTGTTGATGTGAGGCCAAGATGCAAACTGTGTTGTTGACGGGCTTCGAGCCCTTTGATCAAGACCTGATCAACCCCTCCTGGGAGGCCGCGCGCCAGTTGGATGGCGTGCAATTAGGCGGGGATGTGCAAATTGTTGCGCGTCGACTGCCCTGTGCATTTGCCACGGCGGGAGACTGCCTGACGCAGTTCATCGCCGAATTGCGCCCGGTGATGGTGATTGCCACGGGGCTAGGGCCCGGGCGTGGTGATATTTCGATTGAGCGGGTGGCGATCAACGTGAACGATGCCCGCATCCCCGACAATTTAGGGGCGCAACCTATCGACACAGCGGTGATAGTCGGAGGGCCGGCGGCCTACTTCACTACGTTGCCGATCAAGGCGATGGTCAAGGCGGTGCGCGAGGCAGGCATTGCTGCATCGGTGTCGCAGACGGCCGGGACATTCGTGTGTAATCAGGTGTTTTACCTGTTGCAGCATGCGCTTGCCGGTACGGCTATACGCAGTGGTTTTATCCATGTGCCACCCAGCCCGCCGCAAGAGGTTTCGGCGCAACCTTCGATGGCGCTGGTGACGTTGGTTGAAGGTTTACGTGTTGCGGTACAGGCGGCCTGGGACACGCAGGTCGATATTCTGCAAACCGGTGGGCAGGTCAGCTGACCTGTCGAACTGATCTTAGCTGGCCAACAGTCGGGTCAGGCCAAAGGTAATGGCGCAGGCCAGCCCCGTCATTGCGAACGCAGTGGCCACGTACCATTTGATTAGATTCAGCTCCGTTGTCGCCAGGTCCGCTCGGGTGGCGAAGTGCTTTTCAAACGAGTCTGCTTTGCTTGAAACGGCGAATAGCTTCTCTTTCATGTCAGCCAGCCCCTTCTCCAATAAACCCAAGCGTTTTTCCATACCTGAACCTCCGTCATTGCCTCCGCCGGCTCTACCTTGAGCCGGGATGTTCAGCGCGTTCGTCCCACCGAGTTGATAGTGTTTTCTCTCCAAAGCATTACACCTGTTCAAAATGTGAGATAGCGCTTGGGAAAGAAGAATAGTCGGAGTCGACGCTCATTGTGAGCGACAATTTTTTGCAAAATAACACACGGTTCTGGTCGGGGCTTTCAGGCTTCCCGCCTCGGGAAAAACAACTCAAAACAGGTCGCCCCCGCCTGGCTGGTGACGCTGTAACGACCGTTATGCAATTGCATGATGGTGGCAACAATCGATAACCCCAGCCCATTGGACTGGGCTGAACGTTCCCGTGATTCGTCTACCCGGTAGAATCGCTCAAACAGTCTGGGCAGATGCTCGGCGGGGATGTTTTCGCCCCTGTTGCTGACGCTCAGGCTGATGCCTTCTGCAGTGGGCGTCGCTCGAATGACCAGCTCCGAACCCGGCGCGCCGTATTTGATGGCGTTGGCACACAAGTTTGCCAGCGCCCGGCGCAACAGCATCGGTTCGGCCCAGATCAACCCTTCGCCCTGCGCGAGAATGCTGATACCCACATCGCTCGCCAACCCGTCGAAGTAGTCAGCCATCCGTTGCACTTCATCCGCCGCACTGAGTTCCTGGCGCTGGCGCAGGGCGCTGGCCGGGTCGGTGCGGGCAAGGAACAGCATGTTGTCGAGCATCCGCGCCAATCGTTCGAGCTCTTCGACGTTGGACGCCAGCAGTTGCTGGTAGCTCTCGATAGTGCGGCTCTGCTGCAAGGCGACTTGGGTTTCGCCCAGCAGGTTGTTGATCGGCGTGCGCAGTTCGTGAGCCATGTCGGTGGACACCTGGCCCAGCTGCACAAAACCCTTGGCCAGCCGCTCGAGCATGGTGTTGAACGAGTCGATCATCGGCAGCAGCTCTTTCGGCGCGCCGTGGCTGTCGAGGCGTTCGGCCAGGTTGCCTACGCCGATGCCTTGGGCGTGTGTGGCCAGGCGCCGCAATGGCAGCAGCCCACGGTACACCAGCAGGTAACCGACTAAGGCGAGGATGACCGCTGCGATGCTGGCCAGGACAAACACGCTCAAGCGATAGTTGGCGAGCATCGCGGTGCGTTCGGTCATCAAGCGCCCGGTGGTGACCTGCAGGCTGCCAAGGTCGCCCGAGTCGATGGAGGCGGCCACGGTGGCGAAGGGTACGCCGTTCACGCCGGGTAAATGGTGCACGTCGGAAAAGCCCAGTTCATGGTCTTTTGGCACAGGAGGCACGGACGGCATGTCGATGTTGCCTGGGTTAACCAGCAGCAATGGCTTCTGGCCGGGCGCCGCGATGCTTAGCACCGACTCGCTGTTGCCCAGCATGTTCTGGAACAGCTCCGGCTTGGTCTTGATCAGGTCCAGGGTGTTGCTGTCGTTGAGTAGGTTGCGCAACTGGTCGGCGCGATAGATCAGCGCCGCGTCGTCACGCTTGATCAGTTCACGCTCAAGCTCGCGGTACAGCGCCACGCCCAGGGTGGCCAGCAGGGCGAAGGCGAGCAGGGCGAAGATCAGCGCCAGGCGCAGGGTCAGCGAATAGTGGCGGCGAGTGTTCATGGCTGCGTGTCGAAGCGGTAGCCAATGCCGCGCACGCTGTGGATCAACTTGAGCTGGAACGGGTCATCGATTTTCAGGCGCAGTCGCCGCACGGCGACATCGACCACATTCGTGTCGCTGTCGAAATTCATGTCCCAGACGCGCGAGGCAATCATCGAGCGTGACAGCACTTGGTCTTGATGGGTGGCGAACAGGTGCAGCAGGGCGAACTCCTTATTGGTCAGGGTGATGCGCGTACCTGCGCGGGTGACGCGACGTTTGAGTACGTCGATTTGCAGGTCGGCGATGTGAAGGTGTTCTTCTTCGCGGCTCGGGCCGCGACGGGTCAGGGTGCGCAAGCGCGCGACCAGCTCGGCGAAGGAGAACGGCTTGATCAAGTAATCGTCGGCGCCCAGTTCCAGGCCTTTGATGCGGTCGGCGATGTCGTCACGGGCGGTCAGGAACAGCACCGGCGTGTCGGCTTCTTTGCGCAGGCGGCGCAGCACTTCCCAACCGTCCATTTTTGGCATCATTACATCCAGCACGATCACGTCGAATGGCGTTTCCAGCGCCTGGTGCAACCCGTCCACGCCATCACGGGCAAGGCTCACGGAGTAACCCAGTTCCTGCAGGCCGTTGAGTAAGTAATTGCCGGCCTTGGGTTCGTCTTCGACTACGAGGATGTTCATGGGAAATGCCCTGGTGCTGTGCGTGGCGCAAGTGTAGCCCGATCAATTGTCACTGGCGCAACCGGTGCCCTGTACCTGGTAGTCCAGCACATGTTCACGGCCTTGGTGGTCGAGGTAGTCGAGGCGGGCGGGGACGATGCCGCATTGGCCGTAGGTGTCGGTGCTCGACAGCACTTTATCGACGTCCAGGTGCACGAAAAAACCGGTCTTGTCGTGGATCACGCTCGTGGCAGGGGTTGTGTCGGCGGCAAACGCGGAACCGCTGGCAAGCAAAGCGGCAAAGCCTAAGGTAAACAGTTTCATGGCAGTAGCTCTCTTTAAGGGTTGGCTGCCGGGTCTTGGCAGTGAGTTCACAGTAACCAGGCGCCCCAAACAGCCAACCAACAGGATCATGACAAGTTCGTAATGAAGGGATTTAAGGTTGGCGACCGGACGCTTCGAGGATCAGGTCGGTGATTTCCTTGGCGTGGGACACCAGCGACAGGTGGCTGGACGGCAGCTCGAGGGTGGTGGCGTTCATGCGTTTGGCGAGGAAGCGTTCCAGGTCTGGGCTGATGGTCTGGTCGTTGCTCGACACGGCGTACCAGGACGGCTTGGTGTGCCAGGCGGCGTTGACGGTGCTGCCGCTGAACAACGTCTTGGTGATCGGTTGTTGCACGGCGTACAGCTCCAGCGCCTTGGCGCGCGGCACGTCGGCGGCGAAGTACTTGAGGAAGGCGTCCTGGTTCAGGGTGAGGTAGCCGTTGTGATCCTCCACGCCGGCACGCACTGGCATGGTCGGGTATTGGGCGGAGAGTGCGACGAAGTCTTCGTTGGCGTCCGGCGCGCGGGCGGCGACGTACACCAGTGCGCTGACCTTCGGGTCGACCCCGGCGTCGCTGACCACGGTACCGGCGTAGGAATGGCCGACCAGCACGGTAGGGCCGTCCTGTTGGTCCAGCACGCGGTGGGTGGCGGCGACGTCATCGGCTACCGAGGTCAGCGGGTTTTGTACGGCGGTCACGTGCAGGCCGGCAGCCTGGAGCCGGGTGATCACCTCGGACCAGCTTGAACCGTCAGCCCAGGAGCCGTGGACCAGCACTACGTTGTTGGCTTTGACCGGCGAGACCGTGCTGGCCATGGCGGTACCGGTGCCCAGTATCAACAGGCTGGCGGCGATCAGGCAGAGTTTGCTGGCAGGTTTCATGGCTTGGACCCTTTTCATCAGTGGGAAGCGGCGTCAACCGGTGTAGGTGACTGAGGACTCCACTGTATGAAGTGAGGGTGCTGATAAGACTTACAGCTTCATTACAAGCGTGTAATGGATTGGAATGGGTATTCGTGCTCAGCGTTTACAAGCACGGAGGGGAGCCGTAGATTGCATCGGGGTCAGCATTTGTTACCGATTAAAAGGAAGCCAAGCAGTGTCCAGTCCCGGTCCAGCCGTATTTACCCAACGTTTCCGCGCCTTCCTGTTCGATATGGATGGGACCCTGCTCAACTCTATCGCTGCTGCTGAGCGGGTGTGGAGCATCTGGGCTGAACGCCACGGCCTGGATGTGGTGGCCTTCTTGAGCACTATTCATGGTGCGCGGGCCATCGATACCATTACCCGTCAAGCGCTTCCCGGCGTCGATCCTGAGGCTGAAGCGCAGTGGATCACCGAGGCGGAGTTGAATGATGTCGAGGGTGTTGTTGCGCTTCCCGGCGCCATCGAATTTTTAAACCGTTTGCCCGGCGATCAATGGGCGTTGGTGACCTCTGCGCCCAAGGAGCTGGCCTTACGCAGGCTGCACGCTGCGGGTATTTCCCCGCCGGCGGTGCTGGTCACGGCCGAAGATGTGGGGCGCGGCAAGCCGGACCCGGCCTGCTATGTGCTGGGCGCGCAGCGTCTGGGCGTACCCGTGCAGGACTGCCTGGTGTTCGAGGATGCGCCGGTGGGCATTCGAGCAGGGGAGGCGGCGGGAGCGACGGTAGTGGTGGTGACTTCGACGCACCTGACGCCGATGGTCACACAGCATGCTGCTATTAATGGGTATGAGCAGGTGCAGGTCCTGCGCGATGGTGACGGCATGCTGTGTTTGCAGAACGTCGCGGGCTGAAACGAAAAAGCCGAGCCGTTACCGGTCTTTGCCTTCTTGCGAAGAGGTGTGATCAGGTGAAGTTTGCAGCCGGTTGCTGCGCATTCCCTGGCGCGACATCACCCTCTCCCTGAGGATTTCATTGGCAAGCCGGGCAATCGCTTCGACGCCGTGATAATGCGCGCGCACGATTCCGGTAATCGCAAAATGGTCGGTCTGCGGGCCACTCAGGATGGCCGAGAGTGTGCTGTCGGCGTGGAGCGTACAGGTGATTTTGTCGCTGGGCAGACGGGCTGCCAGTGCAGATTCGATCTCGGATTTGCTGAGGGTATCCATCTGCTTAATGCCTATGACTGATCGTGCAAGCCCAAGCACAGATCTTGCTACGGGGCTGTAAATACCGGCGATTTGATAGCGTGTTACCGCCCATCAGCCTACAGACTTTTGATGTGTGCGGTGATCGGCTCGCTGGCACAATTTGCGTTGGATGGTCACCTGTATTGGCTTTAAACAGAACACAAACAGGTAGCCGCACAAGAACAGTGTCAGGTCCAGCCAGGGGGGAGCGTCACTGGCACTTGTACCTTCAATCTCGTACCTCAAGCCATATTCCAGGCCTGCAAAAACCAGCGCGATCAGCAGTGCGATCATCCAGGAATGGGTGACAAAGTGTTGCATTGAGGTGCGCCTCATCGACGTACTCCTGAGTGCGCTCAGATGTCGGCAGAATGGGTCACAAGATTTGGCTGTGCAGCCCGCCACAAGTTTCAGGAGTGAAGAAGGTTTCATCTTGTACTGACGATGAAGAGACGAGGCTCTGGGCGCAAGAAAGCGCTAAGAGGCCGAAAGGGTCTTCGCCAGCCGTTACAGTGAACGAAAAGGCTGGCTACTGAGGGCGCTTCAAGGCGTCTGGTTTTTGTCCGGTGCAGTCAGGCCGGCCTGGATGCGCTGGTAAATCTCCTCGCGATGCACGGCAACGTCCTTGGGTGCGTTGATGCCGATTCGTACTTGCTGGCCGCTAACGCCCAGGATGGTGATCGTAATGTCATCACCGATGTTTATGCTTTCACCGACTTTGCGGGTGAGTATAAGCATGGACTTCTCCTTGATTACTTTTAAGGACACATGTTTCAGACAGGGCAGGTGTCGGATGTGTGTAGCTTACTGCTAAGCGCTTCCCTGTGACTGCCTCTTTTAGGACGCATAGAGGCGACATTAATTCCCATGCCGGCATCATACAGGTCTGCGATACATCATTCGCATTGTTTAAGCCAACGTTTATGACGGCCAGAATAGACAGTGAATGATAAAGTTGCCTCTTTATCCTTAAAGGAGCAGCGCAGTGCGTAAAGTAGCGATGGCAATGGCGGTGTTGGCATTGGCTGGTTGCGGTGAAGGCAAACCTGTCGAAGCGCCCAAGGCCAAGCCTGCCGTGACTGAAAGCCAGCCACAAAACGGTGCGATTGCCGCTCAGGAATGGGACGTTTGGGTCGGGCCGCCGGACCACAAGCTGCAGGCACTCACTGACCTGACCGCCTGGTTGCTGGAACATGGGTTCAATTTTTACATCGTGAAGGTAGACGGCAAGGATGAGGTATTGCTGGGGCCGTTCGCCAGCAAGGCCGAGGCCGAAGCCAAGCAGGCGTTATTGACCGAAAAGCTGGCCCGCGCCAAGAAAAACGACACCGAGTCGCAGGTTATCGAGCACAAGACTGCGCAGTAACGTAGGGGCTGGCCATTGTAGGAGCGAGCTTGCTCGCGAAAAGCTCAAAGCCGCCGCGTTTATCCAAGATACGCGCGTTATCGTTGACGTCTTTCGCGCGCAAGCTCGCACCTACACGCCGCAGGCCTTCAGGTTCACTGCGCCGACAAACTCATTGCCACGCCCCATTACACAAGCCACCGTTTGGTTGCGCTGGCGTTCCCAGGCTTGCACCGGGTAAGTCTTGTTCCAAGCCTCGTACAGTTGGCGATCCTGTTTGGACAGGCGCAGGCCGTATTGTTTGCTCATGTAGAAATACGTTCGGGCAATCATCCCGCGAATGGATGGGCGCGGCATGACCTTCTTGGCCTTGAAGTCCACCTGGGTCAGGCATGAGCCGTACTGACCGCGTTGAACCGGCAGCCAGCCAAAACTGAAGTTGTTACGGTCGCCATTAACCTCACCGATGCTCGGCACCAAGTTGTGCAAGTCCGCTTCGGCGCGCTTGAACACGTCATCAACGCGCGTACAGTTTTTGCGCCCACCGTTCTGCCAGCACTGGCGCTGGTGCCCGATCTGCCAGGCCGGGACGATATGCTCCCATTCGATACGTGCGGCGCGGTTGGCATTTTTGCGTGGGATGTAACCGCAGGCTTTCAAATTCACCCGGTTGCCGGTGTATTTGCAGCCGCAGTAAAACTCCGTGGATTGTGGGGCGTAGAGCTTCCAGGCGACTTTCTTGGCTTCGCTGAAGGTTCGAGGCGCCTGGGCGTTGGCGCTGATGGCAAAAAACAAACAAAACAAAGCAGTCAAGCGGGCACTCATTGAATCAATCTTCCTTCGGCACAACCCAGAAAATCTGCACGCCGCCGTCGTCCCGATAGGCGAGGGTGACGTTGTCGTTCTCTGCAATTTCTTCCAGCAAGCGCGCCCATTCCTCTTCCGGTTCCTCCGGCAAACGGAAGATCAACGCTGCCTTGGCTTTCTGGGCATTGGTCGAATTGATGATTTTTTGCACGCGAACGGCCAGGCTTGCGTAGGCATCAGGTGGGGTTGGTGCTGCGGAAGAGGACTTTGCCACGGAGCATTCCTTAGTTTGCTGTATGTGTATACAGTATTTAACTATGAGGAATTTCGCAACTGCTTAAAATTCAAGACATTCGAGGGCGGCTGTAGCGGGGCGGTGTGGGGAGATAGAGGCGAGTAAACTCGCCCCTACAGGTGTCACCAGGAATCAATATTCCCAGAACATCCGTTGCAGCTCTTTGCTGTCCTGGGTCTTGGTCAGGGCAACCATCGCCAGAATCCGCGCTTTCTGCGGGTTCAAGTCATGGGCAGCCACCCAGTCGTACTTGTCGTCAGGCTGTTCGGCATTGCGCAGTACGAAACCGCCGGCATTCACGTGGGAAGAGCGAATGATCTGCACGCCTTGCTTGCGCAGTTCCTGCAGGGCAGGCACTACCTTGGAAGACACCGAACCGTTGCCGGTACCCGCATGGATGATGGCTTTGGCGCCGGCCTGGGCCAGGGCCTTGACGGCGGTGTCGCTCACGTTGCCGTAACCGTAGGCGATTTCCACGTCCGGCAGGCTCTTGATGGTCTTGATGTCGAATTCAGAATCCATGGTGTGGCGCTTGGCAGGCAGGCGGAACCAGTAGGATTTGCCTTCAACCACCATGCCCAGTGGGCCCCATGGGCTCTTGAACGCTTCGGTCTTGATGTTGATCATCTTGCTGACGTCGCGACCCGATTGGATCTCGTCGTTCATGGTGACTAGCACGCCCTTGCCGCGTGCATCTTTGCTGCTGGCCACGGCCACGGCGTTGTACAGGTTGAGCATGCCGTCTGCCGACATCGCGGTGCCTGGGCGCATCGAGCCGACTACCACGATTGGCTTGTCGGTTTTTTCCACCAAGTTCAGGAAGTAGGCGGTTTCTTCCAGGGTGTCGGTACCGTGGGTGATGACGATGCCGTCCACGTCCTTGTTGTCGACCAGTTCAGCAACACGGCGACCCAGTTGCAGCAGGTTTTCATTGTTGATGCTTTCGGAAGCAATTTGCATCACTTGCTCGCCGCGCACATTGGCGATCTGGCTAAGCTCAGGAACACCGGCGATCAACTGCTCGATGCCGACTTTGGCCGCCTGGTAGGTAGCGCTGTTGGCGGCGCTGGCGCCGGCCCCGGCAATTGTGCCGCCGGTGGCGAGAATCACCACATTGGACAGTTTGGTCTTGGTTTCAACGTCCTTTGCCTGGGCGGCAACGGGGAACAGCAGCAGGAGGGCGAGGGCGCCCGGAACAAAGGTCTTCAGTGCAGATTTCATTATTTTTCTCTCTGGCTTTTGATGAGTGCTGTAGCCGGTTCATCTAGAACACCCGGGCAGTTCTGAACGCCGCCGAGGTGCTGAGAAAGAGCAGGATTTGTACCAAGCCGATTGTGTCTGTAAATATAATTTAACGTGTTGATTTAAAACAATTTATGTTGATTTTTCAGATTGATCGGAAAGACGCCTGTCCGGCTTTCCGAACGACAAGACAGTATTACGTTCGGTTGTCCGAAAACCACGATGGAATATCGACAGGTTGTGTATGACCTGGGTGTCACGGCCTGTCGCTTTAGAGAACGACTGGGGGAGGGCGATGTTTAATCAGATCAATGGTAGGGCGTAGGTGCAGAGGCCAAAGGGCTTGGATGAAAGACGTTTTTCACCCGTTGACAAATCTCGGCAAGGTTCTCATAGTTTGAACAACGCAAACGTTTGCGAGATGTTTCATTGTGCAAGCGTTGCTCACAATAATCATAAGATCGGAGTGAACCCATGAAGCTGCCATTTGCTGGACGTCTTCTTGCTGTCGCTGTGCTTGCTGCCGCATCCGCTGCTCTACCTATTTCCTCTGCATTTGCTGATGACGCCGCCGCCAAACCCAAGGTCGGCCTGGTGATGAAATCCCTCGCTAATGAATTCTTCGTCACCATGCAGGACGGCGCCAAGTCCTATCAGAAAGAACACGCCGCCGACTTTGACATGATCACCAACGGCATCAAGAACGAAACCGATACCAGTGCACAGATCGATATCGTCAACCAGATGATCCTTGCCAAAGTAAACGCCATCGTGATCGCCCCTGCCGACTCCAAGGCATTGGTGACCGTGCTGAAGAAAGCCTCCGATGCCGGCATCAAGATCGTCAACATCGACAACCGCCTGGATCCGGACGTACTGAAAAGCAAAAACCTCAATATCCCGTTCGTAGGCCCGGACAACCGCAAAGGCTCCAAGCTGGTGGGTGACTACCTGGCCAAACAACTGGCCTCGGGCGATAAAGTCGGCATCATCGAAGGTGTACCGACCACCACCAACGCCCAACAGCGCACCGCAGGCTACAAGGATGCGATGGACGCCGCTGGTATGAAGATTGTCTCCACCCAATCGGGCAACTGGGAAATCGACCAGGGCCAGAAAGTCGCGTCTGCCATGTTGAGCGAATACCCGGACCTCAAGGCACTGTTGGCGGGTAACGACAACATGGCGCTGGGCGCTGTCTCTGCCGTACGTGCAGCGGGCAAGGCCGGCAAAGTGCTGGTCGTGGGCTACGACAACATTGAAGCCATCAAGCCGATGTTGCAGGACGGCCGGGTCTTGGCGACCGCCGACCAGGCCGCTGCTCAGCAGGCCGTGTTCGGTATCCAGAACGCGCTCAAGCTGGTCAAGGGTGAGAAAGTCGATGCCAAAGATGGCGTGATCGAAACCCCGGTCGAACTCGTTCTCAAGAAGTAATCCTGGCAGTACCCAACAGCGCCCGCTCGTCCTGAGCGGGCGCCTGGAGATTTTCCTATGTCATCTTCCGCCCCGAACGCTGTCCTCTCGGTCAGCGGTATCGGCAAGACCTATGCCCAACCGGTTCTATCCGACATCACCCTCACGCTCAATCGCGGGGAAGTGCTGGCGCTGACCGGTGAGAACGGCGCAGGTAAAAGTACGCTGTCGAAAATTATCGGCGGGCTGGTCACGCCGACCACCGGGCACATGCAGTTCAATGGTCAGGATTTCCGCCCCGGCAGCCGCACCCAGGCTGAAGAGCTGGGCGTGCGCATGGTCATGCAGGAACTCAATCTGCTGCCAACACTGACCGTGGCCGAAAACCTGTTCCTGGATAACCTGCCCAGCAAATGTGGTTGGATCAGCCGCAAGCAATTGCGCAAAGCCGCGATCGAGGCCATGGCCCAGGTCGGCCTGGATGCGATCGACCCGGACACCCTGGTTGGCACCTTGGGCATTGGCCATCAACAAATGGTCGAAATCGCCCGCAACCTGATCGGCGACTGCCATGTTCTGATCCTCGACGAGCCCACGGCGATGCTGACCGCGCGTGAAGTCGAAATGCTCTTTGAGCAAATCACCCGCCTGCAGGCCCGCGGCGTGGCGATCATTTATATTTCGCACCGGCTGGAAGAACTGGCCCGTGTCGCCCAGCGTATTGCGGTATTGCGCGACGGCAAGCTGGTCTGCGTCGAGCCGATGGCCAATTACAACAGTGAGCAACTGGTCACCTTGATGGTTGGTCGCGAGTTGGGTGAAAAAATCGACCTGGGCCCGCGCACCATCGGCGGTCCCGCCTTGACCGTGAAAGGGTTGACCCGCTCGGACAAGGTTCGCGATGTGTCCTTTGAAGTGCGCGCCGGTGAGATCTATGGCATCTCCGGCCTGATCGGCGCTGGCCGCACTGAGTTATTGCGACTGATCTTCGGCGCGGACCTGGCGGACAGCGGCACTGTCGCCTTGGGTTCGCCGGCCAAGGTGGTGAGCATCCGTTCCCCGGTGGATGCGGTCGGCCATGGCATCGCCCTGATCACCGAAGACCGCAAAGGCGAAGGCCTGCTGCTGACCCAGTCCATCAGCGCCAACATTGCCTTGGGCAACATGCCGGAAATCTCCGGCGGCGGTGTGGTGAACAGCCGCGACGAAACCGCCTTGGCCAAGCGTCAGATCGATGCCATGCGCATTCGCAGCTCCAGCCCGGCGCAGCTGGTGTCCGAGCTGTCGGGCGGCAACCAGCAGAAAGTCGTGATCGGCCGTTGGCTGGAGCGCGATTGCGCGGTGATGCTGTTCGATGAACCGACTCGGGGTATCGACGTCGGCGCCAAGTTCGACATTTATGCCTTGCTCGGCGAATTGACTCGCCAGGGCAAAGCGCTGGTGGTGGTCTCCAGTGATCTGCGGGAACTGATGCTGATCTGCGACCGCATCGGTGTGTTGTCCGCCGGGCGCCTGATCGAGACCTTCGAGCGCGACAGCTGGACCCAGGACGAATTGCTCGCCGCCGCCTTTGCCGGCTACCAAAAACGTGACGCGCTGCTCAATGACGCAGTGCTTAGGGAAACCCCATGAAAACCACAACTTCCCCCGGTAAAACCGGCGGTAACTTCTACGGCCTGGGCACCTACCTGGGGCTGGCCGGCGCTTTGTTGGCGATGATTGCGCTGTTCTCGGTGCTGAGCGACCACTTCCTGTCCTATGACACCTTCAGCACCCTGGCCAACCAGATTCCGGACCTGATGGTGCTGGCGGTGGGCATGACGTTCATCCTGATCATCGGCGGCATCGACCTGTCGGTAGGTTCGGTGCTGGCATTGGCCGCATCGGCGGTCAGTGTGGCGATTCTCGGCTGGGGCTGGAGCGTTCTGCCGGCAGCGCTGCTCGGCATGGGCTGCGCCGCGTTGGCTGGCACCATCACGGGCTCGATCACCGTGGCTTGGCGCATTCCGTCGTTCATCGTGTCGCTCGGTGTGCTGGAAATGGCGCGTGGCGTGGCCTACCAGATGACCGGCTCGCGCACCGCCTATATCGGTGACTCGTATGCCTGGCTGTCGAACCCGGTTGCCTTCGGGATTTCACCGTCGTTTATCATCGCCCTGCTGGTGATCATCGCCGCTCAGTTGGTGTTGACGCGCACGGTGTTTGGTCGCTACCTGATCGGTATCGGCACCAACGAAGAGGCCGTGCGCCTGGCCGGGATCAATCCAAAGCCCTACAAGATCCTGGTGTTCAGTCTGATGGGCCTGTTGGCCGGTGTGGCGGCGCTGTTCCAGATTTCGCGCCTGGAAGCGGCGGACCCGAATGCCGGCTCCGGCCTGGAACTGCAGGTGATCGCCGCTGTGGTCATCGGCGGTACGAGCCTGATGGGCGGGCGCGGTTCGGTCATCAGTACGTTCTTCGGTGTGTTGATTATTTCGGTATTGGCCGCCGGCCTTGCGCAGATCGGTGCCACCGAGCCCACCAAACGCATCATCACCGGTGCTGTGATCGTGATTGCTGTGGTCCTCGACACCTACCGCAGCCAGCGCGCCAGTCGGCGGGGCTAAACCATGGCAACGATCAAGGATGTGGCAGCGCTTGCAGGTATTTCCTACACCACCGTGTCGCATGTGGTGAACAAGACGCGGCCGGTCAGCGAACCTGTGCGGATCAAGGTGGAGGCGGCGATCAAGCAGCTCGACTACGTGCCGAGTGCGGTCGCGCGATCGCTCAAGGCCAAGACTACCGCCACCATCGGCTTGTTGGTGCCCAACAGTCTGAACCCGTATTTTGCGGAGTTGGCCCGGGGGATCGAGGATTACTGCGAGCGTAATGGCTATTGCGTGATCCTCTGCAACTCCGACGACAACGCTGAAAAGCAGCGCAGTTATTTGCGCGTGTTGCTGGAGAAACGCATCGACGGCTTGATCGTCACCTCGGTGGGGGGCGACGACAGTGGCCTCGCCGCCGGCTTGAGTGCGGTGCGCACGCCCATGGTGATCGTCGACCGTGCGCTGGACGGCATTGATGTCGACCTGGTGCGCATCGACCACGAGGAGGGCGCTTACCTCGCGACCCGGCACTTGCTTGAACTCGGTCACCGCGACATCGCCTGTATCGGTGGCCCCGGCCACACTCGCGTGGCGCAGATGCGTTTGGCGGGGTATCACCGCGCGCTGCGTGAGGCGGGCGTGGAAGTGGCGGCGAATCGCACCTTGGAAAGCGACTTCACCAGCACCGGCGGATATGCGGCGGCGGTGCAGTTGCTGTCGGAAAATCCGCCCAGCGCGATATTCGCCAGTAACGATATGATTGGTTTCGGCGTGTTACGTGCCGCGGCCGAGCGCAATATTCGCGTGCCTGGCGAGCTGTCGGTGATCGGGTTCGATGATATTCAAATGGGCCGTTACGTGTACCCCGCGTTGACCACGGTCGGGCAGTCGATCGTGCAACTGGGCGAGACGGCCGCCGAGCTTTTACTGCGACGAATTGCAACACCCCAACTGCCGATCGATCAACGCATCGTGACGCCGAGTATTGTTTTGCGTGAGTCGACGGCGCCCTTTGCCGGTGTGTTCGCCCAATACCGCTGAACCGAATTGATGAGTAATGATGTATGCCCGCAAAAGTAGTGGTAATAGGCAGCTTGAACATGGACCTGGTCACCCGCGCCAGCCGGTTGCCACGCGCCGGTGAAACCCTGATCGGCCAAACGTTTTCCACCGTCCCCGGTGGCAAGGGCGCTAACCAGGCGGTGGCTGCGGCGCGTCTTGGGGCGGATGTGGCGATGGTCGGCTGCGTCGGCACGGACGCCTACGGCACCCAGTTGCGCGAGGCTTTATTGGTTGAGGGCATTGATTGCCAGGCTGTGAGCACCGTCGACGGTTCCAGCGGCGTGGCGCTGATTGTGGTGGATGACAGCAGCCAGAACGCGATTGTGATCGTGGCTGGCAGTAACGGTGAGCTGACCCCCGACTCGTTGCAAGTCGCTGACGCGGTGTTACAAGCCGCCGAGGTGATCGTCTGCCAGCTGGAAACCCCGCTGCACACCGTAGGCCATGCCCTGAAACGCAGTCGTGAATTGGGCAAAACGGTGATCCTTAACCCGGCGCCGGCCAGTGGCCCCTTGCCTGCCGAGTGGTACGCCTCGATCGATTACCTGATTCCCAATGAAAGTGAAGCCAGCGCATTAAGTGGCGTGACGGTCGACTCCCTCGACAGTGCCAAGGTCGCCGCAACGCAGCTGATCAAGGCGGGTGCCGGCAAGGTCATCATCACCCTCGGTGCTCAGGGCGCGTTGTTTGCCGATGGCCAAGGTTTTGAGCATTTGGTGGCGCCCAAGGTCAAGGCGGTGGATACCACGGCTGCCGGCGACACCTTTGTCGGTGGTTTTGCCGCAGCGCTCGCCAATGGCAAGAGCGAAGCCGAGGCCATCCGCTTTGGCCAGGTGGCGGCAGCCTTGTCCGTGACTCGCGCCGGTGCGCAACCCTCTATTCCTACGCTGCACGACGTGCAAGGTTTTGTG
This sequence comes from Pseudomonas sp. D47, assembly GCF_045447305.1. NCBI lineage: Bacteria > Pseudomonadati > Pseudomonadota > Gammaproteobacteria > Pseudomonadales > Pseudomonadaceae > Pseudomonas > Pseudomonas sp. D47. The sequence goes on along the minus strand of NZ_JBJGXU010000019.1, from coordinate 13,840 downwards.
CCCTCATGAAAAAGACACCTCTGCTCAATATTGCCCTGTCGCGCGTGATCGCATCTCTCGGTCACGGCGACATCCTGGTGATCGGCGATGCCGGCCTGCCTGTGCCGCCAGGTGTCGAGCTGATCGACCTGGCGCTGACCCAGGGCATTCCCGACTTCATCAGCACCCTGCGCATTGTGCTCAGCGAAATGCAGGTGGAAAGCCATGTGTTGGCCGAAGAAATCCTGCTCAAGCAACCGCCTGCGCTCGCCGAACTCAACAGCCTGACTGAGCAGGCAGCCCTCGGCGAGCGCCGTCTGGTCAGCCATGAAGAATTCAAGCAACTGAGCCGCAAGGCCCGCGCCGTGGTGCGCACTGGCGAGTGCCAGCCTTATTGCAATATCGCGCTGGTGTCCGGCGTAACCTTCTAGAGTTCCCCTACGACAAGGAGTGTTTCATGCAACGTGGTCTTCCAACCCTGAAAAACCTGTTTCGGAGTGTCCTGCTTTTGTCCGCGCTCACTGCAGCCAGCGCCCATGCGGCGGAAAAAATCGACCTGATCATCGACACCGACCCAGGCGCCGACGATGTGGTGGCGTTGCTGTTTGCAATGGCCTCACCCCAGGAATTGAGCATTCGTGCACTGACCACCGTCGCCGGTAACGTGCGCCTCGACAAAACCTCCCGTAACGCGCGACTGGCCCGTGAGTGGGCAGGGCGCGAGGATATTCCGGTGTACGCAGGCGCACCCAAACCGATGCTGCGCACGCCGATCTACGCCGAGAACATTCACGGTAAGGAAGGTATCTCCGGCGTTGCCGTGCACGAGCCGAAAAAAGGCCTGGCTGAGGGCAATGCCGTTGATTACCTGATCAAGACCCTCGGCACCGCCAAGCCGCACAGCATTACCATCGCCATGCTCGGCCCACAGACCAACCTGGCATTGGCGCTGACCCAGGCGCCGGAAATCACTCAAGGCATCAAAGAAGTGGTGGTGATGGGCGGTGCGCACTTCAACGGCGGCAACATCACGCCGGTGGCTGAGTTCAACTTGTTCGCGGACCCTATCGCGGCTGAGATCGTGCTCAAAAGTGGCGTCAAGCTGACTTACCTGCCGCTGGACGTGACCCACAAGGTGCTGACCAGTGACGCGCGGATGAAACAGATCGCCGACATCAAGAACAACGCGAGCAAAGTCGTTGGCGATATCCTGAATGAATACGTCAAAGGCGACATGGAGCACTACGGCATCCCAGGCGGGCCAGTGCACGATGCCACGGTCATTGCCTACCTGCTCAAGCCTGAGCTGTTCAGCGGGCGTGAAGTGAACGTGGTGGTGGACAGCCGTGAAGGCCCGACCTTCGGCCAGACCATCGTCGATTGGTACGATGGCCTGAAACAACCGAAGAACGCGTTCTGGGTTGAGAACGGCGACGCCCAAGGCTTCTTCGATCTGCTGACCGAGCGCCTGGCGCGTCTGAAGTAATGAGTTTGCCGGTCGGCGTTCGCCGGCCGGTTCTTTATTCGCGCTCGGGGTTGTGAGCGCCCATGTGATCGGCCGGGTATTTCTCGAATATCTGGCCGATGAACGCCTGAGCGGCCTGAGTGCCGAGCTCTTTGACCAGCAGATCGATTCCAATGATTGCCAACTCCTCCGGGCTTCCGGGGCTGTAGGAGCTTTGTCCTTGGGGCCACTTGGCTTTGATGTCGGCTTGGAGGGTAACAGTGGTCATGGGTGTCTCGCGGAGTTGGAAGTACTGGGCAGTGCGCTAAAACGCGGTTCTTACCGGGGCAGTTAACCATTTTTGGCGGGCGTATGGCACTGCTACTTAGGCATGAGATGCTTCGGGATGAGGCAGACGCTGTGCGACACTGTGCCTCAATTTAATTGCCGGGGAACGCCAGGTGCAGATCGATTTGAAAAACCCCGAGAACCTGACGCTGGACGCTGTCCGTCAGCTGCTGGCCAGTGCCAGTGACGATGAACATACGCAGTTGCGGGTCACTAAGGCCGGTGTCGCCTACATTTCTTCAGGGGTGGTGGGTGGCACTGATATTGGAGGCTTGCTGTTTCGTCTTGAAACCTGGGCCAAAGGTTCTGGTTACGTCGGTAACGTCGCGGCCAGCGATGAAGTCTGGGTCATGCAGATTTTCAACGCGCTCAAGCAGAACTGGCCAACACCGCCGTTCGACTACATCGACATCTACTGAATACGTTCATATCTGGTGACGATTGACTGAGCGAATGCTCGCCCTGAGTCAGGCAGACTTGCCTACGGGCGATTTACGTCTTGAAACCAATCTGCCAGATCGCTGTCGCACGATCTCTGTCCATTTTTAATCATAGGAGGCTTCATGCCTTGGAAGCTCGCATCATTCGGTACTTTGTTGGCAGCACTCGCTTTGGCGGGTTGCAGCACCCCAGGTGCCTCTGAGCCAGCCAAAGACGCCGCCGTGACCGATGCCGGTCATAGCCGCTGTGAGTCGAAAGCTGCCGAGTTCGCGATCGGCCAGAAAGCCTCGCCTCAACTGCTGGATCAGGCGCGTACCCGTGCCGGTGCGCAGAACGCGCGGATCCTCAGGCCTAGCGACATGGTCACCCTGGAATACCGCTCAGACCGCCTGAACCTGAGCACCGACGATAACTTGGTGATCACGCGGGTCAACTGCGGCTGAGCACCTCGCGGCTTTTGCAACGCGCATAAAAAACCCCGTCACATGGACGGGGTTTTTTTTAGCTCAGCGGAGAATTACTCGCCGCGAACCTGTGCAGCTTGCATACCCTTTTGGCCTTTCTCAGCCACGAAGGAAACGGTTTGGCCTTCTTTCAGGCTTTTGAAACCGTCGCTTTCGATAGCTTTGAAGTGTACGAACAGGTCGTCACCGCCACCTTGAGGAGTGATGAAGCCGAAGCCTTTTTCATCGTTGAACCATTTAACGGTGCCGGTTTGGCGATTAGACATGGTGTATCTCCAAGAAACATATATTTTCAGTAGTGCTGTGCTGCTCAGGCCAACTGGGCACACCGAGCTATCATAGTCGAAATGTTCGACTTGGGAGCCCCCCCAAGGCATTGTTTGCTAATCAATAGCGTTGCGTTTAGTGCTTTGGTCGGCTGAAAGCCCCGATCTACGGGGCTTTCGCGCGAAATATCAGCTGTTAAAAAAAGCCGTAAAAGCTGCGTAATTTGTGAGAAATAGCAGTTTTCAGGCGGTTTTTTCAGCACGGCGACCGTCTGATCAGTGGTCGATCTTACTTTTTCTTCACCACTTTGCAGGACGAAATGGCCGCGACAGCTTTGTTTTTAAGCTGCGGGCTGGCGTTCTGGTTGGTCATGAGCTCTTTGATTTCTGCAGTGCTCAATTCGGCGTTGATCTTGTCCGCGCCACATTCGCAATGGTCTTTGGCGGTTTTGGCGTCTACGTTCTGGCTGGCAGCTGCGCTGCAGTCTTTGACGAAGCTGTCACGTGCGCCCGCTGGCCAGTTCGACGGGGCAGCGGCCTGCGCGCCGAGGGAAAGAATAGTCAGGGATGCGGCGAGAGCGAGGGATGAGGTGAAACGCATCATGTGGATGCTCCTTTGGGTCGAGGACGAACGGCGATTCTCGGGGTGTTTGAGGCGTGGCGTACAGCTCAAGTTCACTTTTGCAGCTATAAAGCCTGGAATTTGTCTTTACACAAGATAGCGTCGGCGCGATGACCGTTCATCTGTGCTAGGATCTTGCGCTTGGCTAAATCCGGGCGTGCCAATTGCCGCCTTGCCATGTTTCTTTTTAGCTCACTCCAGTCACTCTGGTTCGATTATCGGTTGGCCGAAAGGCTCCTGCCGCTGTAAGGCAGGCGTTCAGCAATGAACGGCCTGGTGTTGGATCTTGTACTGGCTCATCCCAACCCACGTGACCTTTGGTAGGGGTCACCACTAGGAGAGGAGGCGCCATGCCAACTATTACTCTTCCCGACGGCAGTCAACGTTCATTCGATCATTCGGTTTCAGTCGCCGAGGTCGCCGCATCCATTGGTGCAGGCCTGGCCAAGGCCACCGTGGCCGGCAAGGTCGACGGCAAGCTGGTTGACGCCAGCGACCTGATCACCTCAGACGCCAGCCTGCAAATCATCACGCCCAAGGATCAAGAGGGGCTGGAGATCATTCGCCACTCTTGCGCGCACCTGATTGGCCATGCGGTCAAGCAGCTGTACCCGACGGCGAAAATGGTCATCGGCCCGGTCATCGATGAAGGCTTCTATTACGACATCGCCTACGAACGCCCTTTCACGCCGGACGACCTGGCCGCGATCGAGCAGCGCATGCACGCGCTGATCGAAAAAGATTACGACGTGATCAAGAAGGTCACCCCGCGCGCTGAAGTGATCGACGTGTTCACTGCTCGTGGCGAAGACTACAAGCTGCGTCTGGTGGAAGACATGCCGGACGAGCAGGCCATGGGCCTGTACTACCACGAAGAATATGTCGACATGTGCCGCGGTCCGCACGTGCCGAACACACGCTTCCTCAAGTCGTTCAAGCTGACCAAGTTGTCCGGTGCCTACTGGCGCGGCGACGCAAAGAACGAGCAACTGCAGCGGATCTACGGCACTGCCTGGGCTGACAAGAAGCAGCTGGCGGCCTACATCCAGCGCATCGAAGAAGCCGAGAAGCGCGATCACCGCAAGATCGGCAAGCGCCTGAACCTGTTCCACCTTCAGGAAGAAGCGCCGGGGATGGTGTTCTGGCACCCGAACGGCTGGACCCTGTACCAAGTGCTCGAGCAGTACATGCGCAAAGTGCAGCGCGAAAACGGCTACCTGGAGATCAAGACTCCCCAGGTCGTTGATCGCAGCCTGTGGGAGAAATCCGGGCACTGGGCCAACTACGCCGACAACATGTTCACCACTCAGTCGGAAAACCGCGACTACGCCATCAAGCCAATGAACTGCCCGTGCCACGTGCAGGTGTTCAACCAGGGCCTGAAGAGCTACCGCGAGTTGCCGATGCGCCTGGCCGAGTTCGGTGCCTGCCACCGTAACGAGCCATCGGGTGCACTGCATGGCATCATGCGTGTGCGCGGCTTCACTCAGGACGACGCCCACATCTTCTGCACCGAAGAGCAGATGCAGGCTGAATCCGCTGCGTTCATCAAGCTGACCATGGACGTTTATCGCGATTTCGGTTTCACCGAAGTCGAAATGAAGCTGTCCACTCGTCCGGAAAAACGCGTCGGTTCCGACGAGCTGTGGGATCGCGCCGAAGCTGCACTGGCCGCAGCCCTAGACAGCGCGGGCCTTGCGTACGATTTGCAGCCGGGTGAGGGCGCCTTCTACGGTCCTAAAATCGAGTTCTCGCTGAAAGATTGTCTTGGCCGTGTCTGGCAATGTGGTACTTTGCAGCTCGATTTTAACCTGCCGATCCGTTTGGGAGCCGAATACGTCTCCGAAGACAACAGCCGTAAACACCCGGTTATGCTGCACCGGGCGATCCTCGGCTCGTTCGAACGGTTTGTCGGGATCCTGATCGAGCACTACGAGGGTGCATTCCCCGCGTGGCTGGCTCCCACCCAGGCAGTGATCATGAATATCACTGATAAACAGGCCGATTTTGCTGCTGAAGTTGAAAAAACTCTCAACGAAAGCGGATTTCGTGCCAAGTCCGACTTGAGAAATGAAAAGATCGGCTTTAAAATCCGTGAGCATACTTTGCTCAAGGTTCCCTATCTTTTGGTTATCGGAGATCGGGAAGTCGAGATGCAGACTGTCGCTGTGCGTACTCGTGAAGGTGCTGACCTGGGCTCGATGCCCGTCGCCCAGTTCGCTGAGTTCCTCGCGCAAGCGGTTTCCCGGCGTGGTCGCCCAGATTCGGAGTAATTATTATTAAGCGTGAAATGAGACAAGATAAACGAGCTGCACCGAAAGCCCCGATCAACGAGAATATCTCGGCACGCGAGGTTCGGTTAATTGGCGCTGACGGCGAGCAGATTGGCATCGTCTCGATTGATGAAGCGCTTCGTATTGCTGAAGAGTCCAAATTGGACCTGGTGGAAATCTCCGCCGACGCAATCCCACCCGTTTGCCGGGTGATGGACTACGGCAAGTCGATCTTCGAGAAGAAGAAGCAGGTTGCCGCAGCGAAGAAGAACCAGAAGCAGATTCAAGTAAAAGAAATCAAGTTTCGTCCAGGGACGGAGGAAGGGGATTACCAGGTAAAACTGCGCAACCTGGTACGTTTCCTGAGTGATGGGGACAGGGCCAAGGTATCCTTGCGATTCCGCGGCCGTGAGATGGCCCACCAGGAGCTGGGGATGGAACTCCTCAAGCGGGTTGAAGGTGACCTGCTGGAGTACGGTTCCGTCGAGCAGCATCCTAAGATGGAAGGACGCCAGCTGATTATGGTCATCGCCCCGAAAAAGAAGAAGTAATCAACAGGGCACGGCAGGCCTTCTGATTATGTTTATCAACTGAATGCGGAGTATCCGAACATGCCAAAGATGAAGACTAAAAGTGGTGCTGCTAAGCGGTTTCTGAAAACTGCTAACGGTATCAAGCACAAGCACGCTTTCAAGAGCCACATCCTGACCAAAATGTCGACCAAGCGTAAGCGTCAATTGCGCGGTAGCAGCTTGCTGCATCCGTCTGACGTGGCAAAAGTCGAGCGCATGCTGCGCCTTCGTTAATTTTGGATCAAGAATAGAGGAAGTAACTCATGGCTCGTGTAAAGCGTGGCGTCATTGCCCGTAAACGTCACAAAAAAATTCTGAAACTCGCTAAAGGCTACTACGGCGCACGCTCACGCGTATTCCGTGTTGCCAAGCAAGCGGTAATCAAGGCAGGCCAATACGCCTACCGTGACCGTCGTCAGAAAAAACGTCAGTTCCGCGCTCTGTGGATCGCTCGTATCAACGCTGGTGCACGTGTTAACGGTCTGTCCTACAGCCGTTTCATCGCTGGCCTGAAAAAAGCGTCCATCGAAATCGACCGTAAGGTTCTGGCTGAACTGGCCGTGAACGATAAAGCGGTGTTTGCTGCGATTGTCGAGAAAGCTAAAGCCACCTTGGCTTAAGTACCCCCGACAGTCACCTTGGGTTACTCCTGTAGCCCAAGGTGGTAAACGTCATAAATAGGGGAAGAGCCTTCAAGCTCTTCCCCTATTTTGTATCTGGAGTCTGTACATGGAAAACCTGGACGCGCTCGTCGCTCAAGCTCTCGAGGCTGTGCAAAGCGCTGAAGATATCAATGCCCTGGAGCAAATCCGGGTTCACTACCTTGGCAAAAAAGGTGAATTGACTCAGGTGATGAAGACCCTGGGGAATTTGCCGGCTGAAGAGCGTCCGCAAGTCGGTGCGCTGATCAACGTCGCCAAGGAGCGTGTCACTGAGGTTCTCAATGCGCGCAAGGCGTCGCTCGAGGAGGCCGATCTTGCGGCCAAGCTCGCCGCCGAGTCCATTGACGTGACCTTGCCTGGCCGTGGCCAGGCCTCGGGCGGTCTGCATCCGATTACCCGGACTCTGGAACGTATCGAGCAGTTCTTCACCCACATCGGCTACGGCATTGCCGAAGGCCCTGAGGTCGAAGACGACTATCACAACTTCGAGGCGCTCAACATCCCAGGCCATCACCCGGCCCGGTCGATGCACGACACCTTCTATTTCAACGCGAACATGCTGTTGCGCACCCATACCTCGCCGGTACAGGTCCGCACCATGGAAGCGACCAAGCCGCCGATCCGCATCGTCTGCCCAGGCCGTGTGTACCGTAGCGACTCCGATATCACCCACTCGCCGATGTTCCACCAGGTTGAAGGCCTGCTGGTTGATCGCGATATCAATTTCGCCGACCTCAAAGGCACCATCGAAGAATTCCTGCGGGTGTTTTTCGAGAAAGAGCTGGCGGTGCGTTTTCGTCCATCGTTCTTCCCGTTCACCGAGCCGTCCGCTGAAGTCGATATGGAATGCGTGATGTGCAGCGGTAAAGGCTGCCGTGTCTGCAAGCAGACCGGCTGGCTGGAAGTGATGGGCTGCGGCATGGTTCACCCCAACGTACTGCGCATGTCCGGGATCGACCCGGAAGAGTTCTCGGGCTTTGCCTTCGGCATGGGCGTTGAGCGTCTGGCCATGCTGCGTTACGGCGTGAACGACTTGCGTCTGTTCTTCGACAACGACTTGCGGTTCCTCGCGCAATTTCGCTAGTCGTAACGAATCTTTAGGAGAGCAGGATGAAATTCAGTGAACAATGGCTGCGTGGCTGGGTAAGCCCGCAGGTAGATCGCGACGAGCTGGTTGCTCGTCTGTCGATGGCCGGTCTTGAGGTCGATAGCGTTACGCCGGCCGCCGGTGTTTTCAGCGGTGTGGTCGTGGGCGAAGTGCTGAGCACCGAGCAACATCCCGATGCCGACAAATTGCGTGTGTGCCAGGTCAGCAATGGCGCGCAGACTTTCCAGGTCGTGTGCGGTGCGCCAAACGTGCGCCCGGGCCTGAAGATTCCGTTCGCCATGATCGGCGCCGAACTGCCGGGCGACTTCAAGATCAAGAAAGCCAAGCTGCGTGGCGTTGAGTCCAACGGCATGCTCTGCTCACAGGCTGAGCTGCAAGTGGGCGAGGGCAACGATGGCCTGATGGAGCTGCCGGCCGACGCGCCAGTGGGCCAGGACGTTCGTGTCTACCTGGAACTGGAAGACGCCAGCATCGAGGTCGACCTGACCCCGAACCGTGGCGACTGCCTGTCCCTGGCGGGTCTGGCGCGTGAAGTGGGTGCGCTGTACAACGCCCCCGTCACTCGTCCCGTGGTTGCCGCCGTACCCGCTGTGCACGACGAAGTGCGCTCTATCGAAGTGCTGGCACCCAACGCTTGCCCACGTTACCTGGGCCGCGTGATCCGCAATGTCGACCTGTCCAAGCCAACCCCACTGTGGATGGTTGAGCGCCTGCGTCGCGCCGACGTACGCAGCATTGACGCCGCCGTCGATATCACCAACTACGTGATGCTCGAGTTGGGCCAACCGCTGCATGCGTTCGATCTTGCCGAAATCAACGGCGGCGTCCGCGTACGCATGGCCGAAGAAGGTGAGAAGCTGGTACTGCTCGACGGCCAGGAAGTAACCCTGCGCGCCGACACGCTGGTGATCGCCGACCATTCCCGCGCACTGGCCATTGCCGGCGTGATGGGGGGCGAGCACAGCGGCGTGTCCGCGACCACGCGTGACATTTTCCTTGAAAGTGCGTTCTTTGATCAGATCGTCATCGCTGGCAAGGCCCGTTCCTACGGCTTGCACACCGATGCTTCGCACCGCTATGAGCGTGGCGTGGACTGGAAGCTGGCCCGTGAAGCCATGGAGCGCGCCACTGGCTTGCTGCTGGAAATCACCGGCGGCGAAGCTGGCCCGATCACTGAAAGCGTGAGCGAGCAGCACCTGCCGTCCGTTGCACCGATCACCCTGCGCGCCAAGAGCGTCGAGCAAATGCTCGGTCTGGTGATCGAGCCTGCTCAAATCGAGCAACTGCTGTCGGCGCTCGGCCTGGGTATTTCCGCTGGCGGGGAAGGGCAGTGGCACGTTGAAGTGCCAAGCTATCGTTTCGACATCAGCCTGGAAGTCGACCTGATCGAAGAGCTGGCCCGCCTATATGGCTACAACCGCCTGCCGGTTCGCTACCCGCAAGCGCGTCTCGCGCCGCAGCCTAAAGCAGAAGCGCGTGCGCACCTGCCTGAACTGCGTCGTTTGCTGGTTGCCCGTGGCTATCAGGAAGCGGTGACCTACAGCTTCATCGACCCGAAACAGTTCGAACTGTTCAACCCGGGCGTAGAACCGCTGCTGTTGGCCAACCCGATCTCCAACGACATGGCGGCCATGCGTTCGTCGCTGTGGCCGGGCCTGGTGAAAGCACTTTCCCACAACTTGAACCGTCAGCAAGACCGCGTGCGCATGTTCGAAAGCGGCCTGCGTTTCGTCGGCCAACTCGACGGCCTGAAGCAAGAGCCGATGCTGGCTGGCGTGGTGTGCGGCAGCCGCCTGCCGGAAGGCTGGGCACAGGGCCGTGACGGCGTGGATTTCTTCGACGTTAAAGCGGATGTGGAAGCAGTATTGGGCTTCGCCGGCGCACTCGACGATTTCACCTTCGTGCCAGGCAGCCACCCGGCGTTGCACCCGGGCCAGACCGCGCGTATCGAGCGCGAAGGGCGTTTGGTAGGCTTCGTCGGCGCCATCCACCCGGAGCTGTCGAAAACCCTAGGTCTGGACCGTCCAGTGTTCGTTTTTGAGCTGGTCTTGGCTGAAGTTGCATCGGGCAAAATGCCTAAATTCAGCGAGTTGTCGCGCTTCCCTGAAGTGCGTCGTGACTTGGCCCTGATCGCCGACCGTGAAGTGGCCGCCACTGCCGTTCTGGATGTAATCCGTGAAAATGCAGGGGAATGGCTGACAGACCTCAGGCTATTTGACGTCTATCAGGGTAAAGGCATTGATCCGCATAGAAAAAGCCTTGCAGTTGGCTTGACCTGGCAGCATCCATCGCGCACTCTTAATGACGATGAGGTGAATACCACGACACAAAATATCCTCACCTCGCTCGAACAAAGGTTGAACGCCACGTTAAGGAAGTGACGTATGGGGGCTTTGACGAAAGCTGAGATGGCGGAACGTCTGTACGAAGAGCTGGGTCTGAACAAACGCGAAGCCAAGGAATTGGTCGAGCTGTTTTTTGAAGAAATCAGGCACGCTCTGGAAGACAACGAGCAGGTCAAATTGTCCGGTTTCGGCAACTTTGACCTGCGTGACAAACGCCAGCGGCCTGGCCGCAATCCAAAAACGGGAGAAGAAATCCCGATCACGGCTCGCCGTGTGGTCACCTTTCGTCCAGGGCAGAAGTTGAAGGCCCGAGTTGAGGCTTATGCTGGAACCAAGTCATAACGACGAGCTACCCGTCATCCCAGGCAAACGCTACTTCACCATTGGTGAAGTCAGCGAGCTCTGTGCGGTCAAACCGCACGTGCTGCGCTATTGGGAGCAGGAGTTTCCTCAACTCAACCCCGTCAAACGCACCGGGAACCGTCGGTATTATCAGCGCCAGGATGTGCTGATGATCCGACAGATCCGTGCGTTGCTGTACGACCAGGGGTTCACCATCAGCGGCGCACGCCAGCGTATGTCCGGTGATGAAGCCAAAGACGACACCACCCAATACAAGCAAATGATCCGTCAGATGATCTCCGAACTCGAAGATGTGCTGGTTGTTCTGAAGAAGTGATACAAGCTTTTAAAATACTTCCACATTTCAAAAGCTTGCGGTATATTCCGGATCGCTTCGTAGCGAAGTAAACCCAGTAACACGCCTAGTCGGGGCGTAGCGCAGTCCGGTAGCGCACTAGCATGGGGTGCTAGGGGTCGAGTGTTCGAATCACTCCGTCCCGACCATTATTCCTGAGTAAAATCAGACACTTGAGCCGATCAGATAGATCGGCTTTTTTGTGTCTGCGCAAAATTGGCGCAAAACTACCCGGTGATTTCGCTGATATTCAGGTCCGGAATCGCCTCCGACCAGATAATTTTCTCGTGGTCTCGCTGGTAGTACAGACATTACCAATGGGGACAACGACGGCAAACCAGAGTCGACCCGATACCTGTGGCGCTCGGGGATCCGCAAGACGCTGGATGACCAGGTGAGTGGGGCGCTGACAGTGGCACAGGAACTGCTTGATGCAGAGTGAAACCTTTGCTGCGTAGCACGTTGCTGTAGCAGCGAGGTGAGACGGATGCTATCTGAGAAAACCTTCATTGATGGGGCGGGAGCTCAAGCACGCTACCCGCCGGATCATTCGGCCTATCAAGAGCCGGTGCTGAAGCCGCCTTGTTCCAGCCATTTTTCCAACAAACTCGCCTGCAGAGGCTTAGTGATCAGGTACCCTTGAGCCTCTGTACAACCCCAGCTAGTAATGAGATCAAGGATGTTGTCGGTCTCAACGCCCTCTGCTACGACTCTATACCCCAGCCCCCTTGAGAGTTCGATCAGCGTCTTAACTAGTTGTTTGTCTTTTTCATTCGTGTTGATGTTGCTAATCAGTGACTGGTCGAGTTTTACCGTATTTATCGGAAGTTGACGCAAGTATGTCCAGTTACTATAGCCAGTACCAAAGTCATCTACGGAAATCTCAATTCCCAATCCGCGCACGCGCTCTAGCTGTTTAATAACCATCTGAGGATCTGATATGAGCATGCTCTCGGTGAATTCAAGCTCAATACTTTCCGGGTAAAGGTCTCCGTTTTGCATGTGTTCTATAATTTTTTCTACCAATTTTGAGTTTTCAAGGTCGCTGACGGTCACGTTCATAGCGACTCTTAACTCAATGCCTCTCGTTCTCCAATCTTTCGTTTGGTCCACTACCGCATCAAGCACCCAGAAAGTTATTGACTGCATTAATGCAGTTTTAACGGCGAGAGGTATAAATTCTGCCGGACTAATCGGGCCGAGTGTCGGATGATTCCACCGGATCAACGCTTCTACGCTTTCGCACGCGAGGCTGGGCAAATTGACTTTCGGATGGAACACTAGACTCAGTTGCTCGGTAGATCGAACTGCATCCGGTAGAGAACTCAATAGTGCAAACGCGCGTTGCTGGGCTGCATCCAGTTCAGCCTGGTAAAGCGACCATCCCAAGTTTCTTGCTCTCGCATCGTCAGCTGCCCCAACCACCAAGCGCAGCCAATCCTTCTCTTCTGCATCGGCAATTTCCAAAACTCCTATGCCTGCCTGCATAAGTATTGGAATGTCTTGACAATCAACCGGCGTTTCAAAGCTCGAAAGAATTTTTAAGCAGAGATCTTCAACAGGTTCGCGAGCATTGAGAAGAAAGCCAAAGCGGGTGGGGCTGATTTTGTACAAAAGTAAATTTTTTGGTAACAAAGACAGGAGTCGAGTCTTTACATTAAGCATCAGCAATTGCGCAAAACTATAGCCAAGTGCTTTTACTACATCATTCAAAAATTTTGGTGAGATAATATCTACGGCATATAGGTTTTGTGGTATGCCGCTAGAGCTCGCTTGGCGAATATCTTCTTCAAGTCGGAGCCGGTTAAATAGTCCAGTAGGCTGGTCTATATAGTTACGGGAGCGTAAGCCCACAATCCGCATCACGACCAGTTGAGCAAAATAAACGAGCATTCCGGCGTCTCGTTTGCTCATAGGCCCTCTTGGCGAGGTGTCAATTACGCATAGACTGCCTAACGAGAAACCGTCACTTGTGAGAAGTGGTGCGCTAGCGTAATAGCGAATGAAGGGGAGGCCTGTTACCAAAGGGTTATCTTTGAAGTGATCGTCCTTTTGCGCATCCAAGATCTCCACAGGCTCTCTATCACGCAGTGAGTGCGCGCAGAACGAAGCGCTCCGTGGTGTTGCGCGCTGTTCAATCCCTATCCGAGCCCTGAACCATTGTTCGTGCTTGTCAACGATCGAAATCAATGCGATCGGAGCGCTGAAGTACTCAGATGTCATTGAAATCATCTTTTCGAAGACTTCGTCATCTTGGTCATTTTGCGGGCAAAGGTCCGCAACGCGTCGTAAGCGTTCAGTTTCGTAGTCAGGGATGGGAGCGTCTGCGTCCATGATTAACCTCGTGTAACACTGTCCTGTGGCTAGACGTTATCAGACCCCTAAAAAGTCGTCATTTGCCTCCGAAGCGTCTAAGAACTATAGCTGTAATCTTGGGCCATCGGCGGCTATCTGTTTTCTGCCAGCCTTCAGGAGGAAAGAGACCGCAAGATCTCGCCCTTCCTTGTAAACAGCACGAAATACACCTGGGCTACTGAAAAAATGTTGCAACAAGTGAGAAAGCATTTACCCATGCTGTCGATCTTGCGCGTTAGGGATTGATACTGAAGCCCGGCCAAT